>CAMQCZ010000015.1 GCA_946999385.1 uncultured Lachnoanaerobaculum sp.
AGATTTGGGCAGCATCTATGTAAAGATTTATGTGATTTAGGTAATGATGTTATGGCACAGACAAGAGAGCATATTCTTTTATCACGTCAGGTAGGTGTACCTTATATAGTTGTATTTATGAATAAATGCGATATGGTTGATGATGAAGAGCTTCTTGAATTAGTAGAGATGGAAATCAGAGATTTATTAAATGAATATGAATTCCCTGGTGATGATATTCCTGTTATTCATGGTTCAGCTCTTAAGGCTTTGGAAGATCCAAATGGTACATGGGGAGATAAGATTATGGAACTTATGGATGCAGTAGATGCATATATTCCTAATCCTGAAAGAGAAACAGATAAGCCATTCTTAATGCCTGTAGAAGATGTATTTACTATAACAGGTCGTGGTACAGTTGCCACAGGTAGAGTAGAGCGTGGTACACTTCATCTTAATGATGAGGTTGAAATCCTCGGTATCCGTGAAGATATTAAGAAGACAGTTGTTACAGGTATAGAGATGTTTAGAAAACTTCTTGATGAAGCTAGAGCCGGTGATAATATCGGTGCACTTCTTAGAGGTATTCAAAGAACAGAAATCGAAAGAGGACAGGTTCTTGCTAAGCCAGGTACTGTAAAATGCCATAAGAAATTTACAGCACAAGTTTATGTATTGACAAAAGATGAAGGTGGACGTCATACTCCTTTCTTCAATAATTATAGACCACAGTTTTATTTTAGAACAACAGATATCACAGGTGTTTGTGAATTACCTGCAGGTACAGAAATGTGTATGCCTGGAGATAATGTTGAAATGACAATTGAGCTTATTCATCCTGTTGCTTGTGAGCAGGGTCTTAGATTTGCTATTCGTGAAGGCGGTAGAACCGTAGGTTCAGGAAGAGTTGCTAAGATTATTGAATAATTAATCTTGCGAGTGTTTTGATTATTATATAGATATTATTTGGAAAGATGGTATAACCGATGTTTTAATGGTTATGCCATTTTTTCTTATATAAAGAAAACGATTTTATATTTTTTGATTCTCAAATTATATTATCAGTAAAAAATCGGATTTTTTATACACAAAAAAGTCGCTAAATAATATAAAATAAACTAAGCGACTTTAAAAAATTATAAATATAAAGTTATTTGGGGGGCTTGGCGATATAAAATCGCCAAGTATGAGTATGAAAAAGCTTTTAGTTTCTATAATAGAAACTAGTGTTAACGTTTCCATTAACACTCTCAAGTTTATATGATAAATGTGAAAAAACTATGGCTTTAAAATAAAAAATAGATAAAATAGAGAAAAAAATACTAAAATATATATATTTTAAAAATTAAATTTATAAGTATACTATTAGTATAGAAAAAAGTATTATATTATAAGATATATAATATTTTAAAGCTTATATTAAAATTTGTAAAAAGAGCTACTATAAAAAATACCTTTTGCTCTTTTATGTTGATAGTTATTATATTTTATAAATTTATATGAAAATTTCTTTTATATATTTTGTGTAAGTGTTAAAATATTTTTATAAAAAATAGGAGAGTACATTTTGGAGATAGATTTATTAAATAAGGTAATTTGTGGATTTAGGCAAAAAGATGTTAAGTCTTTTGAAAATCTTTTTTTATTGACATATAAAAACACCTTATCTGATATTGTTCAATATATAGATGACGATGCTTTAGTAATGAATATTTTAAAGAAAACATATATAAAGCTTTGGAATCGAGCCGGTTCTATACCTGAGCAGAGCCTGCTTAGAGCATGGATAAGAATTTTGATAAAAGAGAGCTTTAAAAATATAGAAAATTTGAAAAATATAGAAATCAGTGATTTTGTAGATGATAATATCTTAAAGGAAAAAGATATAGAACAAAAGGCTATTACAGCATTGATAGAGATAGAGGAAGAATTAGGTATTTCTATAATAGAGGATGTTGAAAATAAAGGAGTGAAAATAGTAAAAACTATATTAAGAATGATATTTTTATTTATAATTGGTTTTTTAGCTATTTTTACTCTATTAAGTGTGTTTTCTATATTGAAGGATATTATTAAAAAAGAGAATATCAGTGATAAAATAAAAATAGAAAAAAATATTGAAATTAAAGAAAAAAAAGACAAAAAAAAGCCACTTTTGGGATGGAATGAGTTTGAAAATACAAAAAAATATAGAAAATCTAATGGCAAAATGGCAGAAAATGAATTTTTGAAAATTAATAATTCTATATATTATTTTTCTTCTGATGGATCTATGTATAAAGGAAGCTTAAGAAGGGGTATTTTTGAGTATATATTTGACGATGATGGTAAATTAATAAAGATAGATTGTAGCAAAAATCTATATAAAAGTGATAATGATTTTTTGACTAAATTAAGAGAAGAGGGCTTCGTTGATAGAGCTGATAATATTATAGAATATTCTGATATTGAAGATGAAAATTTTATCTATTTTTTGGAAAATTTGGAAAGCAGAAATGAAAATATTAATCTTCTAAGATACAATAAAGAAGATAAAAATATGGAAAAAATAGATAATGATATATCAGGCTATCTTATTTTAAAGGATAAAGAAATAGCATATTCTAAGGGTGATGAAATTAAATTTTTTAACAAATATGCAGGTGGAGAAAAAATCAATAAAGCTTATACTATTGATAAAAAAGGTGATAAATATATATTGCTGGATAGCTTTGGAGATTTGGCTAATAAAAATAAAGATAGTATAAAAATAGATAATAGAATTTATTATTTTAAGAATGATGTAATAGACAGTGTGTATTCTGCAAATCCTGAAATAGCCGGTAATATATATAGCTATAAAGAAGGAAAGAATAAAATATATATAAATGATCAAGCTTTTTTAAAGGATGGAATATATATAACTGCAATGGTAGCCAGAGGAGAATATATTTATTACAGCTGTGTAGTTGAAAATAGTGATGGTATACAGAAAAGTAAAATTGCGAGGATAAATATTAATACAAAGGAAGTTGAAGATGTAACAAAGCATTTTAGCGGCTCTATAATTAGTATGTATTATTATAAGGATTATTCGGGAATTTATATGGAATATTTACCAAATTCTCCTAAAAATGCTTATGGAATGATAGCTATACTGAGTCCTGAAAATGATTTGTTTGTTATTAATGATGATAATTTTAGAAACTCTCTAAAAGATAGTAATGAAATGCTTGAGCTTATTATGATAGATAATAATGGGATACATTGTTATTTAAGTAAGTGTGATATAATGCAAAATGGTGATTTGGAGATTAAAAGTAAGAAGGCTGTAACTATAAATGAAAGTAGTATAAGCTTTCTTGAGAGGTAAGAATTATTATGAAGGATACTTTTGCATTTAAATTAAAAAAATATGTTGATAGTGATATTTATCCATTTCATATGCCCGGGCATAAGAGAAATATGCCGAGATTTATTAAAGAGTGTTTGAATAATTTAATAGAGCTTGATTTGACAGAGCTTGAATATACAGATGATTTACATGAACCGAGAGGGATAATAAAAGAAAGCTTGGATTATGCAAGGGCGGTCTATAATACAAGAAAAACTTATTTTATAGTAAATGGAAGTACTTGTGCTATACATACTGCACTTAGAACTGTTGAAAAAAAAGATAAATATATATTAATGGCAAGTAATGCACATTTTAGTGCATATAATTCTATAAATTTAAATAATTTAAATGTCAAATATATAAATGTAAAAAGAGATGAAAAATATAATATATATTTAGGAGCTGATGTGGAAGAGATTGAAAAAAATATACAAAATAAAGATATCTCGGCAGTATATATTACCAGTCCTACATATGAAGGTGTAATTAGTGATATAGAATATATATCTAAGCTATGTCATGAAAATAAGATTATATTAATAGTAGATGAGGCTCATGGTGCTCATCTTCCTTTTATAGACAGCAAGAAATCGGCTTTAGCTATGGGAGCTGATATAGTTATACAAAGCTTGCATAAAACTTTGCCGGCTTTTACACAGACAGCCTTACTTCATATCAATTCACAAAGAATTAATCTTGAAAAAATAGAAAAAAATATAAGGGTTTTTGAAACAAGTTCTCCTTCGTATATATTTATTTCATCTATAGATGCATGTATTAGATATAGCAAAGAATATGCCGGCGAGGATATAAAAAAATATTTGGAAAATATTAGAGAATTTAGAAAGAATAAATATCATAATTTTGAGATATTTGATATAAGAAATCCTGATTCAGGAGTAAAATATTTGGACGAAACAAAATTGACTATATGTATAAAAAATAATATTATTGATGCAAGCTTATTATCAAAAATATTAAGAAATGAATATAAAATTGAAGTTGAAATGAGTAATAAAAATTATATTTTAGCATATACGAGCTTTTGTGATACTAGAGAGGGCTTTGTAAGACTTAGTCTGGCATTAGCTGATATTGATAAAAAAATTGATATAAGTAAACTAAAAGAATATCAAAATATAAAAGAATATGATAAAGTAATAGAGGAGAAACTAAATAGATTAAAAGATAAGATTTTATATAATAATATATATATATATCCGCCGGGTATTCCTTTGATTAAGTCCGGAGATATATTGGATAAAGCAAAATATGATGAAATATATAATTATCTTATTTTGGGATATAAAATTATATTTGATTAAAGATATGGAGATATAGATTGGGTAAAATATATTATATAATGGGTAAGTCCGCTACAGGCAAGGATACGATATATTCTAAATTGTATGAAGATTGTCATAAAACTAAAAAGATTATGTTGTATACAACCAGACCTGCCAGAGATGAAGAGGTGGATGGACTTGATTACAAGTTTGTTACAATTAAAGAAATAGAAGAATTTGAAAGGGCAAATAAACTTATAGAAAAAAGAACTTATAAAACCAATTATGGAGCTTGGACATATGCTACAATAGATGATGGTAAGATAAATCTTGAAAACAGAAATTATTTAGGTATAGGAACCTTGGAGTCCTATAAAAAAATGAAAAAATATTTTGGAGATGATAATGTAGTTCCTATTTATTTAAGTGTTGATGACAGTATTAGGTTACAAAGAGCTTTAAATAGAGAAAATATGCAGAAAATTCCAAAATATGATGAGCTATGTAGACGTTATCTTGCTGATGAGGAGGATTTTTCAAAGGAAAAATTAGAAGAGGCAGGGATAAAAAAAGCCTATATAAATGAAAATCTAAAATTTTGCCTTGATGAAATAAAAAAAGATATGGGGTTGATATAATGCTTTCTTTTGATGAAATTATTTCACAGAAAAAAATAATAGCTTATTTTAGAAAAGCTATAGCAAATGATAAGCTTTCACATTCGTATATTATAAGTGGAAATAGCGGAATGGGGAAAAAAAGTATAGCAAATGCTTTTGCACTGGAGCTTATGTGTAATTCTATAGATAATAAGCCTTGTCTTTGTTGCAAGGCTTGTAAACAAATTATTGCAGGTACTAATGTCGATTTGATATATATCAAGCATGAAAAGCCGAAGCTTATTTCTATTAATGAGATAAGACAACAGCTTATTCAAAGTGCTTATATAAGACCGATTAATAGTAAGTATAAAATATATATTGTGGATGAGGCTGAAACATTAAGTATAGAGGCACAAAATGCATTGCTAAAAATTATAGAAGAAGCACCGGAATATATTATTATAATCTTACTTACTAATAATTTAGAGGCATTTTTAGATACTATAAAATCAAGATGTGTAAAATTGAATATGGAATATATAAAAAAAATAGATATTGCCAATTATTTAAAAAATAAATATAAGCTAAGTGATAACAAATTAGAAGAAATTACATCATTTGCCGGAGGTAATTTGGGCAAGGCTATAGTCTTGTGTACCGATGAAGAGAAAATTTATTTTTATGAAAAAATTATTGAAATATTGAAAAATATAAATAAGCTTAGCTCATATAAAAGCTTTGAATATTTAGAAATACTAAAGGATAATAAGGATAATCTATTAACATTTATAGAAATTTCAAATATGTGGTATAGAGATATCTTATTAATTAAAAGTAGTAAAAAGTCTGCTCAAAGAGATAGGCTTGATAAATTGATTTTTAAAAAAGAATATACAAGCCTGTTAGAATTAGCAGGCTTGTATACATTTTCTAAAATAAATAAGCTCATAGAATTACTTGGTGAAGCAGGTGAAAAAATAAAAGCCAATGTAAATATAGAAATACTTAGCTTTATATTGTTGGATGAAATGAGAATATATTGATAGAGCTAATTGATTATTTTATAATTTAAAAGCTCTATAAAATTAGACTTTATTTTTATTATCTCATCTTTTTCCATTCGTGAAAATTCACGGGATAGAGCTGAACGATTACAGGCTAAAAATTTAGCTAAATCTTCTCTTGTATATTTTAATTTTATAATATTATTATTTTGAGCTTTAGCTTCATAATATAAAAATGTCAAAATTTTTTCTCTTAGTGATGATTTTGAATATAAATTCATTTTAAAGCTTAGATAAGAAAGCTGTCTTTCCATTTCAAATATAATATTTTCCATAAGTAAGCTTCTATATTTACAAGTTTTACTTTTAGCATCATAGATAGTGGCTATATCAAGTGATAATATTTGAGAATTGGTTTTTGGCTTTAATATACGATTAAAATTTGCATCAAAATTAAAGGCAAAGGAATCAGGCTTGATATATCTTTTATCTATGATTTCAGTGCCATATTCATCAAGAGATATTAAATCTATAACACCGGATAATACAATAAAGGCTTTAAAGCCTTTATATAATTCATAATTATATGTATCCTTATTTAGATTTTTTATAGTATAATTAACACAATTCAATATTTTTTTTATGTTATCAGCTTCAATTTGTTTGAAGAAATCACTTTTTTTAAGTATATCTATCATTTTTTCTCCAAGTTGCCAAAGCAACAGAAAATTTTTAAATATTAGATATAATATATATTAAATTCAAAAAAAATTCAATTATTTTATGAAAAGGAGATATAATATGTCTAATATAAATATGAGTTTAGGGCATGATTTTTTAAAAGCTCTGGGTAGAACAAGACTAAGACCTGGTGGAGGAGTTATGACTGACTACCTTTTAGAGTCTGTAAATATAAATAAGGATACGAGGATTTTGGAGGTGGCATGTAATCAGGGAGATAATCTTATCCGAATTTATACAAAATACAAATGCAATGTATGCGGTATAGATTTAGATGAAAATGTAATAGAGCAAGCTAAAGAAAATTTGTCATTACTTGAGCTTAGCGATGAAATTTCTATAAAACATATGAATGCACTGGATTTGCAATTTGAAGATAATTCCTTTGATATTATTATAAATGAGGCTATGCTTACAATGTTAAGGGACAGTGATAAGGATAAGGCTTTAAAGGAATATTATCGTGTTTTAAAGACCGGAGGATATTTACTTACTCATGATGTTGCTATTAATGTAGAGGATATTTCGTCAAGAAAGGATTTATCTAAGATGGTTAATATGAGTGTATTTCCTCTTACAGTTGAAAATTGGAAGAAAAAGTTTGAACAATTCGGTTTTAAGGTCTTAGATGAAAAGCATGGTAAATTTTTATTATTGGATAGGGATACCATTATTAAAGACGAGGGACCGATTAGGGCAGCCCAGTTTTTCAAGAATAGTCAAAAGGAAGAATATAAGGAAAGATTTGAAATGATGAGAACAAAGTCATTGGATGATACAAAAAATTATATTGTTATAGTAGCAAGAAAGGAAGAATAAATAAATGAAGAAAAGATATTTAGGGTTTACATTATTGGCACTTGTTATGGCACTTAATTTATCAGCATGTAAAAATGTTGATAATAAGAAGCAGGAAACAACTGTAGCACAGGAGAGTGTTCAGGAAAGTACACAAAAACAGGAAGAGAGTGTAGGGGATAAAACAGATTCACAGTCTGAAACAAGGAAAATTGTAGATCATGCAGGAAATGAAGTTGAAATACCACAAAAAGTAGAAAGAATAGTAATTGATCAGATTCCGATTTTATCAACCTATATGGCTTATCATGGCGGTAAGGCACCTTATATAGTGGGATATGCCGGTTCACTCAAGGAGGTTATTTCAAAAACTGTTTTAAAGGATATTGCTCCTGAGCTTTTAGATGCTACAAATACAGTACATGCACAATCTGATATAAATATTGAAGAAATTATGAAATTAAAGCCGGATGTAATTTTTTATAATGCTTCAAATAAAAAGCATTATGAAGAATTATCAAAAACAGGTATACCTTGTGTAGGCTTTGCAACTGTAGGAACTAATGGACCTGCCGATCCTATAGATAGATATAAGCAATGGTTAAAATTATTGGAGGATGTATTTAATGAACCTGCAAAGACAGATGAATTTATTAATGCAGGTGATGAAATAGTTAAAGATGTAGAGGATAGGATTGCAAATATACCTGAGGATAAAAGACCAAGTGGTATGATTTTATGGAAATATGCAAAGGGTACTCCTATAGTAGCGGGTCAGGGAGTATTTGGAGATTTCTGGCTAAAAAGAATAGGTGTAAAAAATGTGGCTGAAGAATCAAAGGGCTTTGCACAGGTTAATATTGAGCAAATATATAAATGGAATCCTGATGTACTTTATTTAGACGGTCCGGGACTTTTAAATATCACAACGAATGATGTTTTAGAAAATAAGGTTGAAGGTATAGATTTTTCTAATATGAATTCAGTTAAAAACAAGAGAGTTTATAATACAAAATTAGGTATGTGGAATTGGTTTACTCCAAATCCTGATGCTCCATTGGTACTTGCCTGGCTTGCAAAAGAAACATATCCTGAAGAATTTAAAGATTATGATTTAAACACTATAATAAAAGATTATTATAAAAAATGGTATAATTATGATATACAGGATGCTGATTTGAAGGAGATGCTTGGAATATGATAAAAAGCTATTGTATACATAATGGAAGATTAAAATGGTATATATATATAATACTCTTTATATTTCCAATTATATGTAGCTTTTTCGCAATATGTATAGGACGAATGAATATCAGCCCTATAGATGTAATACATTTTTTTATTTCTTATATGAAAAATAAAGACATTGATCCTATGCTTGAATCTATTTTGATTAATATAAGATTACCGAGAATTATAACAGCTTTAATAGTTGGTGCAGGGCTGAGTGCTGCAGGAATAGCTTTTCAATCAATTTTTTCCAATCCTTTGGCAACTCCCGATATTTTAGGTGTAAGCTCTGCATCAAGCTTTGGAGCTATAATAGCTATAATTTTATCTTTTAATACCTTTGGAATACAGGTTTTGGCTATGCTTACAGGTCTTTTTGCAGTTGCCATTACTCTTAGAATATCAAAAATAAGAGGAAGAGCTTCTATAGTGATGCTGGTATTGTCAGGCTTAATAGTTTCATCATTGACAAATGCTTTAAGCTCGCTATTAAAATATACAGCAGATCCTACAGATAAATTACCTGAAATAAGTTATTGGTTGATGGGCTCTTTTGCACGTTGCTCATATAAAAATATAGGATTTGCAGGTATTTTTATAATAATAGGACTTATATTTATATATATAGCCTCTTTTAAACTTAATATTATGTCATTATCTGATGATGAAGCAAAATCCTTGGGTGTTAATGTTTTGAAATATAGATTTTATTTTATATTCGCTTCTACTTTGATTACTGCAGCATCAATTTCGATCTGTGGTCAGGTAGGTTGGATTGGACTTATAATACCTCATATGGCAAGAATGCTTATAGGTTCAAATAATACACATACTTTGCCTGTAGGCTTGTCCTTTGGAGCCGCATTTATGGTAGTAATAGAGGCCTTATCAAGAACTATATCTATAATTGAATTACCTATTTCAATATTAACGGCTATTATCGGGGCTCCTATTTTTATAATTTTATTGAAAAAGACAGGAGGAAGCTTTAAATGATTTTAGAAGTAAGAAATGCTTTTTTTCATTTTAAGAATCAAGCTCCTATCTTGAAAAATATAAATTTTACATTAAAGACCGGAGAGGTATTATGTATACTCGGCCCTAATGGAGTAGGTAAAACTACTTTGATAAAAGCAATAACGGGACTTTTAGATTGGAATAGCGGGGCGAGCTATATAGACGGTGAAAATATAAAAAATATTACAGCAAGAAGCTTGTGGTCTCAAATTTCTTATATACCACAAAAAAGAAGCTTTTCATTTTCTTATACGGGTATAGAAATGGTGGTTTTGGGATTATCAACAAGTATAGGGAATTTTTCAAGTCCGGGAAAGAGAGAATTGGAAAAAGCTGCTTTAATAATGGAGACTTTAGGTATAGCTAAGCTTGCAAATAAGGATTGCTCTCTTATGAGCGGTGGAGAATTACAAATGGTCCTGATAGCAAGAGCCTTGATTTCAGAGCCTAAACTTATTATTTTAGATGAACCGGAATCAGGTCTTGATTTTAGAAATCAATTAAAAATTTTAGATTTAATTAAAAGACTTACAAATGAAAAAGGAATAATATGTATAATGAATACACATTATCCTAATCATGCTTTAGAAATTGCAAATAAGATTCTTTTATTAGATTATAATAATGACTATAAATTAGGAGAGACAGATAAAATATTAACAGAAGAAAATATAAGAAAGGCTTTTTTTGTTGATGTTATTATAGAAAATATATCAAGGAGAAATAAAAATTATAAAATTATTTTACCTATTGAGATAATAGAGGAATAAAATGAAAAATATAAAAAAAGGTAGTATTTTAAAGTTTGAGGACTTAATCGTAATAAAGGAAAATCAGACTATAAGCAAAAAAATAGTGGATAATGCCAATTATTATATAGCTTATATGAGCTTTTATAATATGACGGATATAAGCAGTGAATATTATGCCGAGGAAAAACTTTATATAGTATTTCAAGGTGAGCTGTTACTTAACAAAAATGAAGTTAGTGCTTATGAAGCAATTTTATTAAATAGAGAAAAGGAATTTTGTATTAAAAGTAAGGATAATAGCATTATTTTAGAAATTTCTACAAAATTGAAAGGAAATGAAATGAATAATATTTTAAAGGGTGAAGTGATTAATTTAAAGGATGCATTAGAATATGTAGATGGTGGTATAGCTAATATAGATTTGATATCAAGAGAAGGTTTGAAAATGATGATTTTAGCCTTTGATGCAGGTGAGGGTTTGAAACCACATTCTGCAAGGGCAGATGCCCTGATAATTCCTTTGGAGGGTAGAGCTTGTTTAAGTGTTGGAGATAAAAAATTTGAAATTACAGTAGGAGAGCAGTTAGTTTTTCCAAAGGATGTAATACATAATGTAGAAGCTATAACAAAATTTAAGATGCTTATAATTTTGGCAAATGATTAATAATTATCCGATATATAATATATAGATTTTTATAATTTTCAGCTTGAAGCTCTTGTAAAAAATATAAAGTAAATTATATAAAAGATAGGGTGCTTGACAGTTTAGATATCTGCACCGGTTCTTATAATATTTAGATGAAAAATTTTGTGATATTTCACTTGATTTTTCATCTTTTTTTATATATATAAGCCTGACTTGTTAAGCATATTAGCTTATGTTATAATAAGAACGATTCCACTATTTAAAAAGGAAATGATATTGTATATATTAGTTGGAAAATTATTTTATAAGCTTATAAAATAAAATATAATATAAAGGAGGAAATATGTTAAAGGATAAATTATTTAAGCTACTTGAAGAAAAAGAAAAATTTATGATTGAGCATAGAAGATGGTTACATGCACATCCTGAATTATCTTTTAAGGAAAGAGAAACATCTAATTACATTTATGAATATTATAAAGATAAGGATGTAAAAATTGAGAGAGATTTGGGAGGCTACGGTTTAAAAATTACTATTGATTCAGGTAAGCCTGGAAAAACAATAGCTCTTAGGGCAGATTTTGATGCCTTACCTATCAAGGAAGATACAGGCTTAGAGTTTGCTTCAAAAAATGAAGGCGTTATGCATGCCTGTGGTCATGATTCTCATACAGCATATCTTATGGTATTGGCAGACTGTTTACTGGAATTAAAAGATGAGCTTAGCGGAAAAGTTGTTATTATTCATCAGCCGGCAGAGGAAATGCCACCGGGTGGAGCTATGGAAATGATTAAGGCAGGAGCTTTAGACGGAGTTGATAATATTTTCGGTTGTCATGTAATGAGTCAAATGGATTTTGGAAAAATATATTATCATAAGGGTGCTACACAGCAGGCACGTGCTAAATTTATCGCAAAGGTTCAAGGAAAAGGTGGACATGGTTCATCACCTCATGAAGCCAATGATGCTATTGTTATAGCAAGTCAGCTTGTTATTAATTTACAAACGATAATATCAAGACGAATGAATCCTATGGATCCCGGAGTTGTAACTATAGGCTCTTTTGATGGAAAAGGTCAATTTAATATAATAAAGGATTCTGTTGTACTGGAAGGTGATGTAAGATGTATGTCTGATCATTCCAGAAAATTAATAGAAGATGAAGTTAGAAATATTTGTGAAGGTCTTGAAAAAGCATATAGTTGTAAAATAGATTTAGATTATAAAAATGATTATCCTGTTTTAATGAATGATGATGATATGACACAGCTTGTAGTAGATGCTATAAGACAAGCACATATAAATGAGGTTGTAGATGTTGTAGATTGTGGACCGCTTAGCCCTTCAGAAGATTTTTCTTATTATTCACAGGAAAAGCCTGCCTGCTTTTTCTATATAGGAGCTATGCCCAATGGTGTTGCGTATCCTCATCATCATCCTAAATTTGATATTAATGAGAAGGCAATGCTTATAGCGGCAAAAGCGATGGGAGCAGTAGCTTTATATTATTTAGAAAATAATGGAGGAGCTAAATAGAATGAAATTGATGAAAAGATTTCCCGGTGGAACTTTATTAATTCCAATGCTTGTAGCTGCTATAATAAATACATTTTTACCTAATGCATTTAAAATAGGAGGTTTTACTGAGGCATTTTTTACCGGAAAAAGCTTGAGCTTTATTTTAGGAGCGGCTATATTTTTGTCAGGTTGTTGTCTTAAAATATCAACATTAAAAGGTATTTTAAAAAGATATGGATTATTATTATTTGTTAGATTGGCTATAAATGCTTTTGTCAGTATCCTATTTTTTAAAATTTTCGGTTTAAAAGGAATATTCGGTATTAGTGCAGTTGCTTTTATGGTTACCTTGACATCTATTAATCCAACCTTATTTCTTGCACTTGTAAGAGATTTTGGAGATGATGTAGATATATCAGCATTCGGTTTTGTTTCAATGATAGAAACGCCGGTAGTGCCTATGTTGATTTATGGACTTACAAGTCCCACAGCTATTGATTTTATGCCGATACTTTCAACGCTGTTACCTTTGATAATAGGTATTATTGTTGGAAATCTTGATCATGAATTAGGTGCATTTTTAGGTACTGGAATGGCTTTTATTATTTTTATGCTTGGTTGGGCTGTAGGTATAAATATAAATATTTTGGAAGCGTTTAGGGCAGGCTTTGCAGGTCTTATTATGTCGGTTATTTATTATATAATATCTTTTGTGCCTATATATTTGGTTGAAAGATTTGTTCAAAAAAGAAGAGGAATTTCTTCTATAGGTCTTGCTACAATGGCGGGAGTTTCAGCAAGCTTTCCTTTGGTTATGGCAAATGTTCATCCTGAGCTTAAGCCTTTTACCTCGGGAGCTTCTGCAATCGTAAGCTTTGGTGTAGTTATAACATCTTTTATATCTCCATATTTAGCAAAGCTTTTCTATAAAAAATAATATTATTTTGATATAATAGCTAAAAGCTTTTAGTATCAACCATATGTGTTGATATTAAAAGCTTTTATATTTAGTATTTCCATTAGTATATTAATATAGCAAAAAATTATATAAGCTATAAAAAAATAATTTATCAAATATAGTAAATTATAGGCTATGCTTTATTTTTCAAGCTTATTTATAATATTAAAATTAAGAATTTAGATAATATCGGCAAAAATAGATATCAATTTGAAGTTGTAAAGCGTTAAAGTATATGTTAAACTTATGATAAATTATAATTAATAAATTGGAGGAGTTATGGAAAGAGAGCGTTTGGGAAGTCGTCTAGGCTTTATTTTGCTTAGTGCAGGTTGTGCAATAGGTATAGGAAATGTTTGGAAATTTCCTTATATAACAGGGCAATATGGGGGAGCTATATTTGTTCTTATATATTTATTTTTCTTGTTGATTTTAGGCATACCTGTTATGACTATGGAATTTTCTATTGGTAGAGCTGCAAGGAAAAGTCCGGTAAAGATATATGATAAATTAGCTAAAAAAGGCAGCATTTGGTTTTTACAAGGTTATGCGGCTATGATAGGAAATATAGTTTTGATGATGTTCTATACAACAGTTTCAGGCTGGATGTTAAAATATTTTGTTGATACCGCATGTGGGAAATTTGTCGGTTCAGATAAAGATAAAATAAGCGATATATTTTCAAATATGTTGTCAAAGCCATTAGATATGTCGATATATATGCTAATAATAGTTGTTATAGGATTTTTGATTTGCTCAATAGGTTTGCAAAAAGGCTTGGAAAAGGTTACAAAGGTAATGATGATAGCTTTGCTCCTAATAATGCTTATACTTGCTGTCAATTCTATGTTTTTACCGGGTGCTAAGGAGGGACTTAAATTTTTCTTGATTCCGGATATTGAAAAAATAAAAGAGGCAGGTTTTATAAAGGTTGTTGTAGCGGCTATGAATCAATCATTTTTTTCTCTTAGCTTAGGTATAGGTGCTATGGCAATATTCGGAAGCTATATTGATAATGAGCATTCATTGATGGGAGAGGCAGTAAATGTTGCCTGCTTGGATACATTTGTAGCTATTACCTCAGGACTTATTATATTACCTGCTTGTTTTGCATATGGTGTCAAGCCTGATGCAGGACCAAGTCTTATATTTATAACTCTGCCTAATATATTCAATAATATGCCTCTTGGTAGATTATGGGGCTCATTATTCTTTATATTTATGACCTTTGCAGCTTTTTCAACCGTTTTGGCAGTTTTTGAAAATATAATCAGCATGAGCTGTGATTTGTTTAATTTCAGCAGAAAGAAAGCTTGTGTAATTCTTTGTATAATTATATCCTTACTTTCATTACCTTGTATTTTTGGATACAATATATGGTCAGCTATTCAACCTTTAGGAAAGGGCAGTAGTATTTTAGATTTTGAGGACTTTATTGTAAGTAACTTTTTATTACCACTCGGCTCTTTAGTATATGTTTTATTTTGTGGTGGAAGATATGCATGGGGCTTTGAAAATTTTGTAGAGGAGGCTAATAAAGGTAAGGGAATAAAGGTACAAAAATTCATGAAATTTTATATGATATATCTTTTGCCTGTAGTAGTGCTTATTATATTCATACTTGGTCTTTTAAAATACTAATATTTACAAATAATGCAAATACTTATATCTAGCTATTATAATATTAATATTGCCTATTTCATAGCATTTTGATATACTTAAAAGGATATATTTTATAGGAGGTTTATATGAAGGTAACTAAGGATATGACCATAGGAGAATTACTTATGGAAAGTGAGCTTGCAGCTCCAATTTTAATGAGAGCCGGTATGCATTGTTTGGGTTGTCCATCATCACAAATGGAAACTTTAGAAGAAGCCTGCATGGTTCATGGAATAGATATAGATGTGCTTGTAGCTCAGCTTAATGAGATATTAGCTTAAAAAATAAGAGGCTATGCCTCTTATTTTATTTTTGCTAATTTATTTATTGCTTTGCAGGGTATAAATGTTTCGAAATGCTCATCAAAATGCTCCTTTGAAAATGGCGGCATATTAAGAATATCACCATACTCTGATAATGAGGTGAGGCAATAATTAAATAAATGTGGTGAACAAAGATCATTTGTTACAAGTAAATAATAAGAATTATTTGCAGGATTTTTATATACAACACTCTCTCCTATATAAGCATCAGCTATGGAATTTGAAGCATCTATCAGGTCGTCTAAGGATTTAAAGATAAAAAATTTATTGATTTTATCCAATTTTTCAACCTCATTTATTAATATAGTATTATATTTATCTTCCTTAGCTTCTTTTTTCTCAAAATTAATATCAGGATTTTCTTTTTTATAAGATGAAAATATTGAGAATAGAGGATCAAGCCCTTCGTTATTTTCATTTTTTGAAATATATAAAGACAAAGATTTATCTCCCAATGTATCTTCTATAACTGTAACATCTATCTTTATTGAATCATTTTTATAGTCAAAGCCTGTTTTTTTATTCGCTATTTCCAATATTTCTTGAAATAGATTATTGGTTTCAGGGCTTCCATATGTAATAGAATTTATATTAAACCCCATTTTTTCTATATCTTTTTTATCTAGCCGGCAATATAGCAGTTTATCGCTTATTTTATCAAATTGCATAATTCTCCTTTCTAAATAATATAGATTATAAAATAAAGGATACACTAAATATCTTAAAAATTCAATATACTAAATATATGAAAAAAATATATAGATATACAAAATATGCAAAAAAAGCTTGAAAAGCGTGCGAATGTACTTTCAGTATTGAAAAATCTGATAATAGATAGGATAATATAGTTTGAGATGAGAAGGGAGGAGTTTATAGAATATATAAAGGCTTTTTCCGGAAAATATAGAATTTGTAAATTGTTGGGAATAGGCTTAAATGGTAAAGTATACTTGGTTGAACATAGACTTTTAAATGTTTATAGAGCTATGAAGATAGTCCCCAAAAAAAATAAAAACTCTTATGACCAATATAAAAAAGAAGCTATGATTTTACGTGAGCTTAAATATCCCGGAATACCTATTATATATGATATGGAAGAAGCACAGGATTATCTCTATATAATTGAAGAATATATAAGAGGTGAAACCCTATATGAGAGAATCCATAATGCAGGTACACTATCAAGAGAAGAAAGTATAAATCTTGGTATTAAGCTTTGCAATCCTATTATTTATCTACATAATCGAAAAGATCCTATTTTACACTTGGATATACATCCGGGTAATCTTATAATTCAAAATGATGATATACATTTAATTGATTTTGATCATTCAAGCTATAAAATCCAAAATATTAACTTAGCAGATGGATATGGAAATAAATATTTTGCCGCTCCTGAGCAAAAGATATGTGCGGGAGTAGATATAAAAACAGACATTTATGCAATAGCGGCAATTATATATTATGCTGCAAGCGGAGAATTTCCGAAGAAAAATATTGATTTGCCTATGTCTTTTGGAAAAAAGTTTAGTGATATTATAAGGAGCTGTCTAAATCATGATAAGGATTTAAGACCTGAAAGTGTTGAAAAGTTAAAAGAAAGCCTGATGAAGCTGTCAACTAAAAGCAAAAAAAAGACATCTCAAAATATTGCAATCGTAGGGGCAGGTAAGGGAGCCGGAGCAACATATATATCGCTTGGATTAAGTGCATATTTAGGTGATAATAAAATTTCTACAATCTATGAAGAATATAATAATTCAGGACATATGGCTTTACTTAGAGATACTTATATTAAGGAATATGAAGAATATGAAGCTTTTAGAATAAATAATATATATATAAGTCCTGATTGTTTATTGGAAAAGGATAAGAAAAGGCATAGTGCAAGTGTATATATAAAAGATTATGGAACAGATATAGAGGCCGCATTGAAATCAAGGGCTGATTTGATTATTTTGGTATGTAGAAGCAATAGCTGGTATATCAAAGAAAATGAATCAGCTATAGATAAGATATCCAAATATAAAAATTTTAAAATCATTTATAATCTAAATTCAAATCAAGGTATTATCTATAAATCAAATATTGGTAACAGATATAATTTCCCATATATAGCAAATATTTTAGAAAATAAAAAAGATAGAAATGAAATATTTAAAAAAATTACAAGGGATATTTTTGCAACAAATTTCAAATTAAAGGATATTTTTAAAAGTCTTAAATCGAAACTTAAAAATATACTTAAATAAAATATAAGGATGTTAATAAATGAGTAAGCTTCAAAATTTAAATATATTGTGTGTTACAGCTATATTAAGTATTTAAAATAAATTGAAGATAATTATTTAGGTATAATTTAAAAATATACCGATGGCTTATAATATTGTTAGATGAATAGTATTTTTAAAATAAGTAAAGGGGCTTTAAAAATAGTACATATTACACCTTTTTTTATAAATAATAGCAAAAAAGAAATTAGATTAATAAAATAAAGGTGAAGCGAAATAATGAATAATGTTTATAAAATGTTAATAAAAAGGTAGTAATATGTACAAATAAAGCTCTGAAATTATGTTATAATATAGAAAGCCTAAAATATGGAGGTTCCTATATTTATGAAAAAAAATAAAGGCTTTGTTATAATTATTATCGGCATATTAATTGCCATATCATATATATTTTTTGTAAAAATGGATATAATGAACTCGGCTACAAACAAAACATATATAAGTGCCGATAAATATTTTAAAGTAAAGAATAATGAGTATGCATTATTATATAATTATGAATTACAAAGTGCAAAGGCTATAGAATATGACGGTAATTGTTATCTGCCATTAAATTGGGTAGGCAGTATATTGAATGACAGATTTTATTGGGATGAAAAGGATAAGCTTTTGATATATACCTTGCCTGATGAAATATTATATAGTAATTATGACACTTTAGGAAATAATAATAAAAGGCTTCTTATCAAAAAAGGTAAAGAGGTATATATATTGGCTTCCGTTGTAGCTACATATACAAATATTACATATAATATTTATACGGATAATGGAGCAAATAGAATATTTATAAATGATAAATTTGATGATTTTTATAAAGCGAGCATTAGATATAGAAGCAGCTTAAGAGTTGAAAAAACTAAAAAATCTCAAATAGTAAAAAAATTGAATAGAAATGAAACTATTAGTATTGTAGCGGATAATATAAATGATATAGAATTTAATAATAAAGAATTGAAATGGTTAAAGGTGGCTACAGATGACGGCTATATAGGTTATATAAAAAAATCGAAATTAAAAAATTTTTATAAAACAAGATTAAAAAGTGATTTTAAAGCTGTAGAATATCCAAATATCAGCTTAGATAAAAAAATTGTTATGGCTTGGCATCAGGTTACAGCCTTAAAAGCTAATAATTCTTTGGAAAGTCTTTTGGATAATGCTAAAGAGGTAAATGTTATATCTCCTACTTGGTTTAGCTTAAGTAATAATCAGGGAGAATATAAGTCCTTGGCAAGTAAGGCTTATGTAGATAAGGCACATAAGAGAGGTATTTATGTCTGGGCATTAATTGATAATTTTAACAAGGATATTAACAGCTTTGAGATATTATCAAATATGCAGGCCAGAAAAAAGCTTATTTCAAGCCTTATTAGTGATGCTAAAAATTTAGGGCTTGATGGTATTAATCTCGATTTTGAAAATTTAAATAAAAAAACTGTTAGGCATTATATTCAATTTATAAGAGAATTAAGTGTGTCAATGAGAAAAAATGGGCTTGTTTTATCTATAGATAATCCTAATTATGCAAATTTTAATAAATATTATAAAAGAGATAAACAGGCTGAGGTTGCTGATTACATAGTAAATATGGCTTATGACGAGCATTATGCCGGAAGTGAAAAAGGAAGCACCTCAAGTATTAGCTTTGTAAAATCAGGTATAGATTTAAGTCTTAATGAGGTACCTAAGGAAAAGCTTATAAATGCAATTCCTACATATACAAGACTTTGGACTGATAATTCTTCAAAAGCTATGGGTATAAAAGCTGCCAAGCAATGGCTTGAAGAAAATAATATAGAGCCTGTATGGAAAGATGATGAAGGTCAATATTATGCACAAGCAACTATAGATGATAAAAATTACTATATTTGGCTTGAAGAGGAAAGATCCTTGACTTTAAAACTTGGATATATAAAAAATAAATCCTTGGCAGGTGTTGCAATTTGGAAGCTTGGTCTTGAGCCTGACAGTGTATGGCAAATTTTTGATAATTTTTAAAACACTTGTGGGGAAATCTCATAAGCTTTAGCTTTGTGAGATGAATTGGCATAATTTTTCTTTTATAGTATAATAAAATAAAAGGGCGTGAAGTACCAGAATATAAGCTTGTGGACTTTGTGTAAGACGTTTTGATTTTTAGAAATAAAATGATAAATGCAGTAAAGGTTGAAGCAAGAAGCACATATTCTTTAGCATAGTATGTAGTTCACTATTTGTATAAACAAAAATAAATTAAAGCTATTGACTTTTTTGGTTTATTACTGTATTCTTAATTAGCATAAATATTGCTATGTGTGTGTAGCTCAGTTGGATAGAGCACTTGGCTACGGACCAAGGTGTCGGGAGTTCGAGTCTTCTCACGCACATTAACCCCTGGCTTTTTAAAAAGTCAGGGGTATTTTTATAGGAGAGGTTTAATACCACATAATAATGAAAATTATAAAAATTATAAAATTGATATTTAAATATATAATAAGAGATGAACAAGAAGGCATAAAGGAAGAAAAGATTGCACTTAATAATTTAAGTCTTGATATAGAAGAGGGAGAATTTGTTGCTATATTAGGGCATAATGGTTCCGGAAAATCTACACTTGCAAAACATCTAAATGGAATACTCCTACCTACAGATGGTGATGTATTGGTTTTAGAAAATAATACAAAGGATGATTCAAAATTACTGGATATAAGAAAAAATGTAGGAATGGTTTTTCAAAATCCTGATAATCAGATTATTGGTAATATTGTAGAGGAGGATGTAGCCTTCGGTCCCGAAAATATAGGGATTGAAACGAGAGAAATTTGGAAAAGAGTTGAAAGCAGTCTAAAGAGTGTGGATATGCTGGCATATCGTCTGAAATCTCCGAATAGATTATCGGGTGGGCAAAAGCAAAGAGTTGCTATTGCAGGAATTATGGCAATGAAGCCTAAGTGTATAGTGCTTGATGAGCCGACAGCAATGCTTGATCCTAATGGTAGAATAGAAGTAATAAGAACAATTAAAAAGCTTAACAAATTAGAGGGAATTACTATTATACTTATTACACACTATATGGAAGAAGTTATAGAAGCCGATAGAGTTATTGTAATGGATAAGGGTATACCTGTTATGGATGATATTCCAAGAAATATTTTTTCTAATGTTGAAGAATTAAAGGCATTAAGTCTTGATATACCTACAGTAACACAATTAGCATATCAGCTACAAAAAGAAGGTATAGAGTTGCCTAAGGGTATCATTGATACCGATGAATTTATTGATGAATTACAAAAGCTTATTAGGGAGAAAAAATGTCAATAAAAGTAGAAAAACTTAATTATATATATGGAGAAGGCAGTGCATTTGAAAGTTATGCTTTAAAGAATATAAGCTTTGAAATTGAAGCTTCAAGCTTTACATGTATTATTGGACATACAGGTTCCGGAAAATCTACACTTATACAACAATTAAATGGTCTTTTAAAAGCAAGCTCAGGTAATATATATTATAATGGAAAGAATATTTATGATAAGGATTATGATTTAAAGGAGCATAGACAAAAGGTGGGATTGGTATTTCAATATCCGGAATATCAGCTTTTTGAAATTGATGTAATAAGTGATGTTTGTTTCGGCCCATTAAATGAGGGGCTTACAAAGAGTGAAGCTACAGAGCGTGCCAAGGAAGCCTTAGAGCTTGTAGGAATTGACGAGAGTAACTATAAGAAATCTCCATTCGAGCTTTCAGGAGGACAAAAAAGAAGGGTGGCTATTGCAGGTGTTCTGGCTATGAAGCCTGAGGTTCTTATACTTGATGAACCTACAGCCGGTCTTGATCCTAAAGGAAGAAATGAAATATTAAAAAAAATAGATGAGCTTAGAAGGCTTCATAATATAACAGTTATTTTAGTATCTCATTCAATGGAGGATGTAGCAGCATATGCCGATAAAATATTGGTTTTAAATAAAGGAGAATTAGTTTTATCCGGAAACCCCAAGAAAGTATTTAAAGAAATAGATTTACTTGAAGGTATAGGTCTTAGAGCTCCGCAAATAAATTATATTGTACGAGATATGATAAAGAAGGGATTTAAAATTGATTCCGATATAAGTACTATAGAAGAAGCCAAGACAGCTATAATTGATATTATACGAAAGGAGAACAATGTTTAGAGATATTACAATAGGACAGTATTATCCTATAGATTCATTTTTACATAGATTAGATCCAAGAACTAAGCTTTTTGCAACAATGATATTTATAATATCTTTATTTATTTCTCAATCTTATTTAAATTATATTTTAGCTACAATATTTTTAGCAATCGCAATTTTTTTGTCAAATGTTCCTATAAAATTTATGCTGAAGGGATTAAAGGCTATACTATTTTTATTAATATTAAGTGTAAGTTTTAATTTATTTTTGACAGATGGAGATATATTATGGAAGCTTTGGATATTTAAAATAACTAAGCAGGGTTTATTTTTATCAATATATATGGCACTTAGACTTATATATTTAATAGTAGGTTCTTCTATTATGACACTTACGACCACTCCAAATTCACTTACAGACGGATTGGAGAAGGGACTTGGTTTTTTGAGAATAATAAAGGTTCCTGTACATGAAATTGCAATGATGATGTCTATTGCACTTAGATTTATACCAATATTGGTAGAGGAAACTGATAAAATAATGAAGGCACAAATGGCTAGGGGTGCCGATTTTGAGAAGGGTAATATTATACAAAAGGCTAAGGCTATGGTTCCTTTATTAGTTCCATTATTCATTTCAGCTTTTAGGAGGGCTACAGATCTTGCGATGGCAATGGAAGCAAGATGTTACCATGGAGGTGAAGGAAGAACTAAGATGAAACCGCTAAAATATAAAAAAGAGGATTATTTTTGTTATGCTTTCTTTTTTATTTATTTGGCTTTGGCTATATTGATAAAGATAGTTTTTTAGAATGATAAGAAGAAATAAAAGATTAAGAAATAAATTTACGAAATTATATTATAAAATACTTACATTAATAATATTTTTAGTTATTGCATTTAGTAATAATAAATTTAAAGATATTAAAGGTGTAATTTATGATTTTATTGATACAAGCGGACAAAGGGAATTACTTTCAAATAAACTGGATAATTTTAGTTATAAGGATATAATTTCTCTTGATATAAAATATAGAGGCAGCCCCTATGAGCTTGTAAATGATAATATACCTTTTTTTACAAATGAAGAATATGAGAGCTTATCAAAAACAAGCTTTGAAAAATATTCTCAGCTTGATAAGCTTGGTAGATGTACAGTTGCATTTGCAAATATAGGTAAGGATATTATGCCTACAGAAAAAAGAGGAAAGATAGGAAATATAAGACCCAGTGGATGGAAAAATAAAAAATATCCCGGTATTGTTGACGGTAATTATTTGTATAATAGATGTCATTTGATAGCATATACATTAGCAGGGGAAAATGATAATCCTTTAAATTTAATTACAGGTACAAGATATTTTAATAATGAAGGTATGTTACCTTTTGAGATAAGTACTGCAAATTATATAAGAGAAACCGGTAATCATGTATTATATAGAGTAACTCCTGTATTTAAAGAGAATAATTTACTTGCTGATGGAGTTTTAATGGAAGCATATTCAGTTGAAGATAGAGGAGAAGGGATATGCTTTTGTGTATATGTATTTAATGTGCAGCCGGGAATAGATATTGATTATCTGACAGGAGATAGTAAAGAAAGTTAGGGAGATAAAATGTTTAGAAGATATAAGAGTATGATTTTTCTTTTATTTGTATTCTTTTCATTATTTAATATTAATAACAAGGTATATGCTGATGAAGAATTACAAACTACATATCAAGCTTTTTTTCCTTTAGAATCAGAAAAATTTGCTTGGAGTGATGAAGTAGGAGATAATACTAAGCTATATTTTAAAAATACTTATCCTTCAGCTATAAAAATAGGGCTTATAAATCAGCCTTCTAATATGAGTGGAACTATTTTATATGAAGTTAATTCCAGTGGGAAGGGTTGGCTAAGTGCTGTAGAAAATAGAGAAGAGCTTGGAGTGGCAGATGCAAATGCGAATCCTCTTGAAGCAATAAAGCTTTATTTGAATGGTGATTTGGCTAAAAATTATGATGTTTACTATCGTGTTTTACAAGATGGTGAATTTGGTCAGTGGTATAAAAATGGGGAAATAGCCGGAAGATATGGAGAAGGAAAACATATATCAGGATTAGTTGTAACAATTGTAAAAAAGGGTGAGGAGCCTAAGGAATCGAAAGATTTGCCAATTAATAATGATATAAGAGATATAGATCCTGATAAGCCTATGATAGCATTAAGCTATGATGATGGACCAAGTAGCAGATTAACACCTATTTTATTGGATATATTAAAGCAAAATAATGCTAAAGCTACATTTTTTTTGATAGGTAATAGAATACCTTCAACGATAAAAATTGTTGAAAGAATGTATCTGGAAGGTAATGAAATCGGAAACCATACATGGGCACATAAGTATTTGCCAAGGCAATCGGAGGCTGAAAGAATAAATGCCATAGAGATGACAAATAATTTAATAAAAGAAATAATAGGAAAGCGTCCAAATTTGGTTAGAGCACCCGGAGGTTTTATAGATAGAAATACAGCTGATACTTTTACACATTTAAATATGTCAAGTATTTTATGGTCTATAGATACATTGGATTGGAAGCATAGAAATGTTGAAGCTACTATAAATGCAGTATTATCAAATATAAAGGATGGGGATATAGTTCTTATGCATGATATTCATACTCAGACTATACAGGCAAGTCAAAGATTGATACCTGAATTAGTAAAAAGAGGATATCAATTAGTTACAATTTCTGAGCTTGCAAATTATCGTGGAGGTTTGGGCTTAAAAAAGAATTATCATTCATTTAGAAAATAAAAAGAGAGGATAGAAAAATGATTAGTGCAAATAATATCACACTAAGATTGGGTAAAAAAGCTTTATTTGAGGATGTAAATATTAAATTTACAGAAGGGAATTGTTATGGCTTAATAGGAGCAAATGGTGCCGGAAAGTCAACATTTTTAAAAATTTTATCAGGACAGCTTGAATCCAGTGCCGGAGATGTGGTTATTACCACAGGGCAGAGATTATCTTTTTTGGAACAGGATCATTTTAAATATGATGAATTTAGTGCCTTAGATACTGTAATTATGGGAAATAAGCGTCTATATGAAGTTATGAAGGAAAAAGAAGCTATTTATATGAAAGAAGATTTTAGTGATGAAGACGGTATAAGGGCCGCAGAGCTTGAGGGAGAATTTGCCGCAATGGACGGTTGGGAAGCTGAAAGTAATGCCGCCAATCTTTTGAACGGTCTTGGAGTAGCTACAGAATATCACTATAATTTATTAAAGGATTTAAATGGTTCTTTGAAGGTAAAGGTTTTATTGGCAAAAGCTTTATTTGGAAATCCTGATATTTTATTGCTTGATGAACCTACTAACCACCTTGATCTTGCGGCTATAGCTTGGCTTGAAGAATTTTTGATAAATTTTGAAAATACAGTTATAGTAGTATCACATGACAGATATTTTTTAAATAAGGTATGTACTATGATAGCTGATATAGATTATGGAAAAATACAGCTATATGCAGGAAATTATGATTTTTGGTATGAGTCAAGTCAGCTTATGGTTAAGCAAATGAAGGAAGCAAATCGTAAAAAGGAAGAGAAAATAAAGGAATTACAAGAATTTATTCAACGCTTTTCTGCTAATGCTTCAAAATCCAAGCAAGCGACATCAAGAAAAAGAGCTTTGGAAAAAATTGAGCTTGATGATATAAGACCATCTTCAAGAAAATATCCATATATAGATTTTAGACCTAATAGAGAGGTTGGAAATGAGGTTTTAACAGTTGAAAATTTGTCTAAGACTATAGACGGTGTTAAGATATTGGATAATATAAGCTTTGTTCTGAATAGAGAGGATAAAGTTGCACTTGTCGGTCCTAATGAAAGAGCTAAAACTATATTATTTAAGATATTAACAGGTGAGCTTGAGCCTGATAGCGGAAGCTTTAAATGGGGGCTTACCACAACTATGTCATATTTTCCAAAAGATAATACAAATGACTTTTCCGGAGATGAAACTATTGTAGAATGGTTGACAGGATATTCTACAGAAAAGGATGCTACTTATGTAAGAGGATTTTTAGGACGTATGTTATTTGCCGGAGAAGATGGATTAAAAAAAGTTAATATTTTATCAGGTGGAGAAAAGGTAAGAGTAATGTTATCTAAGCTTATGATTAGTGGGGCAAATGTACTTCTTTTAGATGAGCCGACAGACCATTTGGATATGGAAAGTATAACTGCACTTAATAATGGACTTATCAAATTTAACGGAATATTAATTTTTTCTTCCAGAGATCATCAGGTTGTACAAACGACAGCTAATAGAATAATGGAAATTATTAATGGTAAGCTAATTGATAAAATTACTACTTATGATGAATATCTGGATTCTGACGAAATGGCAAGAAAGAGATTTACTTTTGAATTATCAGAAGATGATAAGCAGGATGATTAATTAGAAGGTGGGTATTTTATGAAAAAAATGATTTCTTGGAATGTCAATGGTCTTAGAGCGGCAGTTACAAAAGGATTTTTAGATGTATTTAAAGAAATGGATGCTGATATTTTTTGCTTGCAGGAAACAAAATTGCAGGAGGGGCAAATAGACTTGGATTTACCGGGATATTATGATTATTGGAATTATGCACAAAAAAAAGGTTATTCAGGTGTTGCCTTATTTACTAAAGAAAAGCCGATAAATGTTATTTATGGTCTTGGTATTGAAAAGCATGATATGGAAGGAAGAGTTATAACAGCAGAATTTAATGATTTTTATTTTTTGACCTGCTACACTCCAAATTCACAAAATGAGCTTGCAAGACTTGATTATAGAATGGAGTGGGAAGAAGATTTTCTTGAATATATAAAAACTTTAAGTGAGAAAAAGCCTCTTATATATTGTGGTGATTTAAATGTTGCTTTTGCAGAGATAGATTTAAAAAATCCTAAAAGTAATAGAAAAAATGCGGGATTTACAGATGAGGAAAGAGAAAAAATGGGAATTGTGCTTTCAAGTGGCTTTGTAGATACATTTAGATATTTATATCCTGATAAAGAAAATGTTTATTCTTGGTGGTCATATAGAGCAGGTGCAAGAGCTAAGAATGTCGGTTGGCGTATTGACTATTTTATTGTATCTGACTATATAAAAAATAAGATTATTGATGCAAAAATACATTCTGATATCATGGGCTCAGATCATTGTCCGGTTGAGCTTACTATAGATATTTAATTTTTTAATTATTTTAGAGGTGGCGAAATGCCACCCTATTTAAGTTATATAAAAAGTGAAGTGTTGAAAATAATTTTTGATATTTAAAAAACTCATAAAGAAAATAATTTATAAATAAATAAAAAATTAAAAGCCATTTAGAAAGAGATATAATAGTAGAGCCACGGAGCAAAATTTGTCAGCTTGTCAAGTAAATAATTAATAAAAAAATGATAAAAACAACCACTTTATACTGTGGTTGTTTTTAATTGACTTATCTATATATAGTGTTATAATAAGTGTTGCATTATGATTAAGGATAATATTTTTAAAAAGGCCTTGAGGCCATTATATATAAATTAAGGGTGGGATATATGAAGATAATAAAAAGAAACGGTTCTGAAGTGGACTTTGATATAAGTAAAATTATTGCGGCGGTATATAAGGCAAATGCAGTAGTGGAAAAGGATAAGCAATTAACTAAAAGTCAAATAGATAAGCTTGCAAAAAATGTTGAAGAGAAATGCCTTAAAATAAAAAGAGCTGTAAATGTTGAAGAAATTCAGGATATGGTAGAAAATCAAATAATGGATGCAAAGGCTTTTGAGGTTGCAAGAAAATATATTACATATAGATATGTACAAGGCTTGAAAAGAAAAAGTAATACAACTGATGAAAAGATTTTATCTTTGATAGAATGTGAAAATGAAGAAGTAAAGCAGGAAAATTCTAATAAAAATCCTACTGTAAGTAGTGTACAAAGAGATTATATGGCAGGTGAGGTATCAAAGGATTTAACTGAAAGATTATTACTGTCTCAGGATATTGTGGAAGCTCACAAAGCAGGTATTTTGCATTTTCATGATTCGGATTATTTTGCCCAACATATGCATAATTGTGATTTGGTAAATCTTGATGATATGCTACAAAATGGTACAGTTATATCAGGAACGTTCATAGAAAAACCACATAGCTTTTCTACTGCCTGTAATATAGCAACACAAATAATAGCACAGGTAGCTTCCAGCCAATATGGAGGACAGAGTATATCACTTACTCATCTTGCACCGTTTGTAGATATAAGTAGACAAAAGATAATAGCACAAGTTGAAGCTGAAATGTATGGTTTAAATGTTTCAAAGGAAAGAAAAGAACAAATTGTAGATATTAGATTAAGACAAGAAATAAATAAGGGAGTTCAAACTATACAATATCAGGTGGTAACACTTATGACAACAAATGGTCAAGCTCCTTTTATTACAGTATTTATGTATCTTAATGAAGCAAAGGATGAAAGAGAAAAAGCAGACTTGGCTATGATAATAGAAGAAATGCTTAGCCAACGTATACAAGGTGTGAAAAATGAAAGTGGAGTTTGGATAACACCTGCTTTTCCAAAGCTTATTTATGTATTGGAGGAGGATAATATTTTTCCAAATTCAAAATATTATAATCTTACAAAATTGGCTGCAAAATGTTCTGCAAAACGTTTAGTTCCTGATTATATATCTGAAAAGAAAATGCTTGAGTATAAAATAGACAAAAATGGAAATGGAAATTGCTTTACCTGTATGGGGTGTAGGAGCTTTTTAACGCCTTATGTGGATGAAAATGGCAAGGCTAAATATTATGGAAGATTTAATCAGGGTGTTGTAACGATAAATTTGGTTGATGTTGCACTTTCAAGTAGCGGAGATATTGAGAAATTTTGGGAAATATTTGATGAAAGACTGGAGCTTTGCCATAAGGCACTTAGAGCAAGGCATGAAAGATTGCTTGGTACACCAAGTGATGTAGCACCTATATTATGGCAATATGGAGCTTTAGCAAGACTCAAAAAGGGTGAGGTTATAGATAAGCTTTTATATGGCGGATATTCAACAATAAGCTTAGGGTATGCAGGCTTATATGAATGCGTAAAATATATGACGGGACAAAGTCATACAAAGGAAAGTGCCAAACCATTTGCACTTTCTATAATGCAGCATATGAATGATAAATGCGATGAGTGGAAGAAGAAGGAAAATATTGATTATTCAATATATGGTACTCCGCTTGAATCAACGACATATAAATTTGCAAAATGTTTACAAAAAAGATTCGGTATTATTGAAGGAATAACAGATAAAGCATATATAACAAATTCTTATCATGTACATGTTAGTGAAAAAATTGATGCTTTTACAAAATTAAAATTTGAAAGTGAGTTTCAGAAATTATCTCCGGGTGGAGCTATTAGTTATGTAGAGGTACCTAATATGCAAGATAATATAACAGCTGTTATATCAGTTTTACAATTTATTTATGAAAATATTATGTATGCCGAATTAAATACAAAATCAGACTATTGTCAAAATTGCGGTTTTGACGGAGAAATTATTATTAAAGAAAATGAGGGTAAATTGGAATGGGTTTGCCCAAAATGTGGTAATAAGGATCAATCTAAATTAAATGTAGCAAGAAGAACCTGCGGTTATATAGGTACACAATTTTGGAATCAAGGTAGAACACAGGAAATAAAAGATAGAGTACTACATTTATAGGTAGAATATGAAATATGCAAATATAAAATATAATGATATCGCAAATGGATTAGGCGTAAGAACAAGTCTTTTCGTTTCAGGTTGTCGGCACGCTTGTAAAAATTGTTTTAATAAAATAGCTTGGGATTTTGATTATGGAAAGAATTTTGATAATGATACAATTAATGAAATTTTAGATTCTATTGAGCCATATTATATAAGCGGTCTTAGCTTATTAGGAGGTGAGCCTTTAGACCCTTTAAATCAAAAGGATGTGAAAGCTTTAATTTTAAAATTTAGGGAAAGCTTCAAAAATAGCAAGGATATTTGGTGTTATACAGGTTATATTTATCCTGATGATTTTCGTAAGGGACAAAGAGCATATACTGAGCATATAAAAGATATTTTAGATAATATAGATATCCTGGTTGACGGTCCATTTATACAAGAGCTTGCCGATATAAGCTTGAAATTTAGAGGAAGCTCAAATCAGAGAATAATTGAAATGAGAAAAGAAAGAAAAGATTGATATAGAAGAAATATCAGAGATAGTTTTTAAAATTTAATAAATATATAGCAATTCATCCTTCGTACTTTATAAGTGGGGATGAATTTTTTTTATTTATTCTATATCTAATGTATTTTTATAAATAAGGATACTGTATAAAAAATGCATAAAATAAAAAAATATTCAAAAAAGACTTGATTTTATTCAAGAAATACTGTATAACATTAAAAAGAGTAAAGAATAATTATTTTGGAGGGAAAATTTATGAAAAAAACTTTATTATTTGGAATTATTGCTATGAGCTTTATGTCTTTAGTTGCTTGTTCTTCAAAGGCTAATAAAAATGGTACTGTTGAAGAGGGTAAGCTTTATATGTCAACAAATGCAGAATTTGCACCATATGAATATCATGAGGGTGATGACATAATCGGTATAGATGCGGAAATAGCACAGGCTATAGCACAAAAATTAGGATTAAAATTAGTTATTAATGATATAGCATTTGATGCTATTATACCTGAGATAAGTGCAGGTAAATCAGATATGGCAATGGCGGCTATGACAGTAACAGCTGACAGAGAAAAAAATGTTGATTTCTCAGACACCTATGCAAAGTCAAAGCAGGTAATTATTGTTAAAAAGGATTCAGATATAAAAAATGCCGATGACTTAAAAAATAAGACAATAGGTGTTCAGCTTGGTACAACAGGTGATATTTATGCTTCTGATATTGAAGGAGTTACTATGGATCGTTTTTCTAAGGGCTTTGAATTGGTACAAGCTTTATCACAGGGAAAGGTTGATGCTGTAGTAGTTGATGAGCAACCGGCAAAATTTTATACACAAGATAAGTCTGATGTTCAAATATTACCTGAAGCTTTTGTAGAAGAGGAATATGCTATTGCATTTAAAAAGGGAAATACAGTATTAAAGGATAAGGTAAATGAAGCTTTAAAGGAATTAAAAGAGGATAATACTATAGATAATATTGTAGCAAAATATATTAAAGCTGAGTAATAATTATCAAATAGTATTCATATTTTTATTAATCATATGGAAGGAAGGATTATGCAGGCTGTAATTGATAGTATAAATCAGAATTTAATTGAACAAAATAGGTGGAAATATATACTGGACGGTTTTTATGTAACAATTAAAGTAACCTTTTTTGCTTTAATACTTGGAATATTATTAGGACTCATTGTAGCTATTATTAGAAATACATATGATAATACAGGAAAATTAAAAATATTGAATTGTCTTTGTAATATATATTTAACTATTATCAGAGGTACACCTGTAGTTGTCCAATTATTAATTATATATTATGGAGTATTTGCCAGTACGAGGATTGACAAGGTTTTAGTGGCGATACTTGCTTTTGCTATCAATTCGGGAGCATATCAGGCTGAAATATTCAGGGCAGGTATACAGAGTGTACCAAGAGGTCAATTTGAAGCGGGTAGGAGCTTGGGCTTTAGCTATCCACAGACTATGATGATAGTTATTGTTCCACAAGCATTCAAAAATGTTTTACCTACACTTGCAAATGAGTTTATAGTATTATTAAAAGAAACATCGGTAGCGGGATATATAGCACTTCAAGATATTACTAAGGCGGGAGATATTATTCGTAGCCAGACATACTCATCCTTTACACCGCTTTTAGCTATAGCTATTATATATTTAATCTTAGTAATGGGATTATCATATTTGGTTTCATTACTTGAAAGGAGATTAAAAAAGAATGAAAGATAAGAAAGCATTAATTGAGGTAAAGGGGCTTTGTAAAAATTTTGGAGAGAAGCAAATTTTGAAAAATATCAATGTTAATATATATGAAGGCGATGTCGTTTGTGTAATTGGACCCTCAGGCTCAGGAAAATCTACATTTTTACGTTGCTTGAATAGAATGGAAGAGGCTAGTTGTGGGCAAATTATTTTTGAAGGTATTGATATAGTAGATAAAAAAATCAATATAGATAAACATAGACAAAAAATGGGGATGGTTTTTCAGCAGTTTAATTTATTTCCACATATGACAGTTTTAGATAATCTTACTGTTGCACCTATGAAATTACAAAATATATCAAAAAAAGCCGCACAGGATTTTGCAATAGAATTGTTGGAAAGAGTGGGGCTTGCAGATAGGAAGTCGGCTTATCCAAATCAATTATCCGGAGGGCAACAACAACGTATTGCAATATGTAGAGCTTTATGTATGCGACCTGATGTTATGCTATTTGATGAACCTACATCAGCACTTGATCCTGAAATGGTAGGAGAGGTTTTGAATGTAATGAAGGATTTAGCAAAGCAAAAGATGACTATGATCGTAGTTACACATGAAATGGGATTCGCAAGAGAGGTTAGTAATAGAGTTATGTTTTTGGATAATGGATATTTCTTGGAAGAAAATGCACCGGATGAATTTTTTTCAAATCCTAAAAATGAAAGATTAAAGCTATTTCTAAGTAAGGTATTATAAATAAATAAATAAATAAATAAATAAGTAGGCAGAGTGTCTTATAAAAGGCATTCTGCCTATTTTAATAGAATAATAATATAAAATATGAACTTAAGGTATTGACAAATGACACTGTGTCATCTATATTTATTTTATGACACAGTGTTATAAAAGGAGTGCAGAATGCCAAAAAAAACATTTTTTAATTTATCAGAAGAAAAAAGGGGGTCTATAGTAGAAGCCTTAGTTAATGAATTTGAAGCTTATCCTATAGATAATTCCAATATAAAAAGAATAGTAGAACAATTAAATATTTCAAGAGGCAGTTTTTATCAATATTTTGACAGCCTTTTAGAAGCTTATTTTTATATTTTGGAAATAAAATTGAATAAAATACATGAAGCTTTTTTTGAGTTGTTACAAAGGTATGACAAGGATTTGATTTTTGCATTAAATGAATATGCTAAGGTGATTATTTTTGAGATATATAATAATTCCAATTATTCATTATATAAAAATCGTTATCTTTATTGGAATGCAAACCTTGAAAAGGAATGGAGAAAATATTTATTAAAATCTAAAGAGAATTACCATACAAATGATGCATTAAAAAATAGTGAAGAAATAAAATTTATAGCTGCCTGCATACATTCACTTATCCAGCGATTATTTCTGGAAAATTGGAGTGAAGAATTATTTTTAAAGCATTATAAACAATATATTTTATGGATAAAGGGGGCATTTGGATTATGATGGCTGTTATGGAAAGTGTATTTGATTTATTATATTTGATGTTTATAACATTTTTAAGCTTAAGCTTACTTTTTGAAAAGAAAAAAAATTCATATTTATATGCTGCTATGACACTGATATTGGCATTAGGAGACAGTTTTCATTTGATACCAAGGATTATAAGTCATTTTTCATATAAAGGCTTTGAAGCCAATATAGCTATTCTTTCATGGGGAGAATTTGTAACAAGTATAGGAATGACAATATTTTATTTTTTATTTTATTATTACTATAGAGCTATTTCTAAAGATAAATCAAGCTTGAAGCTGATAAGTATTTATATATTAAGCCTTTTGAGAATAATTTTAATTTTATTACCACAGAATATGTGGGGAACTAAAGGTGATTATATATTTTCTATAATTAGAAATATTCCATTTTTAATTATGGGTATTTTATTAATTATATTTACTTTTAAATATAAAGAAAAAAACGGATTAAGAAATATGTATATATACATTTTACTGAGCTTTGTATTTTATATTCCTGTAGTTTTATTTGCAAGATTTATACCTGCTTTTGGAGCCTTAATGATACCGAAAACCTTAGCTTATATTTCGCTTATTTATCAGGGCTATAAAAGCATGGTGAGAAAATTGGAAAATAAAAGTTTAATTAAATTTTCAATTATTTTCTTGATATTTTCAATGATTTTTGGAGTATTTTATAGAGAATTCACCAAATTATATTCATGGAATTTAAAGACAAGCTTAAGTATCATTCATCCTCATCTTATGATTTTAGGTTTTATATTTTTCTTGCTTATGTATATATTAGTGCAGCTTGATAAGCTTGATATCAATAAAATAGAAAAACAAATATATTCATATATATTCTTTTTATATTTACTTGCTATAAGCTTTTTTATGAGAGGTATCTATGTAATACTTAATTCTTGTCAGGATAAAAAAATTGATACTTTAATAACTATAGTTGCAGGTATTTCTCATATAGGTTTATTTTGCTTCTTATTATATATTATGACGAGTATATTTAATTCAATAAAAGATAGTAATAAAGCCATAAATTAGTATGATTTCACTTCGGTTAGTACTACCTAATAATAGTAATAATTATTGTATTAACTAAAAAGCATTGAAAATACGTGCTTTTTCTTGACAAAGAACAAATAAAAGCTTATAGTATATATGTAAACATTATTAATAATTTGTTGGAGGTCTTATCGTGAAGTATAGTAGACAAAGAGAGGCAGTGCTGGAATGTTTGCGAAATAGGCACGATCATCCAAGTGCGGATACTATTTTTAGAGTACTTAGAAAAACAGACCCTAAGATAAGCTTAGGCACTATATATAGAAATTTGAATTTGCTTGTCCAACTTGGAGAAATCAAAAAAGTTTCTGCAAAGGATGGAAGTGATAGATATGACTATATTACCGGTGAGCATTATCATTTTATTTGTAATAATTGTGGCTGTATTCTGGATTTAGAAATGGAGCAAATTAAAAATATAAGTGATGAGCTATTTGACGATAGAGTTGCAACTATAGATTCGCATGAACTTACATTTTATGGCATTTGTAAGAAATGCTATAAAAAAATCGGTACTGATTTAAATTAGACTAAATAAGTATTGGCAATGCTCAGGCTGATACTTATTTATATATATTATAAGTAGAGGAGAATTTAATATGTCAAGATATGAAGGAACAAAAACTGAAGAAAATTTAAAGCAAGCATTTGCAGGTGAATCACAAGCAAGAAATAAATACACTTTTTATGCTTCCGTTGCTAAAAAAGCAGGTTATGAACAGATGGCGGCTCTTTATTTAGAAACGGCAGATCAAGAAAAAGAACATGCAAAGATGTGGTTTAAGGAGCTTAATGGTATAGGTACTCCTGAAGAGAATCTGGAGCATGCCGCACAGGGCGAAAATTATGAATGGACAGATATGTATGTTCAGATGGCTGTAACAGCAAGAGAAGAGGGCTTTAATGATCTTGCAAGAAAGTTTGAATTGGTTGCCAAGGTTGAGGCTTCACATGAGAAAAGATTCTTAAAATTACTTGAGCATTTAAAGAATGAGGGTACATTTAAGGGAGAGGCTCCACTTGGTTGGAAGTGCAGAAACTGTGGTTATGTACACGAGCTTGAAAATGCTCCGGCTGTTTGTCCTGTATGTCATCATCCACAGGCTTATTTTGAGAGGATGACTATTAATTACTAGAAATTAGCTTTAAAAGGAAGGATATTTTTTAAGATATCCTTCCTTTTTTTGATATACTTTTGAAAAATTTGTGATTTTTAACTATTTATAAAAATAATATGGTACAATATAAAATAATTAATGTGAAAGGAAATAGAAAAAATGGAAAATATGAAAGATTTTGAAAAGGAAATAGAACAATCATTCGAGAACATCGATCAATATAACGATCAGGATTTTTCAAAATGGGAAAAGTTTGAAAAGGATAGACAGGATAAGGTTGTATATAAGATAAAGGTTAGCGAGGTTGTAAAATCCGGCGTAATTACTTATATAGATGAAATACGTGCTTTTATACCTGCAAGTCAATTATCAACCAAGTATGTTGAAAATTTAGAGGATTATGCCGGTAAGAGTATGGATGTTATCATCATTACTGCTGATGCAAAAAATAAGAAGCTTGTACTTAGCCATAGAGCCTTGGAAGAGGAAGCAATAAAAAATGAAAAAGAAGAAAAATTTAACAGCTTACAGATTGGCGATGTTTTTGATGCCAAGGTAGAAAGTATCAAAGATTATGGTGTATTTGTAGTTTTGGAAAATGGTCTTAGCGGTTTGATACACATTTCTCAAATTTCAAATAAGAGAATTAAGAATCCTAAGTCAGCCTTGAAACTTGGCGATATTGTTAAGGTTAAGCTTATAGGAAAGGATAATTCAAAACTGTCTTTTTCTAAGAAGGCTTTGGAGGAACAGCCATTTGTAGATAAAAAAGAAGAAAAGGTATTTAATTATAAGGAAAAAGATAGAGCAACAACCTCTATGGCAGATTTGTTAAAGGATTTTAAATTTTAAAATGGTTAAAGAAATAGAAAAAATACTGATAAATGAATATCCTCATATAGCTAAAAAAAATAAAAATCAAATAAAGGAAGCGGCAGCTTTTACAGAAGGATATAAACAATTTTTGAATGTATCAAAAACTGAGAGAGAGTGCGTAAGTTACGCTTTAAGATTATTACATAGTCATGGCTATACTGAATTTGATAAAAATAGAAAATATAAAGCTAATGATAAGGTATATTATATAAATAGGAATAAGGCTTTGATTGCAACTACCTTTGGAAGCGAGGATATAGAAAAGGGAATCAGGATAAATGGGGCACATATAGATTCTCCACGTTTGGATTTAAAGCCCAATCCTCTATATGAACAAGATGAGCTTGCTTATTTTAAAACTCATTATTATGGTGGAATTAAAAAATATCAATGGGCAACTATACCTTTAGCCTTGCATGGTATAGTTATAAAAAAAGATTTGACAAGTGTAGAAATTATAATAGGAGAGGATGATGAGGATCCTGTATTTTGTATAAGTGATTTATTACCACATTTGTCGGCAAAGCAAAATGAAAGAAAGCTTTCAGAAGGATTAAAGGGAGAAGAGCTTAATATAATATTGGGAAGCTTACCATATGATAATGCTAAGGTCGATGAACCCTTTAAATTATTTATCTTATCTTTATTATATGAAAAATATAATATTACAGAAAGAGATTTTGCAAGAGCGGAATTGGAGCTTGTGCCTGCAAATAAAGCAAGAGATGTAGGACTTGACAGATCATTGATAGGCGGATATGGTCAGGATGACAGAGTATGTGCATATACGGCACTTTTGGCTGAGCTTGAATGTGTAAATCCTAAATATACCACTATGACTATACTTACGGACAAAGAAGAGATAGGCAGTGTCGGTAATACCGGTCTAAATTCACATTATATATATGATTATATATCAGCTCTGGCAGATATATTTTCTGCCGATGTCAGAGAGGTTTGTAAAAACTCTTCCTGTCTTTCGTCTGATGTTAATGCAGCCTTTGACCCGAACTTTTCGGATGCATATGAAAAAAATAATTCATGTATATTAAATCATGGCTGTGTATTGACTAAATATACAGGAGTAAGAGGAAAAGCAGGCTCATCCGATGCTTCAGCTGAGTTTATGGCTAAAATTATTAGTATTATGGATAATAAAAATATTTATTGGCAGATTGGAGAGCTTGGAGCTGTTGATGTCGGTGGAGGAGGAACTATTGCACAATATATAGCGGCTTTAAATATTGATGTTGTAGACCTTGGAGTACCTATTATATCCATGCATTCTCCATTTGAAATATCAAGTAAATTGGATATTTATAACACATATCTTGCATTTAAAGCATTTTATGAATAATTAAGAGGTGAAAAATGAAAAATTTAAGAAAAATATTAATATTACTTTCATCAAGCTTGCTTGTATTGAGTATGGCGGCTTGTGCAAAAAAAAATAATGTAGATGAAAATGTTGCTACACCTTCACAGGCAAGTGAATTGGAAAAGCCTAAATCATATGGTGAAGTTAAATTAGGAAAATTTAAGGGCATAGATCTACTTATAGATAAAATAGAAATAAAAGATGAAGATGTAGATGCTCAAATAAATAGTCTTGTAAAATCAAGCACAAAAACTAATGAAATTAAAGATAGAGCAGTTATTTCAGGTGATATAGCCAATATAGACTATGAAGGAAAAAAAGACGGTGTAGCTTTTGACGGAGGAAGTGCAAAGGCATATGATTTAAAAATTGGAAGCAATTCATTTATACCGGGATTTGAAGAAGCAGTCATAGGTATGAATATAGGGGAAACTAAGGATATACCTTTAAAATTCCCTGAAGAATATAATAATAAAGATTTAGCCGGTAAAGATGTTGTATTTACAGTTAAGCTTAATAAAATAAAAGAAGAAATACCTGCAAAGCTTGATGATTCATGGGTTAAGGAATTTAGTAAGGGTAAACAAAAAACTGTTGCCGAGTTTAAAAAAGCTGTTAGAAAGCAAATGGAAGATACAAGTAAGGCTCAGATGGATTATAAGCAACAGGCAGATGCTATGAAAATAGTAATGGATTCTTCTACTATTGAGCCTAGTGAAGAGGCCATAGAATATGAAAAGAATTTTCAATATGAGCAGCTTAATAAATCTATACAAGAGAATAATATGACTATGGATGATATGCTTTCTATGTATAATATAACTAAGGAACAGTTGGATTCACAAATAGAGCAATATGCTAAGGATAGTGTAAGCAGAAAGCTTTTAGTTGATGAAATAGCAAAAAAAGCTAAAATTAAGGTAAAAGATAAGCATAGACAATTTTTAGCAAAGCAGGAAGGCATAAGCTTAAAGGAATTAAATCAAAGATATGGTAAAGAGCTTGTAGAAGAGGCTGCAAAGAGGTATGCAGTAGCAAAATATGTAGTTGATAATGCTAATAAAAAAGAAAAAGACTACAATAAGCTTGACATACAAAATCAGGGAGAAGCTCAAAATCAGGGAGAAAGCCAAAATCCTGAAGAAAGTTCAAAGCAGGATAAATAAAATACAATAGAAAGAGAAAAGATGAAAGCATTATTTTTTGACATAGATGGTACTTTAGTTGATAATAAAACTAAGCAGTTGCCAAAAAGTGCTGTTAATATTTTAAAAGAGCTTAGAAATAAGGGACATAAGGTTATATTAAATTCCGGAAGAGTTTATTGTATGCTGCAGGGAATATTAAAGGATATAGATGTTGATGGCTTTATTTGCGGTTGTGGAACTCAAATAAATATAGATACTCAGCTTATTTATAAAAATAAAATTACTATTGACAGAGCAAATTTTATAAAAGAGAGACTTTTGGAATATAATTTTGAAGCTATTTTAGAAGCACAGGACAAAGCTTATATGTCATCTGTACCTTTTAAAAATAAGAATATGGACAGATTATATGATATCGTTTCTAAATTATGTCATATAGAGTTAAATTCCTTTGGAGATAAAACATATACATTTGATAAATTTTGTATAATAGATGAAAATGGTAGGAAAAATCCTCTGTTGAGAAAATTTATTGATGAGCTAAATGATTTTTATATTATAGATAGAAATAACTCTTTTTATGAATTTGTTCCTAAGGGTAATTCCAAGGGAGATGCTATCTTAAAAACCCTAGAATATTATAATATTTCATTAGATGATTGTTATGTCTTTGGAGACAGTATGAATGATTTGACGATGTTTACCTGCGGTGCAAGGCATAGGATAATAATGAAAAAGCATGATAAAAGCTTGGAAAAATATGCAAGCTTTGAAACTAAGGATGTTTTGGATGATGGCATAGAATATGCTATAAAAAGCTTAAATATATTATAAATAGCATTATATAATTGTCGGAATAGGAAAATTTTCTTATTCCGACAATTATATTTTATAATTTTTGATATATAATATAAAAATATGATATAATTTCATATATGTAGCTACTGGGAGATTTTAGGAAAAATGATAATAAAAGATATAATATATGACATAAAAGCAATAAAACAAAGAGATCCTGCAGCAAGAAGCTCATTGGAGGTATTATTGTTATATCAGGGTTTACATGCAATTATAGCCCATAGATTTGCTCATTGGTTTTATAAAAAAAGATTATTTTTTATTGCAAGATTAATATCACAGATATCTCGTTTTTTTACATTAATAGAAATACATCCGGGTGCCGAGCTTGGAAGGGGCATTTTGATAGATCATGGAATAGGTGTTGTTATAGGGGAAACGGCTGTTGTAGGAGATGATTGCACTATATATCAGGGTGTTACTTTGGGAGGGGTAGGAACCTTTAAGGGAAAAAGGCATCCGACACTTGGAAAAAATGTTACTGTTGGAGCAGGAGCAAAAATATTGGGTTCATTTGAGGTTGGTGATAATAGCAAAATTGCAGCTAATGCAGTATTATTAAGACCGGTAGGGACTAATGTAACAGTTGCAGGAATACCTGCAAAGCCTGTGAAAATAGATGGAGTAACTGTACCTAAAATGCAAAAATTTGACTTTTCAATTATACAGGATGAAATTGATAGGTTACAAGAAAGAATAAAAAAGCTGGAAGATGAACAAAAAAATGGGTAAGGCATATACTTATTTATTAGAATGTAAGGATAAAAGCTTATATTGCGGTTGGACAGATGATATAAAAAAAAGATTAGAAAAGCATAATAGTGGTAAGGGTGCAAAGTATACAAGAGCAAGATTACCGGTGCATTTAGTTTATTTTGAAGAATATGAGGATAAGCATAGTGCTATGCAAAGAGAAATCTATATAAAAAAGCTTAGTAGAAAAGAAAAGTTGAATTTAATAAAAAATAGTGGGATTAATATTGATGAATATAATATATGAAGATGCTTATTTGATTGTTGTGGAAAAGGAAGCAGGCATTGATTCACAAAATTCAAGGAGTTTTGATATAGATTTGCCGGGACTGTTAAAAAATTATAGGCTGAATAAAAAAGAAGAAGCATATATAGATGTGGTTCATAGGCTTGATAAGCCGGTTTCAGGCATTATGGTTTTTTCAAAGAAAAAATTTGTTACTCAGGATTTGAGCAAACAATTTAATGAGCATAGTGTTGTAAAAAAATATTTAGCCTTGGTTTGTGGAGATATTAAGGGAGCTTATGGAGAATTTATAGATTATATATATAAAGATAAAAAGTTAAATGTTGCAAAAATCTCAAAAGCAAATGATAAATCGGCAAAGAAGGCTATACTCAATTATAGACTTATTAAAAGCTTTATAATTCGTGATAATATTTTATATAAATTAGAAAAGGATAATTATAAAAATGAAAAAATATTAAGCTTATTAGAAATAGAGCTTAAGACCGGAAGATTTCACCAGATAAGAGTACAGCTTTCAAGTAGAAATTTATGTATAGTCGGTGATAGAAAATATTCAAATGATGATATATATAATAAAGAGCTTGCAAAAAGCCTGAATGAAAAGAATATAATGCTATACTCATATTATTTGGAATTTACACATCCTAAGACAAAAAAAAGAATGAAATTTATATTGAATAAATATCTTGATAAATTTAAAATTAATGAAAATAAGATATTATACTAGATATATGAATATTTATTATAAATATTCAGTAATAAAAAACCTATAAGACTTGCTTTTATATACAAGTCTTATAGGTTTATTTTAAAATTCATATTTATAAGAATACATATTTGAGTATAAATAAAATAGTTAATATATATATTATAGGAGCTATTTCTTTATACTTTTTATTAAGTAAATTGATAATAGTATAGCTTATAACTCCAAAGGCTATACCTTCTGAAATGCTATAAAAGAAAGGCATTGAAAAGATACAAATATAACAAGGAATGCTTTCCAAAGGATCTTTAAAATTAATATTAACTATATTTGAGAACATATAAAAGCCTACAATAATCAAAGCAGGTGCTGTTGCAAAGCTTGGTATAGCAAGGAAAATAGGTGAAAATAACAAAGCCAGTGCAAATAATATAGCACTTGTTAAGGCACTAAGTCCTGTTCTTGCACCTTCAGCAACACCGGCCGCAGATTCAACAAAGGTTGTAACTGTAGAAGTACCAAGAGTAGCACCAACTGTAGTAGCGAGTGCATCTGCAAGCAAGGCTCCCTTTATATTTGGTAATTTACCATCCTTATCAAGCATTCCTGCTTTTGTTGAAACACCTATTAAGGTTCCTATAGTATCAAAAATATCAACAAAGAGGAAGGCAAAAATAACAACCATAAAATTGAAGGATAATATATTGCTAAAATCAAATTTCATAAAAATAGGAGCTATACTTGGAGGTACAATTCCTCTTGAAAAATCAGGTAAAAGATTAAAAAAGCCAAGCTCAGGATTAGGTATATATAGACCGCTAAGCTGACAGATAATTCCAAGCACCCATGTAGCTAAAATACCGATTAAGATATTTCCTTTAATATTTTTTACTACTAAAAAGCCTGTCAACAAAATTCCTACTAGAGCAAGTAAAACAGTTATACCTACATCATTAAAGCTTGCATTTACTTGATGAATAGCATTGTAATTTTTTAGTGAAAATAAAGAAACAAGAGTAGGACCTCCGATAACTATTTTAGAATTTTGTAGTCCTATAAAGGTGATGAAAAGTCCGATTCCGACTGAAACGGCGGCTTTTAGATTTTTAGGAATTGCATTGAATATTTTTTCACGAACATTTGTTATAGATAAAAGAATAAATATAAGCCCTTCAACAAAAACGGCAGTCAAAGCGGTTTGCCAGCTATAACCCATACCTAAAACTACAGTATAAGCAAAGTAAGCATTAAGACCCATACCGGGAGCGAGTGCAAAAGGATAATTTGCAAAAATTGCCATAAATAAAGTGCCAAGGAAAGAAGCTATAGCAGTTGCTGTAAAAATAGCACCTGAATCCATTCCTGTGGCACCTAAAATTGATGGGTTGACGGCCAGAATATATGCTGTAGTTACAAAGGTTGTAATACCCGCAATGATTTCCGTCTTTACATTAGTTCCATGTTCCTTAAGTTTGAAAAATTTTTCAAAATAATTCATGATGTACTCCTTTTTTTGTTTTATACATAATAAGTATATTCCGGTATACGGCCCGGAAGCTTATTAAGAAGAATAAGCAAGCCAATCATAACATAATAAAAATATATAAACAATAATAAATTTTCAAAACTTTTATTTTTGTTCAATTATACTAAATCTTAGTATTTAAATTAATTAAACAAGTGATAAATAACAAAAATAAAAAATAAGCTGTAAAATCATCACATATAATAAATAAAGAGCTTATTTTAATTTTCACAATATATTTTAAATTATATAAGCATTTCTATTTTTATTAATTTGTTGTATAATTAGTAAAAATAAGGTTAATTATTACATAAGAAAAGATGGGGGATTTATGGATATAAGTTTAGTAATTATGGCGGCGGGTATAGGTTCACGTTTTGGTGGCGGGATCAAACAGTTAGAGCCTGTTGGACCTAGTGGTGAGATAATTATGGATTATTCTATTTATGATGCTTTAAAGGCAGGATTTAATAAGATCATATTTATTATCAGAAAAGATTTGGAAAAGGATTTTAAAGATGTTATAGGAAATAGAATAGAAAAGCTTGTAAAGGTGGAGTATGCTTATCAGGAATTGACTGATTTACCGGAAGGCTTTACTTGTCCAAGTGATAGAAAAAAACCATGGGGAACAGGGCAAGCCGTTCTTTCTATAGCAGATAAGGTAGATGGTCCTTTTGCTGTAATAAATGCTGATGATTTTTATGGTTCACAAGTATTTGATATAATATATAAATATATTACAAGTGCTGTATATCAAAAATCAGATATACTTGATTTATGTATGGGTGCATATATGTTGAAAAATACCTTGAGTAAGAATGGTGGAGTAAGTAGAGGCATTTGTGAGCTTGGAAATGATGATATTTTAAAAAGTGTTAAAGAAAATTATGAAATAAGAGAAGAAAATGGTAAAATAGTAGGCTTGGATGCAAATAAGAAGCAGCTTGAATTTAATTATGATCAAGCAGTGTCTATGAATATATGGGGACTTCCAAAAGAATTTTTAGATGAGCTGAAAGCAGGTTTTCCTAAATTTTTATCAAGCTTGGATAAGTCGGATATTAAGAGCGAATATCTTTTGCCAAGTATCATAGATATGGCAATAAAAGAAAATAAGGTAAGAGTAAAAGCTTTAAAAACTCATGATAAATGGTTTGGAGTTACATATAAAGAGGATAAAGAAGGAGTAATGGATTCAATTAAAAAATTGATAAGTGCCGGAGTATATCCGGAAAAATTATTCTAGATAGAGTAGCAATGCTACTCTATAATTTCTTTAAAAAGAGGAGACCCGAGCTATAAAGCTCGGGTAATTATGAAAAATTTATGTGCAATTGATTATATAATATCAACCAAATGCAATACTAATTTTGTAATTAAAGTATAAGATTATTATATGAATAAAATATTAACAAATTAACAATAAATTGTTAATCACTATATTTTCTACATAATAAACAAAAATAATCAAGAAAAATTGTACATAATAAACAAAAATAAATATTATACAGGAAGGGAGTGAAATATGAAAAAGAAAAAGACGTTTATAGTAGGACATAAAAATCCTGATACAGATTCTATATGCTCTGCAATAGCATATGCTTATTTAAAAAATATTGTTGAGGACAATGAATATGAGGCGAGAAGAGCAGGTGAGCCTAATGAGGAAACAAAATTTGTATTAAAATATTTTGGAATTGAAAGTCCTAAGCTTATAGAAAATGTAAAAACTCAGATAAAGGATATAGATATTTGGCAGGCAAAGGGTGTAAGCAAAAATATCACCTTAAAAAAGGCATGGTCATTGATGACAGATTCTAATGATGTCAGTTTGCCGGCAGTAGATGCAAAAGGAAAGCTGGAGGGCTTAATTACAATAGGAGATATAGCAAAGTCCTATATGAATATACATGACAGCCATATATTGTCAAAGGCTAAAACGAGATATTCAAATATTATAGAAACATTAGAGGGCCTGCTTATCGTAGGAGATGAAGAAAAATATTTTGATGCCGGTAAGGTTGTGATAGCCGCAGCCAATCCTGATATGATGGAATATTATATTCAAGAAAATGATTTGGTTATACTTGGAAATAGATATGAAGCACAGCTTTGTGCGATAGAAATGGGAGCAAGCTGTATTATAGTATGTGAGGGTGCAAGAGTTTCAAGGACTATACAAAAGCTTGCAGCTGAAAGAAATGTAACTGTAATTACTACTGCATATGATACATTTATGGTTGCACGTCTTATAACACAGTCTATGCCTATAAGTTATTTTATGACAAGAGAAAAGCTTGTAACATTCCAGGATACTGATTATCTGGATGATATCAAAGAGGTTATGGCAAGTCTAAGACATAGATATTTTCCGGTAATAGATAAGTGCGGAAAATATAAGGGGATGATTTCAAGAAGAAATTTATTAGGTGCAAGTGGCAAACAGCTTATTTTAGTTGATCATAATGAAAAAACTCAAGCCGTATCGGGAATGGAGCATGCAAATATATTAGAAATAATAGATCATCATAGACTTGGAACGGTTCAAACACTTGGACCTGTATATTTTAGAGCACAACCTCTTGGATGTACAGCTACAATTATTTATCAGATGTATGGTGAAAAAAATGTTGAAATACCCCAAAATATTGCCGGTCTTCTTTGCTCTGCGATAATTAGTGATACACTTTTATTTCGTTCACCAACTTGTACCAAGGTTGATGAGGAGGCTGCAAGAGCACTTGCCGATATTGCAAAAATAGATATAGAAAAATATGCTGATGAAATGTTTGCAGCCGCAAGCAATCTTTCAAGTAAGACAGATGATGAGATTTTGCATCAGGATTATAAGAAATTTACTTTGTCAAAAATAAAAATTGCAGTAGGACAGATAAGCTCCTTAAATGAAAATGAATTGGAGGAGCTTGAAAAAAGACTTATGCCTTATATAGAACAAGCATATAAAGCAGAAGAAGAGGATATGATATTTTTTATGTTGACAAATATTTTGGAACAAAGTACAAAGCTATTATGTATAGGTAACGGAGCAACGGCATTTGCAAATAGTGCATTTGGACTTGAAAGAGATAAAAGCGTTGAAAATAACGGCTCTGTAGTATTAGCTAATGTTGTTTCAAGAAAAAAACAGCTTATACCTGCAATGGCTTTAGAAGCACAGCAGTAGGAAAATATAAAAAGGATAATATGAAAAAGAATAGTGTAAAAAAGGATAATATAACATTGATAGGAATGCCTGCCTCAGGTAAAAGCTCTATAGGAATTGTGTTGGCAAAAAAATTAAGAAAAAATTTTGTTGATGTAGATCTTGTGATTCAAGAAAAATACAAAATGAAATTAAAGGATATTATAGATAAATATGGTGATGACGGCTTTAGAAAAATTGAAAATGAAATAAATGCAGGACTAAAGCTTAATAATAGTATTATTGCCCCCGGAGGAAGTGTCATATATGGTGATGAAGCTATGGAGCATTTATCTAAAATAAGTAATATAATATATTTGGAGCTTTCATATAATGCTATTAAATTAAGGCTTGGAGATTTAAGACAAAGAGGTGTAAGCCTGAAAAAGGGTCAGAGTCTGAAGCAATTATATGAAGAGAGGGTTCCTTTATATGAAAGATATGCTGATATTACTATAAATGAAACAAAAAAAACAATAAATACTATAGTCAATGAAATATCAAATAAATATGAGGAGTTATAGTACTATGGAAAGACAAATATTTAAAGCGGGTAATATGCTATATCCGGTGCCTGTTGTAATGGTAAGCGTTGCAGATAAAAAAGGAAAAGCTAATATTATTACGATAGCTTGGACAGGGACAATATGCTCAGACCCTCCAATGGTTTACATATCTGTAAGACCGAGTCGATATTCATATAATATTATAAAAGAAACAAAAGAATTTGTAATAAATATATGCACAAAAGATTTGGCAAGACAAACTGATTTTGCAGGAGTAAAATCAGGCAAGGATATTGATAAATTTAAAGAGCTTGGACTTACAAAGGCTAAATCGGATAAGGTTTTGGCACCTTATATAAAAGAAGCACCTATAGCACTTGAATGCAAGGTGAAAGATGTTATAAGCCTTGGAAGCCACGATATGTTTTTAGCTGAAATTGTCAGTGTTAATGTTGATAAAAAATATATTGATGAAAAAGGAAAATTTGATTTGATTAAGGCAGAACCTATAGTATATTCACATGGTGAATATTATGGGCTTGGAGACTTACTTGGAAGCTTTGGCTACAGTGTAAGAAAAGATAAAAAATAAGTACTGGTATTTTAAATATTATTGTGCTATGTTAAATAAGCGTATTTGGTGGTAGGCCATATATGAGTGTGTTCGAAACTATCCACACTTAAAATAAAACTAAAGGAGAAAAAAATGAACAATAAAAATTTAAAAAAGCTTGTATATGCCGGACTTATTGCGGCTATATATGTAGTGCTTACAGTGGCATTTAGACCGATTAGCTTTTCGGCTATTCAATTCAGAATAAGTGAGATACTTGTTATCTTACCGGTATTTAGTATTTCTGCTATTCCGGGTCTATTTGTAGGCTGCTTACTTGCAAACTATTTGGGTGGAGCCGCTTTGCTTGATATTGTCTTTGGAAGCATAGCAACATTAATTGGTGCATACGGAACATATTTACTTAGAAAGAAGCCATATTTGGCTTCAATTCCTCCTATTGTTTCAAATGCAATAATAATACCATTTGTATTAAGATATGCTTATGGTGCAAATGATTTGATACCATTTATGATGCTTACTGTAGGTTTAGGTGAAATTATTGTTGTAGGAATATTAGGAAATATATTTAGAGTGATTTTAGAAAAATATAAAAATATTATATTTAAAGATACATTGGATTAAAAAGGGGAAGCTGATATGACAAAAATAAGATTTGATAAAATGGCACATATATACTTTATAGGAATAGGTGGGGTAAGTATGAGTGGACTTGCCGGAATTTTATTAAAAAAAGGATTTGAAATATCAGGTTCGGATATTAAAAAAAGTGATTTAACTATAGATTTAGAAGCTAAAGGTATAAAAATATATTATAGGCAAATACCTGAGAATATAAAAGCTGATATAGATTATGTAGTATATACGGCGGCTATACATGAGGATCATCCGGAATATAAAAAAGCAAAGGAGCTTAATATTCCCTTGATAAATAGAGCAAGCTTGTTAGGTCAAATAATGGAAGAGTTTGATCAGGCAATTGCAATAAGTGGAACACATGGTAAAACCAGTACGAGTGCTATGCTAAGTGAAATATTATTAGAAGCGGATTTGGAGCCTACGATATCCATAGGTGGGAGCTTAGAAAAAATAAAAGGCAATATTTATATAGGAGGATCCAAGATTTTTTTAACTGAAGCTTGTGAATATACAAATTCTTTTTTGGATTTAAATCCAAGTATAGAGATTATATTGAATATTCAAGAGGATCATCTGGATTTTTTTAAGGATATAAATGATATAAGAAGTTCATTTAAAAAATTTATAAATAAATTAGATGAAAATCAGTTGCTTGTATTAAATTCTGATATAGAAAATTATGAAGAGCTTATAGACAATTACAAGGGAAGACTTATAAAGGTAGGCTCTAATGAAAAAGCCGATATTAAGGCAAAAAATATTGAATTTTCAAGTGATGCGAGTATAAGCTTTACCTATTCCATAAATGGAGTAGATATTGATAGAATAAAAATGTCTATAACAGGGGAACATAATGTATATAATGCTCTTGCCACTATAGCCGTTGCAAGAGATTTAGGTATAAAAAAGGAAATTATAAATAAGGCTTTATCTAATTTTGAGGGTGTAAAAAGACGCTTTGAAAAAAAAGGAGAATTAAAAGGCAATATAACTGTTATAGATGATTATGCTCATCATCCACAAGAAATTGAAGCCAGTCTGAGAGCTGCAAGAAACTATCCTAATAAAAGGATAGTTTGTGTTTTTCAACCACATACCTATACAAGAACCAAGGCTTTTTTAAAGGAATTTGCTAAAGCCTTAGCTTTGGCTGATATTATTATATTGGCAAAAATATATCCTGCAAGAGAGGTTGACGATTTGGGAATAAGCTCAAAGGATATTGTAGATATTCTTGTAGGTGAAGGTAAGGAAGCTTATTATATAGATAATTTTAATGATATA
>CAMQCZ010000016.1 GCA_946999385.1 uncultured Lachnoanaerobaculum sp.
AGAGGCTTTTTCTATGAGTTTAGTCTTTTTTTCATTTCTACGTCTGATAGCCTTTATTCTGGCCTTAACCTCAAGTATATTAAAAGGCTTTGTAATATAATCATCAGCTCCATATTCCAAGCCCAATATTTTATCCATGTCTGTACCTTTTGCTGTCAGCATAATAATAGGTACATCTGAAAACTCTCTTATCGCCTGCAAAACCTCAAATCCGTCCATTTCAGGTAACATTATATCAAGTAAAATTATATCATATGTATTTTCTTTGCTAAGTCTTAATGCTTCTTTTCCATCATAAGCAACATCAACTTCAATATTATCCTGTTCAAGGCTAAATTTTATACCCTTTACTATCAATTTTTCATCATCTACTACTAATGCCCTTGACATATAAATCCTTCCTATTTTATATAAATATAATCTTTTATCTTATTAAAAGCCGATTCCTTTATACCTTTAATTTTCATTATATCCTCTATATTCTTAAAGCCTCCGATTTGATTTCTATAATCAATAATTTGCTTTGCTTTAGATATACCTATACCCTTTAATGTCTGCAAATCTTCTATAGTTGCCTTATTTAAATCTATTTTTTGATTGCTGTCTGTAGAGTGTAAATCATCATCGGAACTGATTTCCAATTTATTTATATCTTCGTCTAAGCTCGGAATATATATTCTTTGTTCATCTTCTAATTTTAAAGCGAGATTATTAAAAGTCTTATTTGCTCTGTCAGTAAAACCTCCTGCCATATCTACCAAATGTGAAAGTCGTAAATTAGCGGAAATTTCATATACTCCCGGATTTTTTATTTCTCCACAAATATAAACATAAATCTTTTCATCTACATTACTTTCAGCTTCATTTTTCTTAGCAACACTTTCTTGTATAATATTATCATCCGAATCACTATCTTCTATTTTACCTTGCTCCAAATAGTTTTTTTGATTATCTTCATTTATAAAGCTATTTTTATTATCAATAAGCTTATTTCCTTTACTTTTACAGCTATTCATATATATAAGACTTGCTAATATAAGTATAAATAAGAATATATATTTTTTGTATTTTATTATTAATTTCATTCTGCTCCCTTTGTGAAGCGAAATAAAGAGCATATATATATAATATCAAAAATCAAACTTATTTCAATAGAGAATAAACCAAATGCTTTGCTAATATAGCTGTCGTAACAACACCAAGACCACCCGGAACCAGACTTATCATATTCGCTTTTTTACTTGCATCTTCAAAGTCAACATCTCCACATAATTTACCATCCTCACCTATATTTATACCCACATCTATGACTACTGCATTATCCTTTATATAAGTGGCATTGATAAATTTCGCCTTCCCTATACAGGAAACTAAAATATCAGCATTTTTACAAATATCATTTAAATTTTTAGTCTTACTATGGCAAATTGTTACAGTAGCATTTTCATTCAAAAAAAGCATAGCTAAAGGCTTTCCTACTACCATACTTCTTCCTAATATAACTACATTTTTAGATGCAATATCAATATTATAATATTTCAGCATTTCTATTACTGCCTGAGCTGTACATGGAGCAAAGATATCTTTTTTCCCTAAAAAAATATTTGCTATATTTATAGGATTTATACAATCTAAATCTTTTTTTTCATCTATTAATTTTTCTATTTCATCTTCATTTATATGACTAGGTAAAGGTCTTAATATTAAAATACCGTCTATAGACCTATCCATATTAATTTTTATAAGCTCATTTTTAAATTCTTCATTTGATATATTTTTATCAAATATAAAATTACTTACTTCAAGACCGAAGGCTTTTAATTTTTTAGTTGCTCCTTTTTCATAACTTATATCAGCCTCATTTTCGCCTATTCTTATTATACCAAGTCTTGGTATCTTTTTAATATTTTTCAAAATTTCTTCTATTTCATTTTTTATAGCATTTGATACTTCTTTTCCCCTTAATTCTTTCATTACAGCTCCTTATATACTCGTTTATATATTTTATCCAACCTCATAGCAGCCATTTTTATATCTATTCTTGCTAATCTATTCATTTTGGCGGCATTGCTTCTATTTTTCATATATTTTGTATTAATCTTTATATTTAAAATAGCAGCTTTTAAGGCGGCCTTAATAGTTATACAGGAAACTCCGATATCGGAAATAGCTAATTTTGATGAATTATCTACTAAAAATTCCAGATCATCAAGCATACTAATGCCTTCTTTTATAATATCAAAAGGAACCTTAGCGGCATTAAAAAGCAAAGGCTCTATACATTCATTTTTTAATTTTTTTTCTTCCTTAGTTAGGCTTGGCATAGAATATGCCCTTGAAAGTGGCAAAAAGACCTTTGCATCTTCATTCGACAAATCCAAAAATTTTTTTATTTTTTCTAATGCCCTATCTCTTATTTCTATAATTTGATTTTCTACATCTATAAATTTTTTCTTTCCTATAGTCAAATTACAAACCATAGAAATAAGAGCTGCTGCAAGTGCCATATTTATAGCCGCACTGCCACCACCCCCCGGTATAGGATCTTTTGAGGACAATTTTTCCATATATTCAGAAATTTTTATTTTTTTTATATCTAACATAAGCTTCCTTTCAAATCTAAAACGTTTTCTTAATTATAATAAATTTTTATTTTTTAGCAAGCTACACTTTTTCCGGTAATGTATTCATCTTTGTTTTTATGCACAAAATATTATTTTAATTTTATATATTGCATATTTTATGAATATATGCTATATTTTATACATTCTTTAGAGAAAATATTCATTTGAAAGGTTAGGGCATTCAATACCCTTAGGTATTAATATGGAAAAAGAAAAAGTTATATTGGCATATTCAGGAGGACTTGATACAACTGCTATTATTCCTTGGTTAAAAGAAAATTTTGATTATGAAGTAATCTGTTGTTGCATTGATTGTGGTCAGGAAAGCGAGCTTGACGGACTTGAAGAAAGAGCAAAGCAATCAGGTGCCAATAAATTATATATTTTAGATATTATAGATGATTTTTGTGATAATTATATTTCTCCTTGTATACAGGCAGGCAGTGTATATGAAAATAAATATTTATTAGGTACTGCTATGGCAAGACCGGTAATAGCAAAAACCTTAGTAGAAATTGCAAAGAAGGAAGGTGCAAGTGCTATCTGCCACGGGGCTACAGGAAAAGGCAACGATCAAATTCGTTTTGAACTCGGAATAAAAGCATTAGCACCTGAATTAAAAATAATTGCCCCTTGGCGTATGACTAATATATGGACTATGCAAAGTCGTGAAGATGAAATAAAATATTGCAAGGAGCATGGTATAAATTTACCATTTGATGCAAGCTCAAGTTATAGTCGTGATAGAAATCTATGGCATATAAGCCATGAGGGTCTTGAGCTTGAAGACCCCGGTATCGAGCCTGATTACAACCATTTACTCGTGCTTGGTACAAGTCCACAAAATGCACCTGATAAAGAAACTAAAATTACTATCGGCTTTGAAAAAGGTATTGCAAAAACTCTTAATGGAGAAAAAATGAAACTTAGTGATATTATAAGAAAATTAAATATTATTGGCGGACAAAATGGTATCGGCATAGTTGATATTGTTGAAAATCGTGTTGTAGGTATGAAATCACGTGGAGTATATGAAACACCGGGCGGTACCATACTGATGGAAGCTCATGACGCACTGGAGGAATTGGTGCTTGATCGTGCTACTATGGAAACAAAAAAAGATTTAGCTAATAAATTTGCTCAAATTGTATATGAGGGTAAATGGTTTACACCTCTTAGAGAAGCAATTCAGGCTTTTGTTGAAAAAACTCAAGAATATGTAAGCGGAGAAGTAAGCTTAAAGCTATATAAGGGTAACATTATAAAAGCAGGAACAAAATCTGATTATTCTCTATATTCAGAAAGCCTTGCTTCTTTCACTACAGGTGATTTATATGATCATCACGATGCTTCCGGTTTTATTACACTTTTTGGATTACCTTTAAAGGTTAGAGCTATGAAAATGAATGAAATAAATAAAAAATAATATAAAAATAGTCATATATAAAATTTTATATATGACTATTTTTAAGCTTTATTCAAATGTTACTATTTTTAATCTTCTTCTTTTAAGGCTTCCGCTTTTTGTACTTTCTCTGATTTAATATTATTTGCTACATCCTTAACCTTATCTACAACAATATTTGAAACCTCATCTATAATATCTTTTGCAGGACTTACCATTGTTTTTGCAACCTTAGCTGTTTCTTTTGCATTGTGAACCAATTCTTGTGTACTATTTTTCAAAGCAATATATTTTCTCTCTTTTTGCTTTTCTTCTCTTAAAGGTTCATCATCATCTTCTCCTTCTTCAAAATCATAAAAATCATCTTCCAAATTTTCATTAAATTTTAAATATTTTTTTATATATGTAAGTACACAAACCAGCAGGCTCATTAAAGCAATAAGAATAATTATTCGATTAAGACATTTTTTCATTTCAAATCTCCTTATATTTTGTTACTAAGATTATATCACCTGATTTACTTAATTACAATTACTAAGTAAATAAAATAGTAGCATAAATTCTAAAATAAGCTGTTAATATATTATAAATCAGATAGCATATTCCTTATATCACTACTTTATTTTGCAATTTTAAAATATAACACTGTTAATCCATTGAATATCATATATTTCACTTTCCTTTATTGTATATTTTTTTAGTTCATCAAAAATACTGCTTATTTCATAGCTTTTTTTATTTCTATTATACTCAAGATTATTATCAATAACTATGCTACCTTTCTTTATATTAAATTTATACATATTTATTATCCCTTTTTCATCTATAATAGAAAGCTCAATACTTGAATCTAATAAATCATCCTTAAAATCTCCTTTTAATGAATATAAGACATTTGTATTTGCCGGTACTTCTCCAACTATAGCCCTTCCGGTCTCTCCAAAGCCATTAAGCTTACCATAAGACCATGTTCCAAAGGAATAATTATATCTTTTAAAATCACTCTTATAGGCATGTATAATATTACCCTTTCCATAAGGCTTTTCAAATTTTATATATCCATAATAAAAGGTACTTGCATCATGTATCAGTAAATATTTATTATTATCATTAGACTTCAAATCCAATAAATTTTCTCCATCAAATAGATAAGGCGTATCTTCTAATGTATTTTGAAATAAATTTTCAAAAATATTTGAATTGTCTATAATAACATTAGCTGCTTCTTCAAATAAACCTAATTTCATATCCTTATATAATTTTTTTAAAGCCTCTTTTTCTTTAACGCTTATATTTGGCAAAGTAGGTATAGTTTGTATCTTCAGCTCATTATTATTAATTTTTTTATCATTTTTTAAGATAAAAATAAAAGTAAGAAATACTAATATACTTATAAAGGATATATATTTAATTATATTTTTCAAATTTTTTTTTTGCATATTTTTCTTTCTATTTTAAATATCCTCCATCCAAGTATCAATCAATATTTTGCATGCTCTTTCCAGCTTATCCTTTGATATACTTGCAAAGCCCAATAATATAGTTGATTTGAAATTGCATAGATTTTTATCTACATAAAAATCTGATATTGGATATACCTTAATTGAGTTCTTATTTGCTTTTTCTACCATTTCACCTTCACTTATATTAAACTTAGCTCTCACAAGCAGATGTGCTCCGGAATTATCTCCCAATATTTCAAATTTATCAAGGTATTTTTTAAAAATATTTAATATTAAATCATGCTTTACCTTATATGAAAACCGCATCCTATTTAAATGTCTATAAAAATATTCACCCTTTATAAATCTATATAGAATTTCCTGATCTATTCTTGGTATAGTGCATGACATAAAGCCTAAATTTTTATTAAATTTATCTAATAATTCATTCGGCAAAATCATAAAACTTATTCTAAGTGATGAAGCTATTGAACGTGAAAATGTTCCCATATATATAATTTTATCACTATTACAGCTTGCAGTTAATGTAGGTATAGGGCTACCCTTATATCTAAATTCGCTATCATAATCATCTTCTATTATATATCTTTTATCTTTTTTTTCTAACCATTCAAAAACCTTTTTTCTTTTTGAAATTGACATTATAGTACCTGTAGGATAATGATGATTGGGTGTCAGCATAAGTAAATCTACACAGCTATCATAAAGCATTTCAATATCTATACCCTCATCATTTATACTTATCGGATAAACATTTATTCCAAATTCAAATAATAAAGCTGACCATGCTCTATAGCTTGGCTCTTCTATTGCAATCCTATCATTTTTCAACAATAACTGTAATAAAAAAAGAAGATATTGTGTACCTGCCCCTAAAATAATATTTTGTGCATTCGTTTTTATTCCCCTTGCACTATATAAATATTTTGCTATTTCCTTTCTTAAATTTAATTCTCCTTTTTTATCTCCACTTGCAAAAATATCAACATTTTCCTTATTTAATATTTCTTTAGATAATTTTTTCCAAATATAAATAGGAAATAAAGAAGTATCCAATCCCTTCGGACTTAAATCATATTCATAGTGTCTTTCTTTTTTTTCTACAGGCTTTTGTATATTATCAGGTAAGCTATCTATATAAATATTATCATACTTATTAATATAATAAGCACTACCCTTCTTAGCCTTAATATAACCCTCACAAACTAATTGGTCATATGCAAGGCATACAGTCTGCCTTGATACATTTAAATTAAATGCCAAGCTTCTTGTCGAAGGAAGCTTATCTCCATATTTTAATGTAGCATGCTCAATTTCATTTTTTATATGCTTATAAATCTGCTCATATAAATGTAGCTTTGAATTAGTATTTAAAATTATATTTAATTCCATATTTGTATATTATAAATCCCGGATATTTTAAGTTAAAAATGAACTCAAAAATAAATTAATATATTTGAGCTCATATAATAAATATTAATTTGATTTAATTTATTTCAATTTAAATGAACTTTTCAAAGATACTATCCTATTAAATACCAAAGCATCCTTAGTTGAATCCTTACAATCTATACAAAAATATCCATTTCTTAAAAATTGATATGAATCATATGCCTTTGCTCCCTCAAAACCAGGCTCAAGATAACAATTTTTTAAAATAGTTAATGAATTAGGATTTAAATTCAAACTTCCATCTTCATTTAATTTACCCTTTTCTTCATCAATTATATTTTCATACAACCTACATTCCGCTTTTATAGCTGTAGAAGCATTTACCCAGTGTATAGTGCCTTTAACCTTTCTTGCACTAAATCCTGTCCCTGATTTTGTTTCCTTATCATATGTACCATGAATAGCAATAATATTACCGCTTTCATCTTTTTCAAAGCTTGTACAGGTTACAAAATACGCTCCCATAAGCCTTACTTCATTTCCTACAAAAAATCTAAAATATTTTTTTGGAGGATTTTCCATAAAATCTTCTCTCTCTATATATAATTCCTTACCAAATGGAATTTTTCTTGTTCCAAGCTCAGGATTTTCCATATTATTAGGCATATCAAGATACTCTATTTTTCCTTCCTCATAATTATCAATTATAAGCTTTATAGGGTCTAATATAGCCATCATACGTGGTTTTTTTAATTTCAAATCTTCACGTATGCAATATTCAAGCATAGCATAATCAACAGAAGAATTTGCTTTTGAAATACCGCATAGCTCAACAAACCTTTTTAATGCTTCTTTTGTATAACCACGGCGTCTAAGTGCCGCTATAGATACAAGCCTCGGATCATCCCAGCCGTCAACAATTTTATCTTCAACCAATTTTTTTATATATCTTTTACCTGTTATAACATTAGTAAGATAAAGCTTTGCAAATTCTATCTGTCTTGGAGGATATTTATATTCACACTCTTTAACTACCCATTCATAAAGTGGACGATGATCTTCAAATTCCAAAGTACAGATACTATGTGTTATATTTTCAATAGCATCCTCTATAGGATGGGCAAAATCATACATAGGATAAATACACCACTTATCTTTTGTATTATGATGATACAAATGTGCAACTCTATATAATACAGGATCTCGCATATTTATATTTGGGCTTGCCATATCTATCTTAGCTCTTAATACCTTTGAACCGTCTTCAAATTTTCCATTTTTCATGTCTTCAAAAAGTCGTAGGTTTTCTTCAACAGTTCTATTTCTATAAGGGCTTTCTTTCCCCTTCGTAGTATAATCTCCCCTATATTCTTTAATTTCACTTGCACTCAAATCACAAACATAGGCCTTACCTTTTTTTATTAATAAAATAGCCTTTTCATACATTTCTTCAAAATAATCAGAAGCAAAGAAGCATCTGTCATCATATTTGGCACCAAGCCAATCAACATCTTCTTTTATACTTTTTACAAATTCTTCTTTTTCTTTACTTGGATTGGTATCATCAAATCTTAAATTAAATAAACCATTATACTTAAGAGCAAGAGAATAATTCAATAATATACTTTTAGCATGACCTATATGCAAATATCCATTTGGTTCAGGTGGAAATCTCGTTTGTACATGAGTATATTTTCCCTCTTTTAAATCCTTATCAATCTCCAATTCTATAAAATTTTTAGAACTACCTTCAGCATCTTCCTGTTCTATCTTTTCTAAATCTGTCATGCCTACCTCCAAAATATCGTTTTAAATATAGTGATTATACATTTTTTTTTGATTTTTGTCGATATATTATCTTAATAAAATACTTCCAACTAATAATCCTGCATAAGTACCTATTACATAGCCTAATGTTCCTACTAACATAGCAGGTGCTACTAATTTATTCCAGCCCTTTGATACTGCCATAGCGGCCGCTGTAGTTGGTCCTCCAACATTTGCATTGCTGACTATAATAATTTCCTCCAAACTAAATCCGAAAATTTTACCGAAAATAAGACTGAATAACATATTTATTATGACAATTATAGCTGCAAATACAAGCAATAATGGCGAATTTGTAATAATTAATATTATAGAGGCAGGTACACCTATAACAAAGAAGAATAAATAAATTAGAAATGTTCCTATTTCATTGCTTCCCTTAATATTACCAAAAAATTTAGGAAATGCTGTAGCTAATATCATTGATATAGTCGTAATCCATAAATATTTATTTCCAAATAATGTTCTTAAAATATTAATAAATGTATTTTCTCTTGCAAATATAAGCTTAAATATATTAGCAATATTTTCTGATAAAAATACAATTACAAAAGCAGTAGCTATACAAAAAGCAATATCTATTAATGAAATTTCCTTTGCTTTCCAATAAATGGCTGTAGCAGTCTTATCCTCCTTGTTAGCATCAAGTTGCTTTTCAAGCTCATCCATATGAGGATGCTTATAATATTTTTGAAAAAATTTTATACCCGGTATCATAATTAAAGCAAAGAAATATATAACCATAAGCAAATTATCTGCAACAGTAGCGGCACTTATCATACTTGATGAAACTGAAAAAGCATCTGATAAAGCGGCAAAATTCACACCGCCTCCAATATAAGTTCCTGTAAATACTCCTGATATTGCAGCAAGCTCAGGTATATATTTTGATAATGCACAATATGCTACTATCGCTCCCGCTACAGTACCAAGTGAGCTTAATAAAAATATTATCAAAATACGTCCTGTATCCTTTCCTATCTTTCTTATATCGCATTGTAATAATAACAAAGGTATAGCAAGCGGTACTATATAAGACCAAACAACATCCCAAACAGTTGCATTCATAGGTATAATACCAAAATTACTAAGCACAAGTGCAAAAATAAGACATATTATAGCACCGCTCAGCTTAGCTGCCCATCTGTATTTTTGCTCTAAAAATATAGAAATTGCTACAACAAGCACACAAATAGTCCAAATTGCCCAAGTATTTTCTGAGCCTATTAATGGATTATCCAGATTAAATATTTCTCCCCACATAAATTCTATCCCCTTTTTTAATTTTTTATTAATTTTTTTAAACAATAAAGCTAATTATATTTATATATTTATATTCTGTCAAGTTATTATTTTAAAGCAAAAAAGCTATGTTTTCTCAACAATAGCTTTTTTATGAATTTTAAATCAATATTTTTTTATATCTATTTAAAAATTATCATTTTTCATAAAATTATTTAATATAACTATTTTATATCTCGGTTTTTTATAAGTAAATTTTTAAATTCAAACTAAAATTTTATATTATTGATATATGACATGCTTTCATAGCAGCCAAGGCTATATTATGACTTTCCACACTTACACCTGCACAGCATGATGAATTTACAAAAATATCTATCTCAGGATAATCAGATCTTAATACAATGGCATTGGAAATAACACAAATATCGGTACAAACTCCTATTATTTCAATTTGATTAAAATCATATTTTTCAAGCTCCTTGGATAGTTCCGTACTCCCAAAACTGAATTTACAAAAAGGATCTATATCTAAAAAACTGTCCTGATATAATGCTTTCAAATTTTTTATTTCGTCAATAATCTCCCAACCCTCGGTATTTCTAATACAATGTTCTACAGGAAGTCTTTTACCTTCTCCGGTTTTAAGATAATTGCTTTCATGTGTATCCTTTGTACAAAGAATTTTAAATCCCTCAGCTATAGCATCTTGTATTCTTTTAATCACCGGCTTTACAACTTCTCTACATTTATCATTACCAAGCACACCTGTTATAAAATCATTTTGCATATCAATTACTAATAATAATTTCTTCATTCTCCTCACCATTAAAATATCTTTATAAATTTATTTATATATAAATATTCATAAGGCTAAATAATATTTAAGCAGACATAGCTCACCAAGTAGCTTAAAAACTAAATTTATCTAAAAAATAAGCCCTTAATTCATCAATAGGAACTCTCTGTTGCTGCATAGTATCTCTATCTCTTATTGTTACACAATTATCCTCTTCTGAGTCAAAATCATAAGTTATACAATAAGGTGTACCTATTTCATCCTGCCTTCTATATCTCTTACCTATATTACCTCTTTCATCAAACTCACAATTATAGTATTTAGACAATTCTTCATATACTTTAAAAGCTTTTTCATTTAATTTTTTTGACAAAGGGAATATTCCTATCTTTACAGGAGCAAGTGCAGGATGAAAATGCAAAACAACTCTTGTATCATTTGTATCCAGTACTTCTTCATCATAGGCTGCACAAAGGAAAGCTAATGTTACTCTATCAGCACCTAATGAAGGCTCAATAACATAAGGAATATATCTTTCATTTGTTTCATCATCAAAATATGTTAAATCCTGTGCTGATATTTCCTGATGTCTACCAAGGTCATAGTCGGTTCTGTCAGCTATACCCCAAAGCTCTCCCCAACCGAATGGAAATAAAAATTCAATATCCGTAGTTGCCTTTGAATAAAAGCTAAGCTCTTCTTTCTCATGATCTCTCGCTCTCATTTGTTCTTCTTTTATTCCCAAAGTCTTAAGCCAGTTTATGCAAAATGCTTTCCAATATTCAAACCATTCCAAATCCGTATCAGGCTTACAGAAAAACTCAAGCTCCATCTGTTCAAATTCTCTTGTTCTAAAAGTAAAATTACCTGGAGTAATTTCATTTCTAAATGATTTTCCTATTTGACCTATACCAAAAGGCACTTTTTTTCTTGAAGTTCTTTGAACATTTTTAAAATTAACAAAAATACCCTGTGCTGTTTCAGGTCTTAAATACACTATATTTTTTGCATCCTCTGTAACACCCTGAAATGTCTTAAACATAAGGTTAAATTGACGAATATCTGTAAAATTGTGCTTTCCACAGCTTGGGCAACTTATATTATTATCATCAATATATTTTTTCATTTCATCATTTGTCCAAGCATCCACACTACCTTCAAATTTTATTCCATGCTCAGACATATAATCTTCTATCATCTTATCAGCTCTAAATCTTTCCCTGCATTCCTTACAATCCATAAGTGGATCTGAAAATCCTGCCAGATGTCCTGAAGCAATCCATGTCTTAGGATTCATAAGTATTGCACAATCAACACCTACATTGTGTGGAGATTCTTGAATAAACTTTTGCCACCAAGCCTTTTTTATATTATTTTTCAATTCAACACCCAAATTACCATAATCCCAAGTATTAGCCAAACCTCCATATATCTCGGAACCGGGATATACAAATCCTCTTGATTTAGCTAAAGCAATAATTTTTTCCATACTATATTCCATAATATTTCCTCCTTCTCAAATTATTTTATTAAAATTATAGTTTCAATATCTGTAGCTTTGACAGACTTGGTGGAAGCTATTTTAATTGAATGCAAATCTGATATTTCAACCTTGAAGTCTGAATTATGTTCACCATTTATAGCTTCTATGACTTTGGCCTCAAATTTTAAGCTACCTGTCCCCTTTACAATTAAGGCTCTGCTAAAAGCTTCGGTCTTATCATTTATATATGGTCTTAATATTTCATCATCCTTATTTACAAATTTAATACTCTCAAATCCTATACTATCATCATTAGAATATTTTGCATAAGATAATAATTTATCTAAAGAAGTATATCCAAATAATAATTTCAATTTAGGCTTCTTATAATCTATATCCAAGAGCTTTACATCACCATCTTTAGAAAAATCACTTAATTCCTTTTCAATAAATTTTTTTAAATCTTCTATATTGATATCAGTCATATTATCGTCAATTTCCTCTACCAATAATGATTGACAGCTTCCATCATTTTTTATTAGAATACTGCTCTCATCTCCTGATAAAGTAATACTTTTTTTAGTACAGGCCACAAGACATAATATACTAAGTATAAATATAAAAAATATCAGAAAATTTTTTTTCATAAATCCCTCTTTCTCCAGAATTATTGCTTATAATATTATCAAATTTTTAACATATTAGCAATCTCTTATTTAAAAATAACTTTTATAAAAATTTTAATAGTAAGTGTCAGCATATAAAAGAATATTTACTATACCTTTATATACTGACACTCTATTTTATGATTTTTAAGAAATAAGTTTTAATATTTCAAGTGATTTCATTTCACTATCTATAAATTCTTTTATATTACAATCAACATATATAGATAATTCTTCTAAAATATTTTTTGTTAAATTGAATTTAAATAAATCTTCAATTCTACTATTTATAATATAATTCCATGTATATTTACAGGTGGAACTTGCATTTACAAGTTCACTATGATATTGTCCAAAAATAACCATAGCCCTTAATTCAAATATTCTCCTAACCAATTCATTTGGTATATTAGGATTTATAATAGCTAACAAAGTATAATATAATAATTTCAATAAATTTGGTTCTTTTAAAAATTCCTTTGCATAATAATTTGCCAATTCCAAAAAATATGTACCATAACAGGTATTTTCAATATCACAAGAAATTTTATCAAAATAATTATTAATCTGTGTTGATTGCAAATTATAGCTTTCTTTACCTTCATATAATGTAAATTTTCCAAAAGCAAATAATCTTGTGCTTGCAACAAAGCTGCTGGTCGATTTTCTTGCACCTCTTGCAAAAGCATGTATTTTACCTATATCCTTGGTAATAATTGTTATTCTTCTATCATATTCTCCTATATTCATTACATAGCTAATCATACCTAAAACTTCTATAGTTCCATACATATTAAATATCCTTAATATTATATCCGAAATTTTTTATTTGAATATCAGAATTTCTCCACTCTTTTCTCACCTTCAGCCATAATCTCAAATTAACTTGTGTATTTGTCAAAGCTTCTATATCTTTCCTTGCATTAATCCCTATTTTTTTTAACATATTGCCTTCTTTACCTATAATTATAGCCTTATGTGCAGCTCTTTCACATACTATAGTAGCTTCTATATCAACCAAGCCATTTTTTCTATATTCCATTTTATCTATTTCAACTGCTACACCATGTGGAATCTCATCATCTAAATTTCTTAATAATTTTTCTCGTATAAGCTCTGCACTTATCTGTCTTATAGGCTGATCAGTAACAACATCGGCATCATAATACAAAGGACCTTCAGGCAAATATTTATAAATCGAATCAACTATAATATCTATTCCATCCTCTTTAAGTGCAGATATTGGAACTATTTCTGTAAAACACATTAATTTACTATATTTTTCTATTATTGGTAATAACAACTCTTTTTTTTCTAAAATATCCAATTTATTAATGGCCAATATTACCGGCTTATTGCTTTCTTTTAATAAATTCAATATATATTCTTCTCTTTCACCTATATAATCCTTGGCTTCAACAATCCATAAGAGTACATCTACGTCCTTTAGAGTTTTATTAACTACGCTTTGCATATAAGCACCAAGCTTATTTTTTGCCTTATGTATACCTGGAGTATCTACAAATATTATTTGTCCCCTTTGATCAGTATAAACTGTTTGTATTTTATTTCTTGTCGTTTGTGGCTTATGACTTGTAATAGCTATCTTTTGACCTATTATTTTATTCATCAATGTTGATTTACCTACATTCGGTCTTCCTATCAAAGCAACAAAGCCTGATTTTAAATTTTCCATATTTAGTCCTTATATAAGGCTTCTACCTTATCAAAATAAGCCTCATTTTGTTTAATTTTTTCTTCATTACCTATACATACTCTTGAAGAATTACAAAGTGCTGCCGCTACCATATCGGCAAGACCTCTTATATCCTCCAATTTTGTATTTAATATTTCATTTCTTTCTTTTTGTACCAATTCATTTGTCATATTAGAAAAATATGCTCCTAAGCCCCTAAGTCCCTTGTTATAAGGTGTAAGAGGTGTATCCAGTTCACTTATGGCACCGATAACTAATTTATCAATCTCCATATCATCCGCCTCAAAATTTTTAATAAAATCTACTACCTTATCATAAATATTATATGTTTCTACAGTTTTAGGATCTCTATATGAAGTAAATAAAAGGCTTCCATTTCTTGTAAAGCTTGCCATAGCACCATAGGCACCACCCATAACTCTTATATTATTCCATAGATAATCATAGCTTAATAAAACCTTTAAGACCCTTAAAACTCCATTATATTCAAAATTTTTATATTTATAATTTCCAAATTGTGCCGCATAACTAACCATTGAAGCACTCGTATAAGCAAGACATTGCTTGCTTTTTTGCAACTCAAGGCTTGAGCTTCTTTCTGCCTTGTCAGTAAGGCTCTCAATAAATGTATTTGAATTTAAAATAAATTTATCATAATCATTTTCATGACCTGTAAAATTAAGATACAAATTATCCTTATTAAATACTATTTTCAACAAATTTTTCAGTTTTTCAGATATATATTCTTTTTTACTTTCATAATTAAGTGCTAAATCTTCTATAAATTTATAAAAATCCAAGCCTCTTGTAATATTTTCAAATAATGCCTCTTTAGTTATAAATGAACCTGCTTTTGTTAAAGCACTTATATGACCTGAATTTAATAATCTTGATTTATTTGTTGATTTAATTTCAAAAATTATTTCCTTAATTCTGTCAAGATTATCTAATTTTGAATTAAAAATTATATGCTTTGCCAAGGATATTGCATTGGGAATATAATCACTCAAGGCTTTAATATTTATATTAAATACTAATTTTGCCTTTGCTTCATCATTTATATCAGTATAAGCTCCCAAGCTAAAACTTAAGCCTCCTGTATATAAATTAATTAAAGTATCAAGCTTTGAATATGTATATTTATTTGTATCTACATATGCAAATATCTCTTTTAATAAAGATAAATATTGTAAATCTTCTCTTGAAAGATAGCCTATATCAAAAATAAATTTCATATAAGAAATACCTGAGGTATTGATATTAGAATAAATTACAGGAATATCTATATTATTTATATTAATATTATGCTCTTCATAAATAAATTTTTCACTTTTTTTATTTATTTCACTTCTTTTTAACACCGGAAGGCTTGATATATTTTCTTTACTGTCGCCGCTTGCCTGATATTCTTTTAGAGCTTTTGTATTTTCTATAAGTTTAGCTATTTCAATTTCACTAAGCTTTTCTTTTATTTTTGCCAATTCATCCTTTAATTCATTATCTCTTTTTAATGTTAGATTTTTAACAGGCTTTAAAATCAATTCTAATTTAAATTTATTATATATTAATAATTTTTGAATAAGTTTTTCAAAATATCCTTCTTGTACTTTATATCTAAGCTCCTTATAAATTTTATTATATTCAAGATTCATACAAGGATTTGCATCATACAACCATGAATTAAATGCTTCAAGACCATATATAAGTCCCTTAGGATATGAACCGAAATCAGCTTCCCTAGCTTTAAATTCTGCTAAATTAATAGCAGCCTCCAATTTTTCCTTATCGAGCCCATTTTTTACTGTAGCTTCCAAGGTTTTATTTATAATATCTAAAAATTCTTTTCTTTTTTCTATATTTGTATTTTTAGCAATAATAGAAAAGTAAGGATATGCTATACCATATTCATAACCTCCTAAAATATCATCTCCTATAGACGCCTTTTGTAAAGCCTCCTTAATAATTGCTCCGGGTGAGGAAATAAGTAAATAATCTAATATCTTTAAAGCACTTGATTTAATAGGATCAAGCTCTCCTCCTACCATAGCATGCAATGATAAATAGGTAGAATTTTCTATATTTTCATCATCCGAAATAGAATATTCCTCTATAAGTGTTTGTAGACTTGTAAATTCTTCTACCTCCTTTATGCTTGAATCTATTTCCTTATATTCAAATCCTGATAAATACTCCTTATCTATAAAATCAAGCTTTTGAACCATATCCATATCACCATAAAGATAGATAAATGAATTTGAAGGATGATAATATCTTTGATGAAAATCTAAGAAAGACTTATAGCTAAGCTTAGGTATATATTTAGGATCTCCTCCGGATTCCTCACCATAAGAATGATTAGGAAATAAGCCTTTACTGACAGCTCTTTCCAATACTGCATCAGAAGAAGAAAAAGCTCCCTTCATTTCATTATATACAACTCCATTTATAGTAAGAGGCTTATCTTTATCTTCAAGCTCATAATGCCAGCCTTCCTGCAAAAATATTTTTTCTTCTTTGTATACATTAGGATAAAATACTGCATCTAAATATACATCCATCAGATTTTGAAAATCCTTATCATTACATGATGCAACCGGATACAAGGTTTTGTCCATATATGTCATTGCATTTAAAAATGTATTCAATGAACCTTTAACAAGCTCTACAAAAGGATCCTTTAAAGGAAATTTCCTTGAACCGCATAAAACTGAATGTTCCAATATATGTGCAACACCTGTAGAATCTATACTTGGTGTTCTAAATCCAATAGTAAAAACTTTATTATTGTCATCTGTAAGCATTAACAATATTCTGGCCTTAGTTTTTTTATGCTCCATACTTACAGCTATAGTATCCAATTCTTCTATATAATTTTCACTTATATATTTATAATTCTCTAATTTACTTAATTTCGATATTTCTAATTCTCTTTCATAACTATCCATTATATATACCCCATAAATTTTTCTTTCAACATTGCAATACATTCTCTCAAATACATATTAGGTAAAATTTCAGGCTTAGATTTTGTCGCTATAAAACATGCCACTTGCAAATCGGCACTTTTTGCAAGCCTACTAACCCTATATAGATGAAAATCACTGCTTATAATACCTATTCTTTTAGGTCTATTTTCGGCACTTATAAAATTACTCTGTATATTAATTTTACTTAAATCCAAACTATCCCTCTTATATTTCAACTGATTTTCAATTAAAGCTCCTGAATAAATTATATTTTCTCTAGTATTGTGTGATTCTATCTCAAGCAATATCCTCTTTCTATCAACGCCCTTATTAATTAAATAATTTGCCATTATCTGTGCTTCTGAAATATTAGTATTTTTCAAACGACCTCCTGATAATACGAAAATTGTATCAGGATTTTCATTTGAATATTCTATAGCCTTATCAAGTCTTTTTAATAATATATCAGTTGCAAGCTCCTGCTTATTAAGCTTTGATCCAAGAACAATAACATAATCAAGCTTTTCTTCAGATTTTTGTCCGGAATAAGTAAAAATAAATAAACTGCTTATAATAAATACTATAATTCCTGATATAATACAAACATATAAAAATACCAATATATTTAAAGGAATTTTTTTAGGATACTTTAAATATTTTTTTGTAAGATAATAAATTAAAAATAAAATAGCACTTATACTCAACCATATATTATCAAAAAGATTTATTTCAGTAGTAAATATCAAGAAAAGCCAATATAAAAATGCCATAATAGCAAATATTAAAATTAATAACATAAATAGCTCCTTACTCTTTATTACTAACTCTAAGTATATCTCCCTGTTGTGCAGTTGCACCATTTATTTTAACTACCAGTCTTTGCTGAGGATGTGGAGCAGACTCTTGTTCATTTCCCTCTTCATCACAAATAGATATAACCTTTACAAATAAATTATCTCCATTTTTTTTCATCAATTCTATAGTATCACCTACACTGAATTTATTTTTTTGCTCAAAATAAATTTTATTATCTTTATCTACTTTATCTATTAGTCCTAAATAAATATAATTTTTAATATAAGTGTTATTATCATATATTTGTGTATCCTCATCAGCCTTTCCAAAGAAAAAGCCTGTAGTAAATTCCCTATATGTACACTTGGAAATTTCTGACTTGTACCAATCCAAATTTTTTAAATAAGTTTCTTTACTATCAAAATAATCATCTATAGCCTTTCTATAGGTTCTGGCTACTGTAGCAACATACAAGGCTGTCTTCATCCTTCCCTCTATCTTAAAGCTGTCTATACCTGCTTCAATGAGCTGTGGGATATGCTCTATCATACACAAATCCTTAGAATTGAAAATATATGTTCCCCTTTCATTTTCATATATAGGCATAAACTCGCCCGGTCTATGCTCTTCAACTATATTATATTTCCACCTACATGGATGTGTGCAGGCTCCTCTATTGGCATCTCGCCCTACCATATAATTACTAAGAAGACAACGTCCGGAATATGCCATACACATGGCTCCATGTACAAAGGTTTCTATCTCCATATCATCAGGAATATTTTTCCTGATATTTTTAATTTCTTCTAACGATAATTCTCTTGCAGTTACAACCCTTCTGGCTCCTAGTTGCCACCAAAATTTATATGTAGCATAATTTGTATTATTTGCCTGAGTTGAAATATGAATTTCCATTTCAGGCATTATCTCTTTTGCTATAGCAAATACTCCTGGATCTGAAATAATTACTGCATCAGGATTTATATTTTTCAATTCAATAAAATACCTCTTGACCTCGTCAAGATCAGCATTATGTGCCAATATATTTGCAGTTACATATATTTTTTTCCCTTTTTTATGTGCATAGCTGATACCCTCCTTCATTTGCTCAAGTGTAAAATTTTTAGCCTTAGCCCTCAGACTAAAAACCTCTCCACCTATATATACAGCGTCTGCACCATAATCTATTGCTATTTTTAAAACCTCCAAGCTTCCGGCAGGTACCAGTAACTCTACTCTTCTATTCATCAAATCTCCTACTAAATACACTAAGTGCCACTCCATCTCCTATAGGTACTATACTTGTAGTAAAATTTTTATCGTGGCTTATAGTATATAAATATTTTCTAAGTCTTTTATGTATTGTTTTATCTCTTTTATTAATTGCAAATCTGCTCTCTACTATATTCGCATCTTGTAAGATATTATCTGAAAATAATATTCCTCTTTCATTCAATAATAATTTAATATCATTAAGCCAATTAATATATTGAGCTTTCGCCGCATCAAGAAAAATAAAATCATATTTCTTATCCTCATCTATTAAAGCTTTCAATATTTGGGAAATATCACCTTCAATTAAATTTACTCTATCCTTATAAATACTATTCACAAAATTTTTTTTGGCTATTTCTATTCTTTTATGATAATTTTCAACTGTATCTATATTTGCACTACAATTTTCAAGCATAAGCAAGCTTGAATAGCCTATTGCAGTACCAAGCTCAAGAATATTATCTATTTTTTTGAGCTTTAAAATTGTTTTCATCAAGCTTTCACTGCTTCTTTTGATGATAGGGACATTTGTTTTTAAAGCAAAAGCTCTTATTTCTTCCAAATATATAGAATTTTCATTTGCCAAAAATTCTATATACTCTACAACATTTTCATTTACAATCATTATTTATCCTTCAAGCTCATTTTATTGCTCAATATATTCAAAATTTCTCTTATACTTAATCCTGCTTCTATTTCATAATGTCCTTCTTGTATCTTATATGAAAAAATTTGTGCCTGTATTATAAAACTATATTTACTTTCTATCAAATTTTCTTTTTTTAATTTATTTGCTATATCATAAATATTTTCATTTTTTTCAATATCAATATAAACTGTAGCTGTATTTTTTGATATAGATTTATTTCCAAAAACTTCATATCCAACATTATATGCAAAGATGCTCCCTCTTACTAAGGCAAGTAAAACCAAAGCAAAAAGTATCAATTTTATAAACATTGAAATACTTACATTAATAAGCCTATTTATAATTTTTGTAAATTTTTTCATACTATACTTCCATTATTATTGGTAATATTACAGGGCTTCTTTTCATTTTTTTCCACAAAAAGCTGCTAAGAGCATCTCTTAATTCATTTTTTATTTTAGACCAATCAGTAACATGTGCTAAAGCTAATTGTTCCATAACATGCTTTACAAGCTCACTTGCCTCTTCTATTAAATCCTCAGATTCTCTGATATATACAAAGCCTCGAGATACAATATCCGGACCTGCTAATAGCTTTCCTGTACCTTTTTCCATTGATAGAGCTATAATTATGATACCATTTTGGGCAAGATTTTGTCTGTCTCTCAATACTATATTACCTACATCTCCAACACCAAGACCGTCAACAAAAATTCCTCCCGATTCCACATGACCATTGACCTTACATTCATTTTTACTAAGTTCTGCTACATCTCCTGATTGTATAATCAAAATATTATCATCTGCTATTCCCATAGCCTTTGCAAGCTCAGCTTGTGCCATTCTATGTCTATATTCTCCATGTATAGGTATAGAAAATTTCGGATGTAACAAGGCATACATAAGCTTGATTTCCTCCTGACAGGCATGACCTGAAACATGAGTATCTTCAAAAACTACTTTTGCACCTTTCATTGAAAGCTCATTCATAACCTTATATACAGCCTTTTCATTACCCGGTATAGGGGTCGAACTCATTATTATAGTATCTCCTGCACCTATGCTTACTTTCTTATGTGTTGAATTTGCCATACGTGATAATGCCGCCATTGATTCACCTTGACTTCCTGTTGTTATAATTACAGTTTTTTCAGGTGGATAATCCTTTAATTGATCTATGTCTATCAATGTAGCATCAGGAACTTTAATATAACCAAGCTCACTTGCTACACCTATAACATTAATCATGCTTCTACCCTCTACAACAACCTTTCTCCCATATCTATATGCCGTATCCATTATCTGCTGAACTCTATCAACATTTGAAGCAAAGGTTGCTACTATAATACGATCATTTTTATTTTCAGAAAAAGTAATATCAAAGGTCTTTCCTACACTTCTTTCTGAGGAAGTAAAACCCGGCTTTGTTGCATTTGTCGATTCACAAATAAGAGCAAGGCAACCCTTCTTTCCTATTTCTGCCATTCTTTGTAAATCTGCCGGTTCTCCATATATAGGTGTATAATCAATTTTAAAATCTCCTGTATGAAAAATTATACCGACCGGAGAAAATATAGCTAATGAAACTGCATCCTGTATTGAATGATTTGTTCTTATAAACTCCACCTTAAAATCACCCAGCTCTATAGTTTCTCCCTGCTTTACTTCTATAAGCTTTGATACCTTATCTATCTTATGCTCCTTCAATTTTTTATCTATCAGGGCTAGGGTTAATCGTGTAGCATATACCGGTATATTTATTTGCTTTAGTATATATGGCAATGCTCCTATATGATCTTCATGCCCATGAGTAATTACAAATCCCTTGAGCTTTGAAAAATTATCCTTCAAATAACTTACATCAGGTATAATCAAATCTATTCCTAACATATCCTCACTTGGAAAAGCAAGCCCACAATCCACAACAAAAATACTATCTTCATATTCAAATGCAGTAATATTCATACCTATTTGCTCTAAACCGCCAAGAGGTATTATTTTTACTTTTTTAACATTTTTATTTTTTTTATTTTTTTTATTTTTGCTGCTTTTATTATCATTAGAATTTATTATATTTACAATTTGTTCTGCTAAATTATCAAGCTCTGCACTATTTTTATCTAATTTTTTATCTTTAATATCTTGTTCATTAGAATTTTTCTTATTATTTATTTTAGCCTTGCTACTTGCAGGCTTCTTATTTTCATCATTTGATTTTGCCAAACCGGTATTTGTAATATTTGTATTATTTACTTGTTTTTTATTATTTTTCAACTCTGCTATTTTAACCGTATTACTTTGTTTATTCGATTTTTGTTTGTTTATTTTATTTTTTTCTAAATTTTTATCTTCTTTCTTTAATTTCGTTTCTTCTTTTTTATTTGAACTTTTATCCTGAGTATTTACCTTTATTATTTCATTCTTATTTAATTTTTGTGATTTTTCTCCCAATTTTTTTATCATATTTAACGGGTTATCTTTATTATTAATCAAATTAATCTCCTTTTTCTAATCATTTAATAATTCTTCAAATATTTCTAATAATGCAGCTTCCTCTTCTTCATCAGCAATCAATTCATATATACTTTCATCAGCATCCGGAGTAGCTTTATCCTTCAATATTAAATATTCTTCTTCATTATTTTTTATTAATATATATTTTTTTTCTCTAAACTTGGTTTCCTCTATAATATTAAATTCAACTTCTTTACCATCATCATTTTTTAATATTATTTTATCATTCATCATTTATTTATTTTTATTGATATATTCTCTAAGTATCAACATTGCAGCTACTTGATCTATATATTTTTTCCTTTCACTTTTTTTTATTCCATTTTCCTCTAATATTTCATCCGCTTCTACTGTAGTTAATCTCTCATCCTGCCAAATAATCTCTATATTAGTCCTTTTATAGAGCATATTTGCAAAATATTCACACTTTTCTACTCTTAATCCGACACTTCCATCCATATTTAAAGGACGTCCCAAAATAATTTTATCAATATTTTTTTCCTTAATTATTTCTTCTATCCTTCTGATGGTCTTTCTTAATTTATTTTCACTTTCTCTAAAAATAGTTTCAAAAGGTATTGCAGTATGCAATATTTCATCACAAAGAGCCACTCCTACAGTTTTTGAGCCATAATCCAAAGCCATTAATCTCATATTTTTCTTTCTTTTTTAATTTGATATATAAACAAATAAACCATATAAGCATGTACTTAAAATTAAATATTTTACATGATTATATGGTAATTACTTAATTCAAAAATAATAACTTTAAATATTAAAATCATAAAATAAATTATATCTGAAAACTTATTTTTATTTTTCTAAACGTTCGCTGATATAAACCTTTAAAAGCTCTTCCAATATCTCATCTCTTTCAACTTTTATAATAAGACTTCTAGCATTATTATAACTTGTGATATATGTAGGATCACCTGACATAATATATCCTACTATCTGGCTGATAGGATCATATCCTTTTTCCTTTAAAGCCTCATAAACTAAATCCAATATTTCACTCGCTTCTCTTCTCAAATCAGGTACTACCTTAAAAAATTGAGTATCATTATTATTTCTCATATTACCACGTCCTTATATTTTCTAATTAATTTTATACTATTTATAAAATAAAAGCAAGCTATAGCAGAAATATAATTTGTATAGAATATCGAAATATAAAAAAAGGCTCTAAAGAATATAATTCTAAATGAAAGGCTTTATATTAATAAAATAAAAAAAGTCGGACAAATCCGACTTTTTTATTTTATACTAATTCTAATACAACCTCCATAGCTGCATCACCCTTACGAAGACCTATTTTAATTATTCTTGTATAACCACCATTACGTGTTTCATACTTAGCTGCAAGCTCATTTAACAATTTTGAAGTTAAATCAACAAGCTTAGTATTTCTTTTTCTACCAGCAACCTTGGTAGGAACTTCAGTATAATTATAAAGGACTTTTGCTATTTGTCTCCTTGCATGTTGTCTGCTTGGTTTATCTTTCTTAATTTCTTTATCTACTTCATCATAAATAGTAAGCTTTTTACCGTCTACAACTTCCTTTACTCTTTTTCCGTTAGCATCCTTACGAGCAACTTTAGCTTTAACAGTAACTGTTTCATAATTATCTTTTTCCTTTATAGCTAAAGCTATTAATGGTTCAACCATTTTTCTAACTTCTTTTGCTCTTGCCTCTGTTGTTACAATCTTACCATTAGCAATCAAAGCTGATACCTGATTTCTAAGTAAAGCTTTTCTTTGACTTGATGTTTTTGAAAGCTTTCTATATTTTGCCATTTCTTCTATCCTCCATTGGAAATATATGTATGCACTTCGGTCTTATTACATATATAAGATTTTAAATTTCTTCACTCAGCTTCAAATCCAAACCAAGATCCTTTAATTTTGCAAGGACCTCTTCTAAGGATTTGCGTCCTAAATTACGAACCTTCATCATATCATCGGATGTGCGATTACATAATTCTTCAACAGTATTTATACCGGCTCTCTTTAAACAATTATATGAACGTACTGACAATTCAAGCTCATCTATGTTCATCTCAAGAACCTTTTCTTTATCATCTTCTTCTTTTTCAACCATAACTTCAGCAGTTTTAGCATTTTCAGATAAATCAATAAAAATATTTAAATGCTCACTCAAAACCTTGGCTGCTAAACTTACAGCCTCATCAGGTGCAAGTGTTCCATTTGTATATACGTCAAGCGTAAGCTTATCATAATCTGTCATCTGACCTACACGAGTATTTTCTACCAATAAATTAACACGCTCAACAGGTGTATATATAGAATCTATTGCAATTACTCCTATAGGGAAATCACTCGACTTATTTTTATCCGCACTGACATAACCACGACCACTATTTATAGTAAGCTCCATATAAAATCTTCCGCCGGATACAGTTGCTATAAGCTGATCCTTATTTATAATTTCTATATCAGGATCACATTTTATGTCCGCAGCTGTTATAACACCCTCTCCTTCAAAATCAATATATGCTGTCTTTACCTCTGTTAAAGAATCATCGGTCTTTATAGCCAGGCTTTTAATATTCATTATAATTTCTGTAACATCCTCTTTTACACCCTCAATAGATGAAAATTCATGTAATACTCCATCTATCTTAATTTGGCTAACTGCAGAACCCGGAAGAGATGATAACATAATTCTTCTAAGAGAATTACCCAAAGTTGTACCATAACCTCTCTCTAATGGTTCACATACAAATCTACCAAATTTCTTATCCTCTGAAATTTCCACAATTTCAATATTTGGTTTTTCAAAATCGAACACGTAATTCCCTCCTTATCATACTCTATAAAATTTTATTCTCAAACAAGGCTTTATTTGAGAATAATACATGAAACTAAAATCATGCTTTATATACAAAATTCAATTTAATTATTTAGAGTATAACTCGACGATTAGAAGCTCATCAACCGGTACATCTATCTCTTCTCTTGTAGGAATAGATTTTACTGTTCCTTTTAAATTTTCCACGTCTGACTCTAACCATGCAGGAACTACACGTCCATTAGTCATTTCAACTACTTCCTTAGATCTTGCATTTGTTCTTGCTTCTTCTCTAACTTCAACAATATCCCCTGCTTTCACTAAATATGAAGGAATATTAATACATTTGCCATTAACCAGAATATGCTTGTGGTCAACTATTTGACGTGCTTCTTTTCTAGTCCTTGCAAATCCTAAACGAAATACTACATTATCTAATCTTCTTTCAAGAAGAATAATTAAGTTTTCACCAACCTGTCCTCTTAATTTTGAAGCCTTAGCATAGTAATTTCTAAATGGTTTTTCCAATACACCATAGATAAATTTAGCCTTCTGTTTTTCACGTAATTGTGAACCATATTCACTTAACTTACGTCCGGCTCTCTTATTATCTCTATTTGATTTCTTATCAATGCCTAAAAATAGTGGATCTAATCCAAGTGATCTACATCTTTTAAGAACGGGAACTCTATTTACTGCCACTTTCTTACCTCCTACTAGACTCTTCTACGCTTTGGTGGACGACAACCGTTATGTGGAACCGGTGTTACATCCTTAATACTTGTTACTTCTATGCCACATGCTGCAAGAGCACGAATAGCAGCCTCACGACCTGAACCAGGTCCTTTTACCATAACGTCAACGTATTTTAAACCATGTACAAGAGCTGCTTTAGCAGCAGTCTCAGCAGCCATACTTGCTGCATAAGGAGTAGATTTCTTTGAACCTCTAAATCCAAGACCGCCGGCACTTGCCCATGATAAAGCATTTCCTTGAGTATCAGTCAATGTAACAATTGTATTGTTAAATGAAGACTGGATATGTGCCTGTCCACGTTCAACGTTTTTCTTTACACGCTTTTTTGTCACCTTTTTGGTGGACGCCTGTTTTGCCATTAAACTAACCTACCTTCTAAAATTATTATTACGTTCCTGTTCTTAAAACATACAGTCAACGCACATCAATCATACTACCTAAGTAGCCTGTTACAATTTTTCATTAATAAAAATTAATGAATGAATAATATAAGATTTTGTTTGATAAAACATATGGCAACATAAATATGCCATTCTTATATTACATTTTATTATTTCTTCTTATTTGCTACAGTCTTTCTTGGACCTTTACGTGTTCTAGCATTTGTTTTTGTTTTTTGTCCACGAACCGGCAAACTCTTTCTATGACGAATTCCACGATAACAACCAATTTCTTGAAGTCTTTTTATATTCATAGCGATTTCTCTACGTAAATCACCCTCTACCATCTGACTTTCAGAAATTATTCTTGCGATCTCTTTTACTTCGTCATCTGTTAAATCCTTTACTCTTGTATCAGGATTAACATTAGCTTTTGCAAGAATACGATTAGAACTTGTTCTTCCTATACCATAAATATATGTAAGACCAATTTCAACACGTTTTTCTCTTGGTAAATCAACACCTGCAATACGAGCCATCTCTTAAGTATTCCTCCTTATAGATTTTTTAGGCAATTAACCTTGTCTTTGTTTGTGCTTTGGATTATCACAAATTACTCTGATAGATCCTTTTCTTTTTATAATTTTGCACTTTTCGCAAATTGGTTTAACTGAAGATCTTACCTTCATTGTAAATTCTCCTTTCTTGGTTACCAACAAAGTAGCTTATCTATTGTAGCAAAAAAATATATTTTAATCAAGTAAATACTTAGATATTTTACTTATCTCTCCATATAATTCTTCCTTTTGTCAGATCATAAGGTGATAATTCTATAGTTACCTTATCTCCAGGAAGAATTCGTATATAATTCATACGAAGCTTTCCACTAATATGTGCTAAAACTTGGTGCCCATTTTCAAGTTCTACTTGGAACATTGCATTAGGAAGCTTCTCTAATACTGTTCCTTCTATCTCAATCACATCTGACTTAGACATTATTACCTCCATAAGCCTTTAGGAAATATTTTATTTCCTCATCTTTAATATTATCAATGCATTTATTTTTAATATAATTATTGTCAATATGTAAAATATGAATGTGCTTAACATTCTTTTTTTTAGGTTTCTCTATTTTTTTCAATCTACCATCAGCAAGATATACAAAATCCTTATCTATATTAATGATAACATAGCTAAGTCCTTTGTCATGACCGGCTTTGGAAATTACAACATCTCCTATTTCATAGTCCTGCATATATCCCTCTTTATCTTAAAGATAAAATTTTAGCTTCTCCATCAGTTATTAATATGGTATTTTCGTAATGTGCAGATAATGAACCGTCAGCAGTAACAACCGTCCAGTCATCGTCCAACCATTCAACTTCCTCTGTACCTATATTAATCATAGGCTCTATAGCTAAGGTCATTCCTTCAACAAGCTTTATACCTCTTCTATTCATCCTAAAATTAGGTACCTCAGGATCTTCGTGTAAATGTGTGCCTATTCCATGCCCCACTAAATCTCTTACAACTCCATATCCTCTGCTCATAGCATAATCTCCAATTGCAGAACATATATCATTTAAATGATTTCCGGCTTTAGCAAATTTCAAGCCTTCATAAAAAGATTCTCTGGTTACATTGATTAATTTTTTTGCTTCTTCACTTATATTACCAACAGCATGTGTCCTTGCAGCATCAGAATGATACCCCTTATAAATAACACCGGCATCTAAACTAACTATATCCCCATCTTCCAAAAATCGCTTTTTACTAGGTATACCATGAACAACTTCATCATTAATAGATACACAAATTGAAGCAGGAAAACCATTATAATTAAGAAAAGAAGGTATACATCCAAAGGATCTTATAACTTCATCACCTATCTTATTTATTTGCCAAGTGCTAATACCCGGCTTTACTATTTTTTCCAACTCTTCATGTGTCTTAGCTAAAATTATTCCAGCTTCTGTCATTAATTCTATTTCTTTTGCAGATTTTATTGTAACCGCCATTTTACTCTCCTAAGATTTGAATAATAGCTCCAAAAACATCATCAATATCCAAAGTGCCGTCAACCCTCTTTAATATTCCTTTATGAGCATAATATTCTATTAAAGGCTGTGTTTGTTGATGATACACTTTTAATCTATTTTTTACAGTTTCAGACTTATCATCATCTCTTATAACTATTTCATTTCCACATTTATCACATATACCTTCCACCTTAGTAGGTATGAATTTTATATGATATGTAGATCCACAATTTAAGCATGCTCTTCTGCCGCTCATTCTTGATATAATATCTTCATCAGAAACATCAACATCTATAGCATAATCTATTTTACTATTTTTTATAGCTAAAGCCTCATCAAGATTGTGTGCCTGTTCCAGTGTTCTTGGAAATCCGTCTAAAACATATCCGTTTTCACAATCACTTTTAGCAATACGTTCCATAAGCATCCCAATAGTTATGTCATCCGGAACCAATAAGCCCTTATCTATAAATTCCTTTGCTAAATTTCCAAGCTGTGTTTTCTGCTTTATATTAGCTCTAAAAATATCTCCTGTAGATACATGTGGTAATGAATACTTATCAGCTATTTTTTTCGCCTGAGTGCCTTTTCCTGCACCTGGAGCTCCCAACATAACAATTTTCATAAATTCCCCCATACTTATTTTGTATAGTAATAAATATTTTAATAAAATGTACAAGTGAACTCCAAGAGTGCACTTGTACTACTTATGAACTTCATCTACATAAAACTCTTAGCTTTTCATTCATATTGTTTATTATTAATTCACTAAAAATCCTCTATAATTTCTTACCAACATTTGTGCTTCAATACTCTTTAATGTTTCCAATATAACACCGGCAATAATTATCAATGATGTACCTGAAAATGATAATCTTGAAACTGAAAACAAACCTGATAAAACTATAGGTACCATAGCTACTACCAATAAACCGCAAGCTCCTATAAATATTATATAATTCAATATATTATATAAATAATCACTGGTAGGCTTACCCGGTCTTATTCCCGGAATAAATCCTCCCTGCTTTTTCATATTATCGGCAATCTCTAAAGGATTGAAAGTGATTGAAGTATAAAAATATGCAAAAACAATTACTAAAGCTATATATATAATAACTCCAAATGTATATTTAGGTCTTTCAGGAACAAACCAATTAGAAGAACTTAGCAAAGCTAAAATTTTTCCAAAAATTGTATCTCGATTAACTGAAAAAAATTGGCTTATTACAACAGGAAATGTCATAATTGATGAAGCAAATATTACCGGCATAACATTAGCAGTATTTACCTTCAGAGGTATATTTGAGGTCTGACCTCCTACCATCTTTCTGCCTTGAGTTTTAGCAGAATACTGAACCGGTATTCTTCTTTCAGCATCATTTAAAATTATTACGAAAACAACCATTGCAAGTATAGCTGCAATAATAATTAATCCCAAGACTACTTTTACAGCTATAGTTTTATTATTTATAAATCTGGTATATAGAGTAAGCAAATCCTGTGGTAATGATGACAAAATATTAAATAAAAGAACTATAGAAATACCATTTCCAACTCCCTTTTCAGTTATTCTTTCACCAATCCACATAAGAAATGCACTTCCGGCGGTCATAGTAACCACTACAACTATAATACTCTTCAAGCCAAAATTATATATTAAGCCCTGCCTTCCAAAGCCTATAGCCATAGCTATAGATTCTATAAATGCCAAGGCAACTGTAACATATCTTGTATATTCTATTATTTTTTTACGCCCCTCTTGACCATCATTTTGCATCTCCTCAAGCTTAGGAATTGCAATGGTCATAAGCTGGATAATAATTGAACTTGTAATATAAGGAGTAATACTAAGTGCAAGTATACTCAAGCTCTCAAATGATCCACCTGTTAAGGCATTAAAAAATCCAAATGCATCTCCACTTTGCTGAGCAAAAAAGTTTTTAAAAAAATCTGTCTTTACACCTGGTATAGGTATATTGCTACCTAATCTTATGACAACCAACATTAAAAATGTAAATAATAATTTCCTTCTTATATCTTTTACCTTGAAAGCATTACGGAGTGTAATAAGCATACTAGATCACCTCGCAAGTTCCGCTAGCAGCTTCAATCTTTGCTTTTGCTCCCTCGCTAACAGCAATGTCTTTAACTATAAGCTTTTTAGTCAACTCTCCATTACCAAGTATTTTAACACCATCTCTTGGATTTTTAATAATTCTTGATTCAACTAATAATTCAACTGTTATTTCTGTATTATCGTCAAATCTTTCAAGTGCTGATACATTTATAGCAACAATATCCTTAGAATTTCTATTTGTAAATCCTCTTTTTGGAATACGTCTATATAAAGGCATCTGTCCACCTTCAAAGCCCGGTCTTGTTGCTCCTGAACGAGCTTTTTGTCCTTTATGACCTTTACCGGCAGTTTTACCGTTACCAGAAGCATGTCCACGACCACGTCTAAAATTATCACTATGCTTAGAACCGCAAGCTGGTTTTAGATTTGATAAATCCATGACTGCACCTCCTTCTTAGATTATATTTCTTCAACTTTTACAAGATGTTTTACGTGCCAGATCATGCCTCTTATTGCTGCATTGTCAGGCAATTCATTTGATTTGTTTACCTTTTTAAGTCCAAGTGCTTCTACAGTTTTTTTATGCTTTGGAATAGCACCTATAGGAGACTTAACTAATGTAACTTTTAATTTGTTTGCCATTTTTTCTTCCTCCTATATTATCCTAAAAGCTCTTCAACTGACTTACCACGAAGCTTTGCAACCTCTTCAGGTGTCTTTAGAGATGTCAGTCCTTCAATTGTTGCTAATACTACATTAGTCTTGTTATTTGAGCCTAATGATTTAGTACGAATATTTTTAATTCCGGCAAGCTCAACTACGGCACGTGCAGGGCCACCTGCTATAATACCGGTTCCTTCAGGTGCTCTTTTTAAAAGAACACTTGAGCTTCCAAATTGACCTATATAATCGTGAGGAATACTTCTATTTTCATCTATTGAAATCTTTACCAAAGACTTCATTGCCGCTTCCTTACCCTTGCGAATAGCTTCAGGTACTTCTCCGGCTTTTCCTTTGCCTATACCTACGTGTCCATTTCCATCGCCTACAACTACAAGAGCAGAAAATCTCATTGTACGTCCGCCTTTAACGGTCTTAGATACACGTTTGATGGCAACTACTCTGTCATTTAATTCCAACTTTGTTGGATCTATGATTGTACGTTTCATGTAACCTTTCTCCTCCTATTAGAATTGCAAGCCGGCTTCTCTTGCCGCTTTAGCCAATGCCTCAATCTTGCCTTGATATACAAATCCGGCTCTATCAAAAACAACCTTTTCTATACCCTTTTCAAGAGCTCTTTTAGCTATTAATGTCCCTACATATGTTGCAGCCGCAACATCATTTGTGTGCTCCAATTTTTCGGCTACTGACTTTTCGACTGTTGATGCCGCTACTAAAGTATTTCCAACTGTATCGTCAATAATTTGAGCGTACATATGGCTATTACTTCTAAATACGGCAAGACGTGGTCTTGTAGCTGTTCCTAAAAAACGGTTACGTATTCTTTCGTGCTTTTTAACACGAGCTTCTTTTCTTGACTTCTTGCTAACCATTATTTATACCCTCCTAATTATTTCTTACCTGTTTTACCAACTTTACGTCTAATAGTTTCAGTAACATACTTAATACCCTTGCCCTTATATGGCTCAGGTCTTCTTTTATCTCTGATTTCAGCCGCAAATTGACCAACTTTTTCTTTATCTATACCTTGTACCTTGATGATATTTTGTCCTTCAAGTACAGTTGTAATCCCCTCAGGATCCAACATTTCAACAGGATGAGAATATCCTAAAGATAATGTAAGCTTATTTCCGGATTTTGCCGCTCTATATCCTACACCATTTACTTCAAGTACTTTCTCATAACCATTTGTAACACCTACTACCATATTAGAAATAAGTGTTCTTGTTAATCCATGAAGTGATTTCATCTTTTTCAAATCATTTGGACGGGTTACTATTACTGCTTCACCCTCTTTTGTAATTGTCATCTCCTCAGGTAATACTCTTTCAAGAGTACCCTTTGGTCCTTTAACAGTCACTTGATTATTTTCTGCAATTTCAACAGTTACTCCTGCAGGAATTGCGATAGGCATTCTTCCTATACGTGACATGCCGCTACCTCCTTAAATTTTTCGTGGGATTTTTCCCATGTTTTCAGGTTAATTTTAAAAAGCTTTTGCTTTTCAACTCACTTCGTTCCTTATCATTAAGTGTTCACAGTCTACCAAACAAATGCGAGAACTTCTCCACCCACTCCTAAAGTACGTGCTTGCTTATCTGTAATAACACCTTTATTGGTTGATATAATTGCTGTTCCAAGTCCGCCTAATACCTTTGGTAACTCTTCCTTTCCTGCAAATATACGCAAACCGGGTTTTGAAATTCTTTTTATTCCACTAATAATTCTTTCATTCTTATTATTTGCATACTTAAGAGTTATTTGAATTATATTGAAACCATCTTTTTCAATGAGTTCATATTTTTCTATATAACCTTCATTTACAAGAATATCAGCAATAGCTAATTTCATCTTTGATGAAGGTATCTCAACAAGATCATGCTTTGCAGTATTTGCATTACGTATTCTAGTAAGCATATCTGCGATTGGATCGCTCATTGTCATGGATATTGCCTCCTTTTTATCTAATTTAATGTATCGTAGTTTATTTGTTATTTTTTATTATAATAGTACTAAAGCATCAGCAAATCTTACCAACTTGCTTTCTTAACGCCTGGAATCTGACCCTTATAAGCCAATTCACGGAAACAAATTCTACAAATACCATACTTTCTGAGATAAGCATGTGGTCTACCACAAATTCTGCATCTATTATATTCTCTTGATGAGAATTTTTGAGGACGTGCTTGCTTAATCTTCATTGAAGTTTTTGCCATGGTTGATTCCTCCTAAATTATTTTTGAAATGGCATATTGAATGCTGCAAGAAGTTCTCTTGCTTCTTCATCTGTCTTAGCTGTGGTTACAAATATTACATCCATACCACGAACCTTATCTATTTTATCATATTCAATTTCAGGGAAAATAAGTTGTTCCTTAATTCCAAGGGCATAATTTCCTCTTCCGTCAAAAGCATTAGGATTTACTCCTCTAAAATCACGTACACGTGGTAATGCCAAATTTATAAGACGATCTACAAATTCATACATTTTATCACCACGCAAGGTAACCTTACAACCTATAGGCATACCCTCTCTTAATTTAAAGTTTGCTATTGACTTCTTTGATTTTGTTACTACAGGCTTTTGTCCAGCAATAATTTCCAAATCTCTAACAGCAGAGTCAAGAATCTTTGCATTTTCTTTAGCTTCTCCAACACCCATATTTATAACTACTTTATCAAGCTTTGGTACTTGCATTGGATTTTTATACCCAAACTTTTCGTTTAGTCTTGGAACGATTTCATTAATATATATTTCTTTTAATCTTGCCATTTTTCTTCCTCCTCTCTGTATTAGTCAATAACCTTACCGGTTTTCTTAGCTACACGAACTTTTTTACCATCTACCATTTGGAAACCAACCCTGGTTTTTGCACCGTCTACATATAACATTACATTAGATATATCTATAGGTCCCTCTTGTGAAATAATTCCGCCATTTTGATTTTTCATACTTGGCTTTGCATGCTTTGTTTGCATATTACAAGCTTCAACATGCACAGTTCCTTTTTTTGTGTCTACGCTAAGGACTTTTCCGGTTTTATTTCTATCTTTGCCTGATATGATTTGTACCATATCACCTTTTTTAATTTTTTGCACTGTAGACACCTCCTCTTATAATACTTCAGGAGCAAGTGATACGATTTTCATGAATTGTTTTTCACGAAGCTCTCTTGCTACCGGTCCAAAGATACGTGTTCCCTTTGGTGTTTTATCATCTTTAATTATTACCGCTGCATTTTCATCAAATCTAATATAAGATCCGTCTTTACGACGTGTACTATTAACTGTACGTACTACAACAGCTTTTACAACATCTCCCTTTTTTACAACTCCACCTGGTGTTGCATCTTTTACACTTGCTACTATAATATCTCCAATGTGAGCATATCTTCTAGTTGAGCCACCCATAACACGGATACAAAGCAGTTCCTTTGCACCAGTATTATCAGCAACCTTCAAACGTGTTTCCTGCTGAATCATGCCGGATACTCCTTCCTGCTTAATTATTTAGCTTTCTCTATAATCTCAACAAGTCTCCATCTTTTATCCTTAGATAATGGTCTTGTTTCCATAATTTTCACTGTATCACCAATGCCACAATCATTGTTCTCATCATGTGCCTTGAACTTAACTGTCTTCTTTACAATCTTGCCATAAAGTGGATGTTTTACGTGGTCTTCGATTGCAACTGTGATTGTCTTGTCCATCTTATCACTAACAACCTTGCCGATACGTGTTTTTCTAAGATTTCTTACTTCCACGGTTTATCTCCTTTACTTACACCATCTTTGATTTTTCAGTCATAACAGTTTTTATTCTAGCAATATTTTTACGAACCTCTTTTATTCTTGAGGTGTTATCTAATTGACTAGTTGCATTCTGAAATCTCAAGTTAAAAAGTTCCTTTTTAGCGGAAACTAATTCTTCATTTAATTCTACTACGGTTTTATCATTCAATTCATTAATATACTTATTAGTTTTCACGTTTTTCACCGCCTTCTAAATCTGCTTTAGAAACTATCTTACATCTACAAGGAAGCTTGTGCATTGCAAGACGAAGAGCTTCTCTGGCAATTTCTTCAGGTACTCCAGCAATTTCAAACATTACACGACCTGGTTTAACTACTGCTACCCAATACTCTAATGAACCTTTTCCTGAACCCATTCTGGTTTCAGCCGGCTTTGTTGTAACCGGTTTATCAGGAAAAATCTTTATCCAAACCTTACCGCCACGCTTAATATAACGTGTCATTGCAACTCTGGCTGCTTCTATTTGATTTGATTTTATCCAACATGGATCCTGTGCTACTAAACCAAATTCACCATTAGAAATAGTATTTCCTCTAAGTGCTTTACCTGCCATACTGCCACGGAATTGTTTTCTACGTTTTACTCTCTTAGGCATTAACATAATTAGTTCACGCTCCCTTCCTTATTTTCTCCTTTTGTTGGAAGGATTTCGCCTTTATAAATCCAAACCTTTACTCCTACCTTACCATAGGTTGTATCAGCTTCTGCAAAGCCATAATCTATATCAGCACGAAGTGTCTGTAGTGGAATGGTACCCTCGGAATAAAATTCTGTACGTGCCATATCTGCACCACCTAAACGTCCTGAACAGCTGGCCTTTATTCCTAAAATACCTGATTTCATTGCTCTACCCATGCTTGATTTCATTGCTCTACGGAAAGCAACACGATTTTCCAACTGTTGTGCTATAGATTCTGCAACCAGCTGTGCCTCTCTATCAGGCTTTTTAATTTCTTTTACATCTAATATTATCTTTTTATTTGTAAACTTTTTCAATTCAACTTTGAGCTTTTCAATTTCAGCTCCTTGCTTACCAATTACAAAGCCCGGTTTAGCTGTATGAAGAATAATTCTAAGCTTATCTGTAGTATTACGCTCGATTTCGATATTTGTTATACCGGCACTATAAAGTTTTTTCTTTAAAAATTTTCTGATATTATAATCTTCAACAAGGCAATCAGAAAAATCAGCTTCTGCATACCATCTGGAATCCCAGTCTTTTATTACACCAACTCTAATGCCGTGTGGATGTACTTTCTGTCCCATTTTTTGCCTCCTTTTTATCTTTCATCAAGCACTACTGTTATATGGCTCATTCTTTTTTCTATACGATAAGCTCTACCCTGTGCTCTTGGTTTTACTCTTTTCATTATTGGACCGTTGCTTGCATAGCATTCGGCAACATATAATTTTTCTACATTTAAATTATTATTAACCTCTGCATTAGCCATAGCTGATTTCAATAATTTTTCTATAACACTTGAAGCATATCTTGGGTTATATTTCAATATACCAAGTGCTGTGTTTGCGTCTTTTCCTCTAATTGCATCTAATACAAAGCAAGCCTTCTGAACCGGTATTCTAGCATAAGAAAGCTTTGCTGATGGTCTCGCATCCTTCTTAGAGTTTCTTTCTCTCTTAATTTGGGATCTATGTCCTTTTGCCATTGGTGAAACCTCCTTTCAAACCTTTCTTATTATCTTGTAGCCTTTTTATCATCTGATTTATGGCCTCTATAAGTTCTTGTTGCCACAAACTCTCCAAGCTTATGTCCTACCATATCCTCTGTAATATATACAGGAACATGCTTTCTTCCATCATGAACCGCAAGTGTATGTCCCAGCATTTGAGGGAAGATAGTTGATCTTCTTGACCATGTCTTTATTACAGTTTTTTGTCCTGAAGCATTTAGAGCTTCTACTTTTTTCAACAAACTAGCATCTGCAAAAGGTCCCTTCTTAATTGAACGTGACATCTATTTCTCCTCCTTATTTACCGGCACTCTTGCCATCTCTTCTTCTTATTATAAATTTATTTGAATGCTTTTTCTTATTTCTTGTCTTTAATCCAAGAGCAGGCTTGCCCCAAGGTGTACATGGACCCGGACGACCAATTCCGGTTTTACCTTCACCACCACCATGAGGGTGATCATTAGGGTTCATAACCGAACCACGAACTGTAGGTCTTATACCCATATTTCTCTTTCTACCGGCCTTGCCAAGCTTAACCAATGAATGTTCTCCATTTCCAACAGCACCAACAGTTGCACGACAATTTATAGGCACTAATCTCATTTCTCCTGAAGGCAAACGAAGTGTAGCATATTTTCCTTCTTTAGCCATAAGCTGTGCGGCATTTCCTGCTGATCTTACTAATTGTGCACCTTTTCCAGGATGAAGCTCTATATTATGAATCTGTGTACCAACCGGAATATCTGCAAGAGCCAAGCAATTTCCAACCTTAGCTTCAGCTTTATCTCCACTTATAACAGTCATTCCAACTTTCAATCCCTCAGGAGCAAGTATGTAAGCCTTAGCACCATCTACATAAAATAAAAGTGCAATATTTGCTGATCTGTTAGGATCATATTCTATAGAAGCAACTCTTGCAGGGATACCATCCTTTGAGTTTCTTTTGAAATCTATAATTCTATATTTTCTTCTTGAACCGCCACCATGATGTCTAACAGTTATTTTACCTTGATTATTACGTCCTGCATTTTTCTTTAAAGAAACTGTTAAAGACTTTTCAGGCTTTGATTTTGTAATCTCTGCAAAATCAAGTCCTGTCATATTACGTCTGGATGGGGTATAAGGGCTATATTTCTTGATTCCCATTTTTTTCTCCTTCTAACGTATAAACGTTTGTTTTTTATCACGGCTTCTACCGTATATTGTCAACTACCCTAATATTATAATCCTTGGAATAGTTCTATTTCTTTACTTTCAGCTGTTAATTGTACTATAGCTTTCTTTGTCTTGGCTGTCATTCCGACACTGTTTCCACGTCTTTTCCTTTTCCCGTCCAAATTCATGGTATTAACTGAATCAACCTTTGTACCCGGAAACATTTTTTCTATAGCTTCTTTTACCATAGTTTTATTAGCCTCTGTATGTACTAGGAATGTATATTTTTTATTTGTCATGCCTTGCATACTTTTTTCTGTAACAACAGGTTTTTTGATTACATCATAATATTTTATGTTCGCCATTATACATATACCTCCTCAATAGTACTTACTGCTTCCTTTGAAGCTACTACTGTATTGTATTTAAGAATGTCATACACATTAATTGTTTTAGGAGATGCTGATTTTACTCCTTTTAAATTTCTTAATGATAAGACTGTATTATTTTCACTTTCTGAAACTATAACCAAAGCTTTTCTTATATTAAGATTTTTTAATGTATTTGCCATTTTCTTTGTCTTTATTTCATCCATTTGGAAATCTTCTACAACTACAAATTTATTTTCTTTTACTCTACTTGTCAAAGCTGATTTCAAAGCCAATCTTTTTTCCTTTTTGTTTAATGTAATTGTATAATCTCTTGGTGTAGGAGCAAATACAACTCCGCCGCCCTTCCATTGTGGTGCTCTTATAGAGCCTTGTCTTGCATGACCTGTGCCTTTTTGTCTCCATGGTTTTCTACCGCCGCCGCTAACTTCAGATCTGGTCTTAGCCTTTTGTGTACCTTGACGCTTATTTGCTAATTGAGCAACAACAGCTAAATGAACAAGATGCTCATTAATCTCAACTCCGAATATAGAGTCCTTTAAATCTATATTTCCAACTTCTTTACCTTCAATATTATATACAGATACTTTAGCCATCTGGTTTTCCTCCTTTCCTAGTTAAAACTATTTACAAACCTTAACTGTTTCTTTTAGTGTTATAAGTGCCTTCTTAGCTCCCGGAACAGCACCCTTAACTAAGATAATATTATTTTCAATATCAACTCTTACAATTTCAAGATTTTGAGTTGTAACTCTTTTTGCTCCCATATGTCCCGGCATCTTTTTACCTTTGAATACATGGCTTGGATCTGATGAAGAACCATTTGAACCATGATGTCTATGGAATTTAGAACCATGAGACATAGGTCCTCTTGTACTTCCAAATCTCTTTATAGCACCTTGAAAACCTTTACCCTTTGAGATAGCAGTGGCATCCACCATATCTCCTGCAGCAAATATATCTGCTTTAATCTCATCTTTAACAGAATAATCAGCAACATTATCAAACTTAAATTCTCTTACAAATCTACCTGACTCGTAAATTTCTCTTTGACCGTTGCCCTTTTTAATTACCTTTTTTTCTATTCCGGCTTTTTCCAAATGTCCTGCCTTGGCCTTGTTTACAAGTTTTGTACGTATCTTACCATAAACTACCTGTACGCTGTTGTATCCGTCATTTTCCAAGGTCTTTACCTGTGTAACAACACAAGGTCCTGCCAATAAAACAGTTACAGGAACCAATACACCGGACTCATTAAAAATTTGTGTCATGCCAACTTTTCTGGCAAGTATTGCTTTATTCATATTTTACCTCCTGAATTAATCTACAGCGGAGCACTAATGCTCATACTAGAGCAGGATTATCTACTCTTCATTTTTATGCTGATGTGAACACCTGCCGGCATTTCTAAACGTGATAATGAATCTACCACTTTTTGGCTTGGTGAAACAACATCAATAAGTCTTTTATGTGTTCTTTGTTCAAATTGCTCACGAGAATCCTTATACTTATGAACAGCTCTTAAAATAGTAACCACTTCTTTTTTTGTAGGTAGTGGAACAGGGCCTGAAACAGTTGCACCTGCCTTTTTTGCTGTACTAACTAATTTTTCAGCACAGCTGTCAACTAATTGATGGTCATAAGCTTTTAATATTAATCTCATTACTTGATTTGCCATAAAAAAAGTCGCCTCCTTTTCGCACTTTTGATATAAGTACGACAAGCGGTGACTGTACACTACTCCGTGTGTGTCATAATCATTAAATATACATAATACACACTCTTTTCTATTGTACAGTGACTTGTCGCCAGTTTCGTAACATGACTTTCGCTCCACGGAATCTCCTACTTAGTATAGTAGCAACCTCTCGCTTCTTAGCTATCAATGCCACAGCCTTTGTATATTATCACAATTCATTTTATTATTCAAGATATTTTTTAATTCAGAATTGTACAAAATTAAAAACATTAAAAAATTTTATATCCAAGGAAAAGGCCTTATTTTATTCATATCCACAAAGCCTTTGAGATACCTTGATATTAAAAAAATGTACTACAGGTCCAATTCCTAATGCACAGACAAGGCTTCCGATACCTATAAGACCTGACTTTGAGCCTGCCAATAAAAAAGCAACCAAAACACAGCTTGCATCACTTATAATCCTAACCCAAAAATATCTCCACTTTGTTTTATTTGCATATATAATAGCCAAGCTGTCATAAGGACTTATCCCAAGATTTGCAGTTTGATATAAAGAAGCTCCAAATCCTAAAATAACAACTCCCGAAAGCATAAAAATAACTCTCTTAATAAGTGAATGTGGTAAGCCTATAGAAATTTCTATAATATAAGAAAATAAATCTACATATACTCCGACAAGACCCCAGTTCATTATAGTGCCTATTCCTACCAGCCTCCTGTCAAGAAATATTTCAAATAAAAATATAATAAGACTGATTAACCAATATATAATAGCAAAATTCAATTTAAATATAGTTCCAAACGCCATAACAAAGCTCGTATATGGGTCGGTGCCCAAATCTGAAGTTGCAAACAAAGCTACTCCCATTCCTATAAATGTTATTCCTATAAATGTTACAAAAAATCTTCTTAACATATCCATCCCTTTTATTCCGTTTTTAATCCGTTACTAATATGTTTGATCAACAAATCTAAAAAATGCTTAGTATGCATGCCTATAGTTTCATTTTTTCTCAATATATATCCTAATTCTATGCTTTCGTCAATATTTAATTTTTTAGATATGATATTTTCTCCATTCAGCTCTTTGCTGATTATACCTGTACTTATAGTATATCCGTCAAGTCCGATAAGAAGATTAAACAAAGTAGCTCTATCACTTACTCTAATCATTTTATCCCTTATCTGTGTACTCAATATTTCTTCCGAAAAATAAAATGAATTATAATCGCCCTGCTCAAAAGACAAATATGGATATTCGCTCAAATCCTCCAAGGATATAAGACTTTTACCCGCAAGCGGATGATCCTTATTTATAAATATATGTGCTTTTGCTTCAAATAATGGATAA
>CAMQCZ010000017.1 GCA_946999385.1 uncultured Lachnoanaerobaculum sp.
AATTTATTCTGAGGATAAGGCAATATTTGTAGAAACAATTTCAGATAAATATAAGAGTAAGCAAAAATTATATGTACTGGAGCAAATTTTACCTAAGGATATGTTCTGTCAGATATCAAGATCTGAAATAATAAATCTAAAATTTATAAAAAAATTAGATTTATCTTATTTTGGAAGTATAGTTATAGAATTTAAAAATGGAGCTAAAAGCTTTGTTTCAAGGCGATGTATAAGCAAATTCAAAAAAATATTAAATATCTAGGAGGTATGGTGATGAACAAAAATATATTTACAAAAAAAAGCTTTAAATTAATATGGGAATACTTTAAAACAGGAATTTTAATAGGTATAACAATAGAACTGATATTTTCATTTTTTGAACCTAATGCATTAATAGGTGTAGACAGCTTTGTAAAACAATTTCAATATATAGCTTATGCAAAGCTTATAGAATATCTATTTTATGGTGGCTTTGGAATAGTATCAGCCTTATTATCCGGACTTCATCATAAATTGCCTTTATTTCTTGCAAGCTTAATACATTTAATTATACTATATATTTATTTTATTATAACCGGAAGCTGCTTACATTGGTTATCATTTGGTTTTATAAGTATTTTAGTATCAAGCCTAATATTTGTATTTATTTTCATTGTTATTTGGACAATATTTTATTTTATAGCAAAAAGGGATATACATAATATAAATCTTGACTTAACAAAAAATAACAAATAATATTTATGTTAATATAATTAATCCTAAGTAGTAATTATTATGAAGCTTTTCGATTATCGCTCTTTCTTTTAAGCTTGAAATGTAGCTTGATTAATGATATATTAAAACCAATCTAATAAATTATTAGAAATAATAGTGAAAGGTTATATAGATATGAATAAAGTAAATATTGTTTATTTTAGCAGCACCGGAAATACAGAGGCTATGGCTAAAATAATGGCTGATGCAGTAAAAGATTTAGGTAAGGAAGCAAATTTAATCGAAATAGACCAGGCAAATGTTGATGAAATTGTACAGGAAAACGGCTTTGCTTTGGGTTGCCCTGCTTGTGGTGATGAACAGCTTGATGATTCTTATATGGAGGATTTTGTTGCAAGTCTTGCTGATAAAGTAAATGGTAAAACCGTAGTTTTATTCGGTTCTCATGATTGGGGCGATGGTACATGGATGAGAAATTGGGTTGAACAAATGACATCCTATGGTGCAAATGTACTTAATGGTGAAGGTATAATAACTCAATTAGAGCCTACACCTGAAGCTACAGAAGCTCTTGTAGATGCTGCAAAGGCTTTAGCTGATTTATAATATTACAAAAGGCTGTTGTATACAACAGCCTTTTTATATTCTATACTATATTTTCTTTTAATCTAAAATTCAAAATGCATATAATCTGCTCTTGAAAATGCCGCACCCCATCCAAAGCCATGTCTACCAAAAGCTTTTGCAACATCTCCATCAGGAGTTATAGAATATGGATTTGTATAAGGCTGCCAAGCAGTGCCTACCAAGGCTCTATCTCCTTCTACACTCATTTGAGGATTTTCATTTGAATTTATATCTATAGCCAAACCGTAGCTATGCAAGCTGTTAAGTCCGTTACTTCTCCATTGATAAGCACCTAAATCCTTTATAGGAAACTTTTCAGGTCCATTATATATCTCATTAAAAATTTGATATACCTCATCCTTTATCTCTGCCAAAACAGTAAGTCTTGCTTTAGAAGGTACCTTTGCACCATTTTTACCAAGCTTCCATATAGGCACTTCTACCTCTACAACTTGAGTTTTTACAAATTCAGGACTTGGATTTTGTTCTATTAATTGACATTTTTTTGAAACCCTGTCAACCAATGCAGCATCCTCAGTTGATGACATATACTTCCAATAATACTCACTTGCTAAGGAGCTACTTGTTATATCTACTTTTGCATTTGGATTATATTGCTTTTCACTTTTTTCACGCCTATTTACAAATTCCTTATATGACATTTGAATAGGTCTTTCCTTTACAATATATCCATCCTTCCACCTACCATCTGCATCAACAAAATAACCATCAGGTGTCTTGGTATTTGTGAGCAAATATCCATCTGAATTAAAATAATAGCAATACTCATACTCATTGCCTGCTATCCATTGCCATGCACTTTTCGGATAGCTGCCATCACCATTATCATACCACCAGCCTTTAGCATCACTTCTCCACTCACCTGCAAATGATGTAATACTCATAGAAAGAATAATACACACTCCAAAAGTAATTGAAATCAATTTTCGCTTCATACACATATCCCCTTTTTTAAATATTCTTTTATTTAAATGTTACATCAACTCTAATTTTAGAATTTGATAGTAAATCCTGCTCTATAGATAAAGAATAATCAACATCAACTAAAATCTTTTCTTTATTTTCTTCTATTTTTATATCATGCGTCAATATTCTCATAAATATATCTCCAAAGGGGGTGGAATACTTGGTTTCACTTGGTTTTTTTTCTTTTGAAAAATTCATAATTGAATTTGTAATCCCCTCTTTTTGTATTTTCATGCTATCCTTTGTTATCAATATTGTATTATATATAACTTCTTTTTCATCATCAAGCTCTTCATAAGTAATCTTGTGAGTATCATTTATCTGTTCATATTTCCCTGAAACCGTAACACTGATACTTTCATCTTCAAAATCATCATTTATATAGGCAAGTCTTGAGCCTGATATACATAGCCTTACATCCCTTTCCATATTAAAACTCCTCAATATTAAGCACTTGTGTTTTATTCACTTCATTAGGAAGTATTGAGCTTGCAAATGAAGTGAATTTATCAGCCATGTCTGATACATAAAATTCATATTTATTTTTATCTTCCATGTCTACATTCAATATATTTTTATTATTTAATAATTCCTTTAGCTCTATAGCTGTTTCATAAGCCGGATTTATAAGACAAACAGCTTCTCCCATTATCTTTTTTATAGTAGATCTAAGCAGAGGATAATGTGTACAGCCAAGCACCAAGGTATCTATATAGCTTTCTTTTAATTTAGATACATATCTTGAAACTATTTCATCAGTAACACTGTCATGCCACAGTCCTTCTTCCACTAAAGGGCAAAGAAGAGGACAGGCCTTTTGTACAACCTTAATATCAGGATTTATCTCTTTGATTACCTTTTCATATATATTACTTGAAATAGTTGCATTTGTACCTATAATTCCAACTCTTCTATTTTTTGTGCTAAGTGTCGCCTGCTTGGCACCTGCATGTATAACTCCTAATATAGGTATATCTATCTCCTTTTCAAGATATTCAAGTGCATAAGCTGAAGCTGTATTGCAGGCAATAACTATAGCCTTGACCTGCTTGGAAAGTAAAAATCTCAATATTTGTTTTGAATATCTTATAATAGTAGCTTGCGATTTGCTGCCATAAGGAAGCCTTGCCGTATCTCCAAAATATACTATTTTTTCATTTGGAATTTGCCTTATTATTTCTCTTACGACTGTTAAACCTCCTACACCGGAATCAAATACCCCAATGGGAAAATTTGATAAAGACATTATTCAAACCTCCTCAGGGCCTGCTCTATTAAAATATCTACCAGACTATATTTGCTTATTCCGTCAGCCTCGCATAATATAGGATACATGCTTATTGCTGTAAATCCCGGCATTGTATTTATTTCATTGAAAATAATCTCATTATTATCATTAACAAAAAAATCTACTCTTGATAATGAATATCCGTCCAAGGCCTTAAAAATTTTAATAGCATATTCTTGTATTTTACTTGTTACAGCTTCATCTAAATCAGGCTTTACTATAGTATATGATTTTGGATTATTATATTTTGCATCAAAATCATAAAAGTCGGAAGCCGCTTTTATTTCTCCCAAGGTGCTTGCCTTTATATTGCCATTCTGAGCTAAAATGGCACATTCAATTTCTCTTGCCGATATAAATTCTTCTACCAATAATTTTCTATCATGACAAAATGCTTTATTAAAGGCCTCTTTAAGCTCAGCTCTATTATGAACCTTACTAACACCTATGCTTGAACCTGCATTACTCGGTTTTACAAACATAGGAAAAAAGAGCTTAGACTCAACCTCATCAAGTATATCATCAATAGAATTTAAAATATCTTTTTTATTTACTGCTACATATTTTGCCTGTCTTATACCTAAGCTATCTACAATTATTTTTGTGAAAAGCTTATCCATTGCACAAGAGCTTGCGAAAATACCACAACCTACATATGGAATCTTTGCAAGCTCGAATAAACCTTGTATACTTCCATCTTCTCCATTTAATCCATGTAAAATAGGGAATATTACATCTATATTTTTTGTAGTATATTTTCCATTATCAATTATATGAATATTTTTATCATAGGAGCTTGGATTTAGATAGGCATGTATGCAGGATTCCATCCACTTACCATTTTTTATATCAGCTTTATTTTTTATAAGCTTCCATTCACCAAGCCTTGTTATTCCTATAAATATCAAATTATATTTATCTTCATTTATAAGATCTATAATATTTATAGCTGATTTTATGCTTATTTCATGCTCCGATGATTGCCCCCCAAAAATAATTAAAAGATTTTTTTTCATATTATACCTCTAATTAAGCTTTATACTTTGTGCTACTGCTGTCTCCTGATTATCTATATGTATATCCATAATACTTCTTGCAGCTATCTCATCTCTATTTTTTATTGCACTTAAAATCTTATCATGCTCCTCCATAAGAGGCTTCCATTGTCTTGGATTTTTGACATATTCCAACCTATATCTATACATTTGTTCTCTAAGATTATTTAATAAAAGAACCAATTTTTCATTTCCTGTACCATTAAATATAATATCATGAAAAGCCTCATCAGAGCCTGCAATTTCTACCGGCTCAGCCTTGCCTACAGCTATTTTAAAGCTATTTGCCGCAACCTCAAGCATTCTTATTTGCTCCTTTGTCATACGCTTACATGCTAAAACTATGGCAAGCTCTTCCAATACCTTTCTAACCTCCAATACATCCTTTAGACTTTTTTCAGTTATTCCGGCTACTTCTGCACCTCTTCTTGGAATCATAAGAACAAGACCTTCTAATTCAAGCTTTCTTATAGCTTCTCTAACGGGAGTTCTACTAACACCAAGCTTTTTTGCCAAGCTTACTTCCATCAGTCTTTCTCCAGGTTTCATTTCTCCTTTTAATATTGCCTGCCTTAATGTTTTAAAAACAACTTCTCTTAGTGGCAAATAATCATCCGTATTGACTAAACCTTGCATCTTAACCTCCTTATATCATTTTTGTTAAATATATATGCTTTACCAAGTTCTTATACCTGTCCTCTTTTAATCTGCTATAACAATAAAAAGCGTCCTCTTTATTTTTAAATATTCCGAATACACTTGGACCGCTACCACTCATAATAGCATTTAAAGCTCTATTTTCCTTCATTATATCCTCAAGAATACTAACCTCTTTATACTTATCTGCCGTATATAGCTCTAATACATTTTTCATTTCCCCGGACATACCTTCTATATCATTATTATCTATATACCTGCACATTTTTTCTATATCAGGTCTTAATGCTTCAAGCTTTTTATCAAATTTGAGAGCTTCAAATACCTCCTTTGTAGAGATATTAAAATCAGGCTTTACCAAAACTATATCAAAATCCTTCAGACTTTTCAGCTTAGTAAGCTTTTCACCTATACCGGTTGCTAAATATGTACTACCAAGAAGACAATAAGGTACATCCGCACCAAGCTCCAAGGCTAAATCCTTTAAGGTTTCAATATTTAAATTCAAATTAAATAAATGATTTAATGCCTTTAATGTAGCGGCGGCATCTGTGCTACCCCCTGCAAGTCCGGCGGCTATAGGAATATTTTTATCAATATTAATTTCTATTCCCTCTTTTATATTATATCTGTCCTTTATCAGCCTTGCAGCCTTATATACTATATTATTCTTATCAAATAGTCCTTCATCCAAATTTTTTTCTTTATTTTCAAATACCAAGCTCAAATTTAATATTATTTTATCTTCAGCTAATAATTTAAAATGCAAGGTATCATATATGTCTATAGTTTGCATAAGCATTTTTAATTCATGATAGGCATCCTCCCTTTTTGAAAGAACATCCAATGCTAAATTGATTTTTGCATATGCCTTTAAGCTTAATTTTTTTTCCATATTCCACCTACACTATATGCGAAAGTACTTTGTATACATCGTATATTATACTCTACAAATTGCTTTTTTTCAAATACATTTTGCAAAATATATTTAGAGTTATGTTAACCTAACTTGAAGATAAATGCAATACTTAAGCTTATTTTTTATAAATATAAAATATCCTGCCAAGCATATAAATGTTAGCAGGATATTTTAATTTATTATTGTAATTTTTCAGGCTCGGAATAATCTACGCCCTTTGTATCAACTGTGATTTTCTTTATTTTTTGTTCCTCTAAAGGCTTATCCATATAATCAGTCTTAGTTTTTGCTATTTTATCTACATTTTCTATACCTTCAACAACTTTTCCAAATGCGGCATATTGACCATCAAGGAAAAATCCGTCCTCATGCATAATAAAAAATTGGCTTCCGGCAGAATCGGGATGATTTGCTCTTGCCATAGAAATCACTCCTCTTTCATGCTTTAAATCATTTTTAAAATTATTTGAGCTAAATTCACCTTTAATGCTATAGCCAGGTCCACCCGTTCCATTTTTTTGTGGGCAACCACCCTGAATCATAAAGCCATCTATTACACGGTGAAAGATAAGACCGTCATAAAAGCCTTTTTTTATCAGACTTATAAAATTATTAACTGTATTTTTAGCTACATCCGGATAAAGCTCCAATTTAATTTCATTTCCATCTTCCATTTGTATAGTTACTATCGGATTATTCATGTATACTCTCCTTAAGCTTATTTATTATATTATATAATTTTGTAAATATAATAGCACAAGCATAATATTTTCACAATAGAAGTAAGAAGCAAAGATTTTTTATATTGTGCGATAAATCTCTTTATTTTAATCTTGTACTTAAATTTCTCATCGAATTTATAATAGCAATAATAGTAACACCTACATCTGCAAATACAGCCGCCCACATACTACTATAGCCTAGAGCTGTCAAAATTAAGACTACGGTTTTAATTCCTATAGCAAATATTATATTTTCTTTAGATATAGAAACAGTTCTCTTTGCAAGCTTTATAATAGTATTTATACCGCTTGGCTCATCACTCATTATTACTATATCAGCAGCCTCAATAGCCGCATCCGAGCCTAAACCTCCCATAGCAATGCCCACATCGGCACGTGCTAAAACAGGTGCATCATTTATTCCGTCTCCGGCAAAGATAAGGCATTTGCCTTTATTCTTACATTCCAACAATTTTTCTACTTTTTCAACCTTATCGACAGGCAAAAGTCCTGCATAGACTTCATCAATATTTAATTCCTTAGCTACCTCTTTTGCTATATATTCATTATCTCCTGTAAGCATAACAGTTTTATCTATACCCAGCTTTTTCAAACCATTTATTGCAAGCTTGGAATCAGGCTTTATCCTGTCTGCTATAATAAATCTTGCAATCAATTTATTATTTATAGCAAGATATACCACAGTGCCTACTATTTGTTCATCCTTAATATCTATTCGATATTTTTTCATTAATTTCTCATTACCAAGTAAAATAGGCTGATTGTCAACACTTATGCTGATTCCATGACCACTGATTTCAACTAAATCCTTTATCCTTTTTTCATCTAAATTATTAATTCCATATTGTACTCTTAATGCTTCTTTTATAGATGTAGCAATAGGATGTGAAGAATAAAACTCTGCAAGTGCGGCTATCTCCAAAACCTCTTTTTTATCCAAATCATAATTATCTATTTGAACCAGCTCGAAAACTCCCTTTGTCAAAGTACCCGTCTTATCAAAAACTACATATTGAGTATCAGCCACAGCTTCCAGATAATTACTTCCTTTTACTAAAACTCCAAGTCTTGAAGCGGCTCCAAGACCCGCAAAAAATGATAAAGGCACAGAAACTACCAAGGCACAAGGACAGGAAACTACCAAAAATGATAAAGCTCTATAAATCCAAATATTAAATGTATGAAGTCCGGTGAAAAATGGCGGTATTATAGCTATAAATAAAGCTAAAAATACAACTATCGGTGTGTATATCTTTGAAAATCTGGTAATAAATGCTTCGGATTTTGACTTTTTAGAAACGGCATTTTCCACCATATCTATTATTTTACTGGCAGTAGAATCATAAAATTCTTTTTCAACTCTTAAATTCAAAAGTGAATTTGTATTTATAAATCCACTTAAAACTCTGTCCCCCTCTTTAACTTTTCTAGGTACGGATTCTCCGGTTAATGCTGAAGTGTCCATCATAGCACTTCCTGAAATAACAATCGCATCCAAAGGAACTTTTTCTCCCGGCCTTACTTGTATTATATCTCCAACAACTACATCGTAAGGGCTGACAACTACAGTTTCATTATTTTCCTTTACAAGATTTGCATAATCAGGTCTTATATCCATAAGAGAACTTATAGATTTTCTTGATTTATCAACTGCAAGGCTTTGAAAGAATTCTCCAATCTCATAAAAAAGCATAACGGCAACTGCCTCTAAAAATTCTCCTAAAATAAGGGCACCTATTGTAGCAACAGTCATCAAAAAATTTTCATCAAAAATATCGCCTTTTTTTATATTCTTTAAAGCCTTTAATATAACTGCATTTGCAATAAATATATATGATAAAAATAAAAATATTGTTGCCACTATATTTGAAAACTCAAATTTTAGCTTTGAACATATAAGTCCCATTATAAATAATATACTGCTAATAATAATTTTTTTTAATTTATTCTTCTGCCTCTTGCTCATTCTACTCCTTTATTATGCTCTTTCAAGTTCTACATCAGGTTCTTCTTTTTTTAGCATTTCCAACACTTGCTTTTCCACTTCATTTATATTTTCAGCTTCAAAAACAAGCTTTTGAGTAACAAAATTTACACTTGCACTAATAACTCCCTCTATAGCTGCAATCTTATCTTCAATTTTTTTCGCACAAACTGCACAATCAATTCCTTCAAATTTATAAACTCTCTTCATATTAAACTCCTAATCCATATGATCTAAATGCTCTATAGCTGTTTCAAATATCATTTTTACATGATTATCATTTAATGAATAGTAGACTGTTTTCCCATCTCTTCTAAACTTAACCAGCCTTGCCTTTCTAAGTGTTGCAAGCTGATGAGATATTGCCGACTTAGTCATATTTAAAATATTGCATATATCACACACACACAATTCGCCCTTATCAAGAGCAAATAATATTCTGGTTCTTGTAGAATCTCCTATAACCTTAAAAAAATTTGATATTTCCAAAAACTTATTTTCTGAAGGCATATCATTTTTTACAAGCTCTATCATATCAGTATGTAATATATTTGATGTGCAACTATATAATGATTTAGTCATAATTCTCCTTTCTTATTTATAGTTGAATATTTATTCAACTGTTATATCAGTATTATAGTTGAATGAATACTCAACTGTCAAGCATTTTTTATATTTTTTTATTCTGAAAATAATATAAAATAACTTATTTAATATTATTTCAGAATACAAAAATATAAAATAAGTCGAAATAAATAACTTATCTAAATTACTTACTCCGACTTATCTTAATTATGATATTATTGTTTATTTTTACCGTCCCAAACACCGTTTTTATCTACATAATATCCATCAGGTGTTCTTCTGTCTTCATACATTTTACCCATATCTTTTCCAAATTCAGTTTCAAAATAATACCATTTAGCATCAATTTGTTGCCAGCCTGTAAGGAGGCAACCCTCATATTTGCCTTTATTTGTATTTAAATAATACCAAGCATTATTTTTATTAAGCCAAGCTGTCATCATATTTCCAGCTTCATCAAAACTATACCATGCATATGGAAGAGGTAAAATATTCTTATCCGCATTCTGTGAATAAACTAACACCCAAGTGTTTTTATAAATATTTCCATTTTCATCAAAAAGCTTCCATTTATCCGTCTTTCGGTCATATTGCCATAAATCTCTTTGTACCTGTATAGGTACTATAGTATTATATAAATCCCTGCTTTTTCCTTCATAATTCTTTGGTAAATATTTATTATTTTTAATTCTATTTCCTAAGCCTGCAAAAGTGCGAGAGCCACCACCTGATTGTGAAGGAAAAGTTCTAAGGCTTAAAATCCTGCCGTCGCTTCTTTTTACATCAAAATTGGCAGTCGGAACAATTTCAGCTGAATCAGTTTCGATAATTAAATTTGATGCTTTATTATTTTCAAAGGCTGTTTCATCCACAGTCTTTATTCTTTCAGGTAATTTTATATAACTAATATTATTACCTGCAAAGACTCCGGCTCCTATTGAATTAATTCCTTCCATATGATCTGAGGCATTTATAGGCTCAGAGAAGCTTATTTTGGATATTTCATTATTCATAAATGCTTCATCACCTAAATCTTCCAAATTGCCTACCAAATTGATTTCTTTAAGCTTATTATTTTTAAATGCAGCCTTTCCTATATGTCCCATATATTTTGATAATACAAGCTTTTCTATATTATTATTTTCAAAAGCTTTTGTTTGTATTACATGTGTCAATTCAGGTAAAGCATTTATTTCTTTTATTTTATTATCTTTAAAAGCATATTCCTTTATTATTCTAAGTGCTGAAAGGTTTATATTATCTAAATTAAAGGCAAATTTATTTAAAGAATTATTTAAAAATGCTCCTGCTCCAATAACACTTACCTTTGTAGGTATAACTACACTTTCAATATTTTTATTATAAAAAGCAAAATCTCCTATTTGTGTTATATCAGTTGCATTGCCTATGCTTACAGGAATAGTAACATCTTTCTTTGTACCCATATATCTGAGTAATTTTTCGCCCTTTTGAATATATTCCTCATTTTTATATTCCTGAACAATAAATTTAGCCGCATCCTTTGAATTTACTTTTATAAAAATATTATCATCCTTTTTCAAATTATCTACACTTATTTTGAATAAACCGTCTTCATTTGTAGTAGCTTCATAATTTTTATCATCAATCAAAATATCTATCTTGGAATTAGGTGTACTAAAGCCTAAAATTTCCTTATCAACATCTAAGATAGGCAATCTAAGCTGTGGCTCCAATAAATAATATTTAAAATCAATTTTATTATCCTTTTCAAGAGTAAGTGTAACAGGCTTATCCATGCAGGTATAAGTAATATCATTCTTTTTTATATCTGTAGGCTTTATTTCTACTCTTTGTCCTATAGTATAATAAGCGTCCGCCTTATTATTTCTTGCATAAGAGCTTGGATTTTGAGGGCCATATTTCAAACCTATTTTTAAAATATTTTCATCATCCTTGGCATCAATATAATTAATAGTTACAAGTGCAGGATTTATTAAATATTCTCCTTCTTTTGACTTAAGTGCAGTATCCAAAGAAGTATAAATTTTAGCATATTCAAAGCCTTCAAGACCTGTATTTCCAAATGCTCTCTCAGCTATATTTTCTAATTTAGGAGCATTAATTTCTATTTTTTTATTTCCTAAAAATGCACCATTTTCTATAGCTTTTAGATTTTTAGCTCCTGTTACAATAAGAGGACTTCCCGCACTTTCAAATGTGCCTTCTTTTATAATTTCTATATTAGCCGGAATATTAATCTTAAATTCTCTACTACCATTATCCGCTCTTTTAAATTGGTTTTTAAAGGCGTCTTTCCCTATTTCTGTCAATGATTCAGGTAATACCACATTTGATAATTTATTATTTGCAAAGGCTCCATCACCTATTGTTTCTATACCCTCAGGTATAATCAGTCTTTCCAGCTTTTCTATATAGTCCTTTCCCTTCTTATCAAAAGCATGTGCTGCTATATGCTTTACTTCTATTCCTTTTATTTTCAAAGGAATACTAACTATAGGATCATTTCCATTATATTTTATTATAGTCTGACTGTCTTTATCAAATTCAAAATCCGTTTCAGTAAGCGGTCTTATTTCTCCTCCATTATTATTAGAGGTATCATCAAGCTTAGCTTCAATATTCTCTTTTGCTCCATCCTTATATAACCATTTTGTTTTTATTGCAAATGCTCCTGCACCTGCAAGTCTTTGTGTAGAAATAAAGGAACCGTCATAAATATAACTTCTGGCTTTTGCTTTATCACTCGCTTTAACATCATAATACACACCCATACTGTCAGCAAGCTCAGTATCATAACTTGTTGCTATGTAAATAGGCTCATCTTTTTTAATATAATATTCTTCCAGATTTATTTCATTCCACTCATTAGGCTTTATATTTTTATATTCCTTAAATGGTACTATTTCTCTAAGCCTTTTCTCATTATCATAGGCTAAAACTGCAATTTTAATATGCTTACCTGAATAATATTCATTATTTACAAAGAAAAAGCTTGCAGATTTTAATATTGAGCCTTCATATGGAGCTTGAAATCTCATTGCAGAGCCCTTCATAGAGGTTCTAAAATGTACCGTTTGATATTTACCATCTTCATTAGCCGCCACATTAAAACCGTAGTCGCTTTCTATTTCTTTTAAATTTGGTAATTTTTCTAAATTAATATCCCCTAAATCTAAAATATTATCGTCTAATTGCTGATCTATAATTTTAGGAATATATCCTTCCTTGAATATTTTTATTCTATGTGTACCTGTATAAATATTGTCTAATTTAAAGCTTCCACTTCCGTCAGTCTGTATTTTTTCGATATTATCATCATCAACAAGGCTTATATTTGCAGCCATTATTGCATTATTATCGCTGTCCTTTACCTTGCCCTGTATACTTGATTTTTTAGCCGGCTTTAATAAGAAATTTAATTCTTTATTATTTTCCTTACTTAAATCCACTTTTACAATCTGAGTTTCATACCCATAGGCACTAATAGCAAGAGTATATGGATGATTTTCTAAATTTATTGCATGCTTTAATTTATATGAGCCATCAACTATACCGGCATAAGTATATTTACCCGTTTCTAAAACTTCTACTCTAGCTTGCAATGGAATAGCTTGTGATTCATCAATACTGCCTCCTGATACTCCAAATGTAGTATAATCCTTTAAAGCTTCCTGCTCCAAATCCGAATTATTATTTTTCACTTCCTCTTCTATATCATTATAGGTTACAAGCTCCGTATCATCAGAAAATATATCCATAGCATAGCTTGAAATATTTTTCTTTTTCTCTCCGACAACTATATTATCTATATACCAGCCTGCATTATAATCGCTATATATGCCTCCCTTACTGATAACTCTAAATCTAATATCAACTTTTTTATTTTCATATTCTTTTAAGGAAGCCCTAATAGTTCTCCATTCCGGAAATTGATTATTTTTAAAATCAAGCATAAGCTTTTCTTTGCTTATCAATTCTTGCCAATCATCCTTATCATGCTCTTTTATTTCTACTTTAAATGTTACTTTTGAAATATATTTTTCACATGCGAAAGAGTCAAAATAAAAATAATCACCTTCCTTTACTTCAAATTCAGGCATTTGAAGGTAAGCATCTTCATTTGCATTAATACCATTGGTCATTGCACCGTCTAATTTGGTGCCCCACAAATTTGTCTGATTTTTAATCAATTCACCATAAATATTTTTATGATTTATTGTGCCATCTTTCCATTCCTTTGGTAAATTTGACTTTCCATATTCCCAGTCATTTGTATCACCACTCAGTATTCCTGTAGTGAAATTTCCATCATTATCTTCAAAATCATAGATTACATTTATACGATATTCGCCATTATAGCTTATCTTAAATTCATTTGAATCTTCTGAAATATTACCAGATATATCTTTTATTTTTACTCTATATGTATATTCATTACCTACATTTATATCTTCATCTGAATAATTTATAACAAAATGTGAATGATTATTTTCATTTTTAGAGACAAAATTTTCATTTTCTCCTTGCTTTATGCTTGCTATCTTTGTATAATCACCGTCTTTTGTCTTTCTTTCGATGATATATTCGTCTATATCTGTTTCTTCATTTTTAGTAAAGCTTAATTTAACAGCATTAACATCCAATATAGCTTTTAAATCACTAATAGCTTTTGGCTTAGTTGTTTCATTTGTACTTATATTTATATTATCAATATATAAGCCCGGTCCCTTATCACGTCCGAAAAAGTAAAATCTTACAAGCAAAGGCTTATCGCTTTTCTTTTTAGCAAAATCCTTCAAGGAATATGTATCATGCTGCCATTTTCTTTCCTCCAATGTAAAATCAGGTCTTATAAAGGTCTGATGTACAAGCTTCCAATCATTTTCATCACTAAATTTAGCCTCAACCTTTGATAAACACACTCCTTCAAAGCCGTTATATATATCTGCACTTAAAGTTAAATTATCATCTTCATTTACATTTCTTAAATCTATAGGAGGTAAGTATAAATAGCTGTCCGTTTGTTGCTTAAATACAGGCATACCCCCATCAACACCTATATACTGTGTACTTCCTTCAAGTAATGGAGGCTCTCCTTGTGATAATCTTTTTGAAAGTTTAAATCCACCTGTTGAAATAAAGCCTGAAAGATCATTTTCAAAATCAAAGTTCCATGGTAATTGTATACCATCATATACTTTAATAGTCTTTTCTATTTTTGTAATATTATCAGCATAATCCTTTATCTCAAGTCTAAGCTTTAAATCACCCTTTTTCAGCTTATCTGCCTGTATTATCCCCTTATATATACCATCATTTTGTACTCCGCTGTCAAGTCTTAAATCAAGTCCTTCTTCATCAGCTTCATCATTAAATTTATAATAAGCCTTTGCCTCCTTAATAGAAATATCATCCTTTAATTTGGCACTTATTATATAATCTCTTCCTATATAAGCATCATTTTCTGAAATAAGACTTGCACCTGCCGCCTCTGTATCACTTCCTGATTTTAAAATTTTTCCATAAATAGATCCTAAATTTCTTCCCTTTATTTTGGCAATAGCATCATAAGCATTAATCAGCCCATATCCATAAGCCATATTAGGAATCTCAGGATATTTATTATCATTTAAGCCTTCACAGCTATCCTTTATAAGGTCAATAATCTCATCAACACTTAGACTTGGATCAGCCTGTTTTATAAGTGCAATAACACCTACAACATGAGGTGTTGCCATACTTGTACCATTCCATGATACATAATTACCAAGAGCATCTATAGAACGTACCTGCACTCCCGGTGCTACAATCTCAGGTTTTATTATTTTTCCTGTTTTATCAAATACTGAAGGCCCTTTTTTTGAAAAAGATCCAAGCTTTTTATTTATATCAACGGCACCTACAGTCAGTACATTAAGCATATTTCCCGGATTTGCCACACTTCCAAGACCCGGTGTATCTTCAAAAGGTCCCTGATTTCCTGCCGCAAAAACTCCTACAATTCCTGCTTCTTTCCATGCAGTAGCAATTTTTTCAAACCATGCATCATCATCACTGCTACCACCCCAAGAATTATTTATAACATCAGGCTTTTGCTCAAGCATCCATTGTGCAGCTTCCATCAAGTTACTCACATCTCCACCTTGATCGTTTAAAGCTCTCGCACTAATAAATTTTACATTAGGTGCAACTCCTATTCTATTTATATTTCCCTCGGAACCACAAATAGTGCCGGCAACATGTGTTCCATGATCGTTTACATGGTCTTCTAAAGGCTCTAAATAACCGTCTATACAATCCTTATAATATGAATTATCAAATTTACCTGTTTTAGCATCATAACCCTTGTAGCTATTTTTTATTGCAGGCAAACGATAATTTACGCCTGTATCAATAATACCTACTGTTACTCCTTCGCCCTTAAATCCATATTCATCCCAAACTTTATCAGCATGAACCAGAGAAACACCCCATTCAATACGTTTCTCATCCGGTACAAAAATATCACTAAAAGTCTGTATCTTTTTTTCTTTAATAGGGTTTATAAGATGTATTTTTGAATTTGCACTTATTCTTACTACGTTATTAAATGTAGAGATTTGTTTTACCAAATCTCTACTCTTGATAATTGCATGTATTGAATTTACTATATAAAAGGATTCATATTTTTCTACATTATTCAACGCCTTTTCTTTTTCAAGTAAATCAATCAAATCCTTTTGTGCTAAATTTGCTTTCTCCTGTCTTGTTAAGCTTTCTCTATCCTCACCTTGATAATCAAGCTCAATCATAATATCATATGGTGCCTTCATTTTATCTAAAAGCTCGTCTACATATGATTTATCCACATTAGCATAGCTGCTTATACCTGATATTCCATTAGAAAATATCATAGCTAATACGAGTATAAGACTGACTAATTTTTTAAATATTTTATACATTTTACTTCCTCATTCTTTAATTTGGATAATATTTTATATGAAATTGAGGTATAAGATAGGTTTTCCCTACACCCTTTAAGCTTATCTCATTATTTTCCAATTTATCCTTTACACTCTCAAATGGTATTTTTAATACACTGCTTGTTGTATGATTTTCTTCATCATCCTCATTAAAAGCTTCATGTACTACGACTATACCTTCAATAGGCTTTCCCTTTATTTTACCGCCTTCAGCTTTATATATTTTTATATCGTCTATTTTATCTTTATCTAATGGTTCCCAATTTACATATAATTGACATTTCAAATCTTCTCTTCTTTGTTCAGATGGAAATGATACAGCCATGGTTCTAATTAATTTTGATTCATCTTGTATATTTTCCTGTTCATCCTCTTGTTCATCCTCTTTTGGACTATATTTAAGCTGAAATTGATTATTTCCACTAAATACTTTTACCGGATCTGAATCTGAGTTTTTCTTTATACTATAAATTGTTAGATAAAATTTAACATTAGAGCTTAAGTGTCCTTGACTATATGCTCCATGTAAAAATAATTTTTTTAATAATTTATCGCTGTTAAGTATAAGCTTATTATTTTGTGCATCTATAGTATAATCTTTATATTTGTCTAATTCTTGCGAATTATAATCATTCGGTGTTTGTCCTATTTCCATCTTAACTTCCATATCCTCTGTTAAATCATATTTGAAAGTGAGTTCAGGATTTTCATCTTCTTTTAATTCTTTTTTATCAATCGCTATTTCAGGTATATTTTGTTCACTTGAATCAGTAACTGTTAGATTAAAGGTTACTTCAAGCTTAAATCCATCAATATCATCAGGCATATCATAATCTAAAACAACCTTGAACTTGCCTGCCTTATATGTATAATCAGGAGCATATCTAACCCTTTCTTTTACATTTACTTTTCTTTTACTATTATCACTTAAAACAAGCTCTATTTCACTTATTCCGAAGGTTTTTGATAAAAATGCCGCTCCATTAGTATTTAAAACACTTTTTTCAAATGTTTTATCTTCTATAGGAGTAAAAGAAGTAATGCTAAGCTTCTTAGCTGTAGCTTCTTTTTTGAAATTTATTTTTTCAGGTATTTTATCTGCTATATATTGCTTAGTTCTGTTATCTTTTTTAAATAATATTATTTCCTTAATGTAAATACTTATATCTTTATTTAATTTATCCTGTGTCAAGGCTTCTTTTGCCACTTTTTTCACTATTTTATCAGATTCTAATATTATAGCATTTTGTGCTATATCCACTGTATAATCTTCACCTTGATTCAAGCTTATTGGTGCGCCATCCTTAGACTTTGCTACTTTTATACTCAATTCCTCACCTTCATTTAAAATTCCATCATGTAATTTTAAAAGTGGTTTTTCTGATAATTTATATTCATCTTTATCAAGCTTAAAGCTTGAAGCCTTGGTAATTGTTAATTTCACCTTTGCTTGTGGTTTATTACCGCTTACACCCTCAGGTAAATCATACTCAAGTTCAACCTCATAGCTTCCTATGTAATGATAATCAAATTCAGGATTAAATTTTTTACTTTTTACAGCAACCCTTTGCTTTTGACCATTACTCAAATTCAGCTCTATTGTTTTAGGTAATTTTCCTGCTACATTATCTGTTTCTTCACCAACTATTTCACTAATTGGAGTAATACTTGTTATAGTAATTTCTTGCTTAACAATAACTTTGATACTTAAAGGCTTTTTAGGTTCTAAAACTCCGTCAGGTAATATATAATCCAAATTCAACATATATTCTTTTGAAATACCGGTGTCTACCTTAGCTAATTCTTCATCCTTTACATCTATTTTTGCTTCTCTTATAGATGCATCTTCCATAATTAATTTTACCTTTTTAGGTAAAAGCTTTTTCAAATCTTCTTTACTTATATTTTTATTAACACTAATATCGTCCAAGGCTTCAAGCTCTTTTATAGTATTATGCTTTCTTTGTGCTTCCTGTCTTGCCTGTTCTTCCTTCTTTGCCTGCTCTTCCTTCTTTGCCTGCTCTTCCTTCTTTGCCTGCTCTTGTTGCTCTGTAGTAGATGCTTGGCTTGAGTCTTCTATTGAATAAACTTGTTTATTATTACTACTATTTTTTACTGCTGTACTTATACCTTTATTCCTAATAAAGACAGCTTTTCCATTTTTATCTATCCACTTGCCATCTTTATCTACCTTATATCCATCCTTGCTTATATTATTTGTAAGCAAATCACCTGATTGTTCAAAATAATAGCAATTACCATCTATCCACTGCCAACCTGTTAGCATTGAACCCTTATTACCGTTACTTATAGGATTTAGGAAATACCATTTTCCACTTTTATCCTTTATCCATCCTGTTTTTAAATTACCACTTATAGGGTCAAGATAATACCAAGAACCGCCATCCTTTATCCATCCTGTTTTCATCTCTCCTTTTTTGCCATCACTTACAGGATTTAAAAAATACCATTTCCCACTTTCATCCTTTATCCATCCTGTTTTTAAATTACCACTTACAGGATCAAGATAATACCAAGAACCGCCATCCTCTATCCAAGCTCTTGCAAATTTACCATTATTATCATAATATTTCCAATTCAATCCCTCCTGCTTCCAATTGCCCGCAAATGTAGGGAAAGATATAATAGAAGCTGTTGCAAATGTAACCAGCATAAATAATCCGGATTTTAAAGACTTTCTCATATCAAACCTCACTTAAATAATATATTAGTTAGTTTATCCTAACTAATGAATTAGTATATATTAATTTTTCAAAACTTCCATTTAAATATTGTTCAAGTTTTATATATTTTACCTGTCAACTTTATAAATAATTTATATTATAAAATGGTATGTAAAATTTTTATTTCCAAGCTATACTAATGAGAAAATAAATATTTTACATACCATTATTTATAATTTACTTTTAAATTCTTCTAAATTCTTACTTGATAATTGTGCCAAGGCTATATTTTCCAAAATATCAATAACAAAATCACCAAGTTGCTTAACAAGCTTATCTTTTTTCCATTTATTTATTATATCTTCTATATTACTATTATCATAATCATCTTCATCCTCATTGAGCAAAGTATTTGCAAGTTTTTCTTTTAATATAATCAGATGATATATGTAAAATTTTATATCCTTTGAATCAGGAAATTTTTCTTTCAAATATCTGCTTTCCAACTTTTTTTGCTCTAATCCGAAAGGATATACTTTTTTGAAATATCTTTCCTGTCTTTTTTTTCTTTTATCAGCAGACAAAAATGAAAACCAATTTTCAAGCATACGCTCCCCTTATTTATTATATTTATCTTCTATTTTCCTTATCATATCCACTCTTTTTTGATGTCTTCCACCCTCATAGCGAGTATTTAAAAATTCATCAACTATCATTTTTGCCATATCACTACCTACCACTCTTGCTCCGAAGGCTATGATATTTGCGTCATTATGCATGGCCGCCATATGTGCAGAATATGGCTCGGAGCATACTGCCGCTCTTATATTTTTAACTTTATTTGCAGCCAAACTAATACCTATACCGGTTCCACAAATAAGTATACCCTTTTCTATTTTTCCATCATTTATAGCTTCTGCAACCATCTGACCATATTTAGGATAATCACAACTTACCCCTCTTTCATTTGTTCCAAAATCTATACATTCATATCCCTTTTCTTTTAAATGGCTTACAATAATCTCTTTTAAATCTATAGCTGTATGATCATTTCCAATACCTATCTTCATAGCTTATAAACCTTTCCTTTGCTTATTATAATTTATTAATGAGCCTGCCTTAATAATTTCCTTTTCTTCATTGGTAAGCTCCTGTATATAAAGCTTTATTTTTCTTATTTCATCTCTTATTATATATGCCGGGATATCATCAAGGCAAGTATCTATTTTTTCTCTTATATTTGGAATAAAAATATAATCACCAACTTCAAAATCAGGATGCTTTTCCAAAATAAATGGAAGCATTCCCCAATTTATAACATTTGATCTATACCTTTTTGTAGCATATTCTTTTGCAATATTTGCAAGCCCTCCTATAACTCTTTGACAGCTTGCGGCCTGCTCCCTCGCAGAGCCGTCTCCCGGCTTTTTTGCATAAATAAGCGAACCTATTTCTACATCCCTCTCATTTATATCTTCAAAGCCTCTTATAGTTTTGATTTTATTATAAATATCTACCAATTTATTATCAATCTTTAAAATATCTCCTCCTTCAGCTCTGCATTTTTCTATCTTATCAACTATCTTTGACTCATTTACATAATTAGGATCTCTCCTTGAAAGTGTAAATTCTGCCAGCTTTAAAGGATTGGATCTGTATGAGGAGGTTTCACCTGAAGGTATCAATTCATCTGTAGTAGTTACATCATCCATTATCTTTGAACAAACCTTTAATAAAATATGATCAGTAAGGCTTGTCATCTTTGGCCAGTCCTTAATATTAGGACCATAAATAAGTTCACCTCTGTCTGCCTTCCCAAATCCTTGATAAACTCTTTTTTCATAAATACCGCTATCAAAATTATATTCAGGTATCTCAGAAATATAATTTTCCATTTCCTGTGCCGAGGTTAAAATTCCACCATTAACAGCACTTGCGGCTATGCTTCTTGCATCCATCAAGGCTACAGCAGACATTTGATTTTGTAAAGGCTTTGAGCCTTCTCTATTAGGAAAATTACGTGTCGTATGCCTTATACTCAGTCCATTATGATGAGGAGTATCTCCTGCCCCAAAGCAAGGACCACAAAAGGCAGTTTTTACAACTGCTCCGGCTTCTAAAAGCTCTGTTATTGCTCCCTTCTTCATAGCATCTATATAAACAGCTTGAGAAGAAGGATATATTGATAAATTAAATTCACCAAAGCCACAGCTTTTTCCCTTTAAAATATTGGCAGCCTCCATTACATTAGTATAATTACCACCTGCACAGCCTGCTATAATTCCTTGCGAAACTTTCAATCTTTTATTTTCTATATTATTTGTTAATTTAAAATCTCTTGCGGCTTCTTTTCCTATTTTTAACGCTTCTGCCTCCACCTGACTTAAAATATCATATAAATTATCATTAAGCTCATCTATAGAATATACATTGCTTGGATGAAAAGGTAAGGCTATCATAGGCTTTATGCTTGAAAGATCCACCTCTATCAACGAATCATAATATGCTATATTTTCAGGTTTAAGCTCTTTATAATCATTTCCTCTTTTATGTATATTTAAAAATTTCTCTGTATCCTCATCAGTTTGCCATATAGATGAAAGACAGGTTGTTTCAGTAGTCATAACATCTATACCATTTCTATAATCGGTAGTCATGGATCTAATGCCCTCACCCACAAACTCCATTATTTTATTTTTTACAAAAGAATTTTTAAACACCTTTCCTATTATTGCCAAGGCAATATCCTGAGGTCCTACATAAGGCTTAGGGCTACCTTTTAAATAAACACATACAACTTCAGGTCTTTTAATATCATAAGTATCTTCCAAAAGCTGCTTTACAATTTCTCCTCCACCTTCACCCATAGCAAGAGTTCCCAAAGCTCCATATCTCGTATGACTGTCTGAGCCTAAAATCATTTTTCCGCAACCTGCCATAGTTTCACGTACATATTGATGAATAACGGCTATATGAGGAGGAACATATATCCCACCATATTTTCTTGCAGCTGACAAGCCGAATAGATGGTCATCTTCATTTATAGTTCCACCGACAGCACATAAAGAATTATGACAATTTGTTAAAATATATGGTACAGGAAATTTTTTCATTCCTGATGCCTTTGCAGTCTGAATTATTCCAACAAAAGTTATATCATGTGATGCCAAGGCATCAAATTTAATTTTGAGCTTATCCATATTATCGGATATATTATGATTTTTTAAAATATTATAAGCAATAGTACCTTTTAGTGCTTTAGTTTTATCTAAGCTTATATTTTTTTCCCTTTGAAGCTGTTCAAGCTCCTCTTCTTTTATAATTTTTTTGCCGTCCAAAAGAAAAATTCCCTTATCGTATAATTTTATCATATATCCTCCTACTTTAATTTATATTGTAAATATTATAAGACTATTGTAAAATATAGACAATACTTATATATATTATAATGTATATAAGTAAAATGTTATAGAGGTAGACAAATGACAAGTAAAGAATTATTATATATTAAGACTATTGTTGAAGAAGGTAGTATATCTATAGCTGCAAAAAAATTATATATGTCTCAACCATCCTTATCACAATCTCTAAAAAGGATAGAGCTTAATTTATCTTGCGATCTATTTATCCGCTCAACCAATGGCTTAAAGCTTACTCTTGCAGGCGAAAAATATTATCAGGCCGCAACTAAGATCTTGAGAATTTACGATGATATGCAATCACAAATCAGTGATATAAACAATTTAAAAATGGGGAAAATAAACCTAGGTATTACAAATCATCTAGGTCGCTTGATTTTGCCAAATGTTATATATAATTTTAAGAAGGAATATCCAAATATAGAAATAAATATAATAGAAGATACATCACTACAACTTGAAAATTATCTTATAAAAGGTGAAATTGATTTTGCTCTCATACATATTTTTCCCGAAATAGATTGCTCTCACTTAAAGTGTGAAGGTCTGTCCAATGAAAATTTTGTGATTTTAAGCTCATACAATCAAGCCTTGGATAATAAAGCAAGAATAATTGATAAATATAAATATCCTGTGCTTGATTTAAAAGATATACAATATATGGATTTTATCAGTCTGACTAAAGAACAGAGTATTAGACAAATGCAAGATTTGATTCTCAAAAAAGCCGGTATCAATAGTGTACACAACAGCTTAATTGTAAAGAGCTATATGACGGCTCTTGAATTTGCAGCAAAGGGTATAGGAATTATGATTTTTCCTGAAGAATATATAAACTACTATAAAAGTAAAGGAGAGTTCTCAAAAAAAGCTGAGACCTTATATATCTACTCTATTCCAAAGCAATACAAACCGCACTGGCAACTAACTATCGCTTACCCTCGTGATGCTTTTCTATCAAGGGCTGACGAAATATTACTTGAAATTATAAGAAAGAGGAGTTTAAATGACAAATGATAATATACTTGGAACACAGAATATCAGCAAATTAATATTCAAATTTGCTATACCTTCTATTATCAGCTTACTTGTAGGTTCTGCTTACAATATAACTGATCAGATATTTATAGGAAATGTAGTAGGTATGCTTGGAAATGCGGCTACTAATGTTTCCTTCCCGATAGTAACATTTTCTGTAGCCTTTGCACAGCTTGTAGGAGTTGGAACTGCTGCAAATTTTAATATAAGAATGGGTGAAAAAAAGGAAAAAGAGGCAAGAAATTTTTTGGGTAACGGTCTTATTTTAGTTTCACTTTTAGCTATTTTTATTCTTATTTTTACACTTGTTTTCAATAGGCAAATATTAATAATCAGCGGTGCCACAAAAAATGTTCTACCTTTAGCAATACCATATTTACACATTACTGCAATAGGTCTGCCTTTTTTACTATTTTCAACCTGTACTGCAAATTTAATCAGAGCAGACGGTTCTCCCACTTATTCTATGATATGCACAATAATAGGTGCTATATTAAATATTTTTCTTGACTGGCTTTTTATGTATCCACTCAAACTCGGAATACAAGGTGCCGCTTTTGCAACTATTACAGGTCAAATTTTATCCTTTATATTAGCCTTGGCTTATTTTTTTAAATTTAAGACTGTCAAAATTTGTCTGGAAGCCTTTAAATTAAAGTCCATATATATACTTGGTATCATAAAATTAGGAATGTCAAATTTTATTAACTTATTAATATTAATGATAGTAAATATATTACTTAATAATATGCTGACCTTCTACGGTGCAAAATCCATTTATGGCAGCGACATACCACTTGCAATTTCAGGTGTAGTTGCCAAAATATCCAGTATTATAATATCTATATCTGTCGGACTTGCACAGGGCTGTCAGCCTATACTAGGCTACAATATGGGGGCAAGACAATATAACAGAGTTAAGGAAACCTTTAACAAAGCCATAACTATATCCTGTATTTTTTGTGTGATAGTTTTTATAATATTCCAATTCTTCCCTGATATGATTATAAGAATTTTCGGTAATGGTGAAGAATTATATTTTAAATTCGGACGTCTTTATTTAAGGATTTATATGTTTTTGGTATTTTCATATGGAATACAACCTATAGCTATCAATTATTTTTCAGCTATTGGAGATGTAAAAAATGGCATTTTTCTGTCAATAGCAAAGCAGGGACTTATACTCGTTCCTCTTTTGCTGATATTATCATTTATTTTCGGTATATATGGAACACTTTTTGCAGGTCCTATATCAGATTTTATATCGACAATATTATCATTATATTTAGTATTTAAAAATTTCAAAATGATAAAATAATTTTTATTCTTAACAAGGTATTTATATTTAATATTATATAATACATTTTTATAATTATATGGGGGTATAGTATGAAAATAAATTTTAAAAAAATATTTATCGTTTCAAGCATTTTTATCTTATCTTCCTATATTACATCATTTGCAAACACATGGAAAAATGAGGGTAATAGTTGGAAATATTATGATAAAAATGGAAATTTAATGAAAGCTTGGATACAGGATAAAGGCGTTTGGTATTATCTTGATCCTATAAATGGCAACCTAAAATCAGGCTGGCTTAAATCAGGTGATAAATGGTACTTTTTAAATCCACAAAAGGGAACTGATGAAGGAAAGCTGCTTACAGGCTGGCAATGGATAGATGGCTACTGCTATTATTTTGATATTAAATCAGGAAATATGTATTCAAATCAGCTTACACCTGACGGATATATGACAAATCCAAATGGTCGATGGATTGATAAAAATAATAAGGAAATATTTATACATAATAAAGGCTTCAATACCAATATTAAAAAAGCCGAAAATTTATTAGTACGCAATGCAAACAAATTACTCAAAGGCTCAGGTGGATCAGGCGGCGGTAGCAGCAGATCCTCTTCATATACTTCTTACATAAATAAAAATCAAGCTTCCGACAAGCAGGCTAATAAAAATACCGGTGATATTATTAATAATACACCTGCCGAAAATAATATTGACGAAGCTAACAATAAGCCTATCGAAAATAATAATAATAATAATACTAATAATAGTAAACCTGATGAAAATAGTATTAATGCAAATAACAATAAAGAGCAATTAAACAAAGATAGACCTGCTACTCCAAGTATTGCTTTAAATAAAGGAAATACTGATAATACTAATCCAAATGCAAATATTGAAGATAAACAAGAGCTTGAAGCAGTTAAAGCTGAACATGTCAAACAAAATTTACAAGAGCTTGGAAATAAAAATATAGCTCAATTTGTAGATGAAAATGGAAAAATAAATACCATAGCTTGGGTAAAAAATATTACAGCTCCAATCATGGGAGAAAATGGGGATTTTAAAAAAGAAGTACTTATAGAAAATGGTAAAACATATATAAGCTATAATGCTCCATTTGTATCCGGAAATTCTTGGTTTGATATAAATAAAGCTTCCTCCGGGAGTGCCTCTCAAATAGATAGAAATCTATGCTTTTGTGCGACAGCAAGTAATATGTTGAGCTGGTGGCTTGAGCAAAATAAAGAATACATAGACAAATATATACAGGAAAAGGGGAATATCAGTAAAAAAATAGGTTCTAAAGATTATGATTTATATTCTTTGCAGACTCCACCCGATAATCAAGAGGATAGCAAGGTGTTCGAGTTGTTTAAACATATATTTGCCAATAGAAGTAAAGGCTTTTACACAGATTTATTGTTTGATTTATTTATAAATGGCTATACTCCAAAGGAGAATGGTGTAATAAACGTAGAAGATACGAATTTAATACCGGATGCCAGAGGCGGATTTTTCTATGATATTTTTAAAGAAACTATTTTGAGCGAAAGAAGATCTAATAGTAAATATAAGGATTTAAATGACGACCTCAAAGAGCTGATCGGAAAAGACTCTATAGTCGCTATCTCTTTCAATTTCGGTAATTATTCTCATGTTATAACAATTTGGGGAGCTGAATATAATAGCGATAATCAATTATCAGCAATATATGTAACTGATTCCGATGATCAAACTGTCCTTTTAGATAATAATTCCGATACAAAGGTTGCTATGAAACGTTATTCAATTAAAAATGTAAATGGAAAACCAAAGTTAGGCGGTGCAATTAATGACAATAATTCAGGCTCTAATATAGGATGTACCTATATATTATCATTAGGCACAGACAGTTGGGAAAAATATTTCACTAAATAAAATAAAAGTGTGGATTTTTAAATATCAATATATTAAAAAGAAGGTTAAGCTTTTAAGAAAGCTTTTAACAACCTTCTTTTTTTGTTATCCACATCAATATTAAGCTTTTTTATTCATAAGCTTTTTAATATTATATTCTTAATTATATTTTAGTGGCTATAATTAGATTCATTTATATATTATTGATTTTATCTATAATTAATTATATATATAATTAATAAAAATTTTACACATTTATATATAAGTGCTATTATTAAACCATATTTTTAATGCAATTTTATAAAGGAGGAATTAAAAATGTCAAAATATACCGTGATTATCAAGACTACAGGTATGGGAAAAGGCGATCAGTCCTTAGTTGATACTCTTATGAAGGGATTCATACACACTCTTGCTATTAAAGAAAATGTTCCTGAATATATTATTCTTTATGCTGAAGGAGTTAAATTAACCTGTACCGGTTCAGAAGCAATAGATGATTTTAAAATACTCGAGGAAAAGGGTGTTAAGATTCTTTCCTGTGGTATTTGCCTTGATTATTATGAACTCAAGGATGAGCTCCTAGTCGGCAAGGTTACAACTATGGGAGAGGTTGTAGATATTATTTCAAATACAGCTTATGTTGTAGAACCTTAAACAAAAAATTGACCGGCGATTATGTCTAGCTGATATAATTACCGGTCTTTTATTTATTATAAATGTGAAAGGATAGTTATGAACAATAAATTCCCCGACTTTTGTACTACATTAATAGGTAGTATGCCAAGAAGCGAAAAATTATTAGAATTAAAAGCATTATCAAAAATAAATAAGGATTATATTGACGAATACAATAAAGAGCTTTTGAAAGAAACTAAGAATATTATCGACTTACAAATAAGAGCAAATATAGATATACCTATATGTGGTGAATTAGATAGAGATAATTTTGTAAGCTATGTTGCTGAACATGTAAATGGTGTAGCACTTATGAATATGAATGAAATATTAGAAATAACAGCTGATTCTGATTCATTTAACGAAAGCTTACAACAAATGGATGCTTCAGATAATTCTATGAGTAATCCTATTTGTGTAGATAAGATAGATATTAATAGTCGTTTAAATAAAAAAGAAGTAGAACTTATGTCCTCTATTTATAAAAAAGCTTATAAGATGACTATTCCAAGTCCCTATATTTTGACAAGATCTATGTGGCTTAAGGAAGTATCTAAAAATGCTTATAAAAACCGTAAGGAGCTTGGTGCTGATGTAGTCAAGCTTTTATTAAATGAAATAGAATCACTTATAAAAAGTGGAATAAAGGTAATTCAAATAGATGAACCTATCATATCAGAAGTAGTTTTTCAAAAAAAAGGCGGTGATAATTCCTTCTACTGAGGTGCTTTATCTGAAAAGGTCAGGATTGACCAAGAATTAAGCTTTGCAAAAGAATTACTAAATCCTATTTTATCAAAAATAAGAGAATATGAAGATGTAATAAGTGCTATTCATATCTGTAGAGGAAATTGGACAACTGATGAATCTGTATTACTTGAAGGCTCCTATGATAAAATGTCAAGATTTTTGGATAGCTTAGACGTTGATATGCTTGCCTTGGAATTTTCTACTAAAAGAGCCGGAGAGGTTGATTTGCTATTTAAAAATAACTTTCTTGCCAAGAAAATTATTTTAGGCTTCGGAGTTATAAATCCTAGAATACACGAGGTTGAAAGGGTAGATACGATCATTAAAAATGTTGAAAAAGTGCTAAAATTTTTACCACCTAATCGTATTTGGCTAAATTCAGATTGCGGTTTTGCTACCTTCTCTAATAGGCCTTTAAATCCATATTCAATTATTGAGCAAAAATTATTAGCCATGACTGGTGCGGCAAAAATATTACGTGAAAAATATTCAAAATAATAGAGGTATATTATGATTTATTTTAATCAAGCTTCAAGCTCTTTTCCAAAAGCTCCCACTGTAGCTGATGCCATATATAACTTTATCAATACAAGTGCAACAAATATAAATCGTGGCGGAGTGAATATCTCTTATGAAGCAGATAAAATGGTTTATAAATTAAGAGAAAGCTTATTGAATTTCTTTGGTGCAAAAAATAATAAGAGCGTTATTTTTACATCAGGTGTAACACATAGCTTAAATATGCTATTAAAGGGCTTTTTAAAAGAAAATGATCATGTGATAATATCAAGTCTTGAGCATAATGCAATTATAAGACCCTTACAACAATTAAGAGAGATTAATGTAAGCTATTCACAAATACCCTGTAATAAATTCGGACAGACTGATCCTGATGATATTAAAAAGCTTGTACAACCTAATACCAAGGCTATAATCACAAGTGCAGCCAGCAATGTTTGTGGAACTGTTTTAGATATGAAAAGCATAGGCAAGTTGGCACATTCATACGGACTTTATTATTTTGTTGATTCTGCATCTCTTGCCGGATTTTCTGAAATAAATATGGAAGATATGAGTATTGATGCTCTAGCTATAACAGGACACAAAAGTTTGTTAGGGCCACAGGGGGTTGGTGCTTTAATACTAAATAATGACATAGGTCTTAAATTAAAGCCTTTGATTTTGGGTGGTACAGGTATAAATTCTGATTCTTTGGATATGCCGGACATTTTACCTGAACATCTTGAAGCAGGAACTCTTAATCTACCCGGACTTTGTGGTTTATTTTCTTCTATTTCTTGGTTAAAATCTCGTATGAATGAAATTGCAAATCATGAAATAGAAATCACAAGATATTTTTTAGAAAATATAGATGATTTTCCAATGAAGCTTATAGGTCATGGTCTTGATAAATTATCCAAAGACTATCGCATTCCTTTGCTTTCATTTTGTTTACCTAATATAGATATCAATATACTGGCTAATTATTTAGAAAGTGAAGCCCAAATATCTACTCGTGTAGGATTGCATTGTGCTCCTATGGCTCATATCGCACTTAACACCTTCCCAAAGGGAACTATTCGCTTTAGCTTTGGATATAGTCAGACTAAAGAAGAAATTGATATTTGCATTCAGACACTAAAAAATTTTTTTGAACTTATTTGTTAATCTATTTAGCTAATAAAATCTATCTAACAAAAAAATGCTTGACATAATATATCAAGCATTTTTTTAAATTTTAAACTCTATTTATTATTTTTTATTTTAGTAAAGATTTGAAAAATAAAAATACCACTAATAATAAATAATAATTCTCGACCACTTTTAAAATATTTTATAGGATAATATATAGATACAAAAATAATTATAGTATTTAAAAATAATAATAAATTTTTTTTATACTTCCATTATAAAAGTAAAGTCCTAATAATATACCTAAAATAATAAGTTTTAAAATTTCATATATTAAATAAGGATACTCTATATAAACACTATAAGTACGTTCTCTAATACCTTTAATAATATTAAGGGAAAAATTATCAATTAATATAAATAAATAGAAAAGGATTATTGTGTATTTTTTCATATTTTATCCTAACTATCATAAGGATTATTTATTACGGAAAATTTCCAAGTGGAAGAACCACAACCAACAGTCAAGGTATAATTTGCACCCATTAAATTTTTTTCTAAGATATCTTTATATTCTAAGTTATTATAAGCGAATGAAACAATACCAAACGAAAATACAAATAAAAAAGTAAACAAAATCATTAATATTTTTTAATTTTAAACATAATTAACCTTCTATGTAAAAATTATTTTTTCAAATGTTTAACTCTTAGTACTACACTTATCGCCATTTTTATACCTCATAGGATTTATTTTTCCCATAAACAACCTCTTTCTAAGAAATAATTTTGTTTCTATTATTATACATTTTCACAATATATTTGTCAATATTTTTGCGATTCCATTTTATATTTTCCAAAAAATAAAGTATAAATCAAAAATATTGTCAGATTTTTTTTATTTTTATATTTTAAAGCAACATATTACTAGTCAAATATAATAACTTTTTATAAAAATTTGAATGGCTCATTAGACACAAATAGAAATTAAAAAACAAAAAAATGCTTGATATTGATTGTCTTTTCAAAGTTGCTTTCAAGCTAAACTTTATAAGCTACCTCTTTATCAAGCATTTTTCTTTATTATATTACTTATTATAATTTACAATATCAGCAAATTCTGCCTTTAGGCTTGCACCACCTACTAGACCGCCGTCAATATCTGCTTGCTCAAATAATTCTTTAGCATTTTTAGCATTTACAGAACCACCATATTGTATACGAATAACATCTGCTACATTTTCATCATATATTTCTCTTATACAAGCTCTAATGCTTGCACAAACTTCCTCAGCTTGCTCTTTTGTAGCTGTAAGTCCCGTACCTATTGCCCAAATTGGTTCATATGCTATAACTACATTCTTTGCCAAGTCAGCACTTATATCCATAAATGCTATCTTGATTTGTTGACGAATAAAATCAATAGTTATACCTTGTTGTCTTTGGGTTAAAGTTTCTCCACAACATACTATAGGCTTTAAGCCATATTCAAAAGCTTTTTTAAGCTTTTTATTGATAATTTCATCAGTTTCAGCAAAATATTCTCTTCTTTCTGAATGGCCTAAAATAACATATTCAACACCTGCGTCCTTTAACATGGCAGGAGAAATTTCTCCTGTATATGCACCGGCATCTTCAAAATACATATTTTGAGCACCTATCTTAATATTACTATCTTTTACAAGCTCTATTGCCTTTAATATATTTATACTTGGAACACAAAAAACAACATCAACTTCATCATTTTTTACCAGAGGTTTTAACTCTTCTATTAACTTGCTTGTTTCTGATAAAGTTTTATTCATTTTCCAATTTCCTGCAATAATTTTTTTCCTTGACATAATTTTACCTCTTTTTATCTATTATCAGCCGCCGCAACACCTGGAAGCTCCTTACCCTCTAAAAACTCCAAGCTTGCACCGCCACCTGTTGAAATATGAGTCATCTTATCTGCAAAGCCTAAACGTTTAACAGCATTTACAGAATCACCACCACCTATAACGGTAGTAGCATCTGAAAGATTTGCAACTGCTTTACAAATTTCCAATGTACCATTTGCAAAATTTTCAAACTCAAATACACCCATAGGTCCATTCCATACAACAGTTTTTGCACCATCCAATGCTTTTTTATATAATTCAACAGTCTTAGGTCCAATATCAAAACCTGAAAATCCTGTTTCTATATTATCTACAGTCTTAAATTCTGTATCATTTTTAAATTCTTTACCTTCAATATGATCTACAGGTAATAATAAATTAACATTTTTAGCTTTAGCTTTCTTAAGCATCTCAAGTGCATAATCAAGCTTATCTTCTTCACATAAAGAATTACCTATCTCCTGACCCTGTGCCTTAAGGAAGGTATAAGCCATACCTCCACCTATAATTAAGGTATCAACCTTATCAAGTAAATTATTTATAACATTAATCTTATCAGAAACCTTTGCCCCACCTAAAATAGCTACAAATGGTCTTACAGGATTTTCTACTGCTTGACCCAAAAATTTTATTTCCTTTTCCATCAAATATCCAACAACATTTTGAGTACAATATTTTGTAACACCAACATTTGAACAATGTGCTCTATGTGCTGTTCCAAAAGCATCATTCACAAAAATACCATCACATAATGACGCCAGCTCTTTTGCATAAGCTTCTGCTTTTTCATCCTTGCCATATTTTGTTTCTTCTATTCTATATCTGGTATTTTCTAAGAGTAATACTTCTCCATCCTTTAACGTATTAGCTAATTTTTTAGTTTCTTCTCCTGTAACCTGTGAATCTGAAACAAATTTCACATCTAAACCAAGTCTTTCTGATAAAGCCTTAGCAACAGGAGCAAGACTTAAATCTTTAATAGGCTCTCCCTTTGGTTTTCCAAGATGAGAGCATAAAATAAGGCGAGCTTTACCATCTAATAATTTTTTAATTGTCTTTAATGCACCATCTATACGATTATAATTTTGTATAACTCCATCCTTTAATGGAACATTAAAATCGCAACGAACTAAAACTTTTTTACCTTGTATATCTTTTAAATCATCAACTGTTTTTTTATTTAACATACAATCCTCTTTCTATATTTATAAATAATAAGAGATCCGGCCCTAAGACCGGACCTCTGTCCATCTACATATTATTTAAATATTATTATGCCAATTCTGCAAAATATTTAATTGTTCTTACCATTTGTGTTGTATATGAATTTTCATTATCATACCATGCAACAACTTGAACCTGATATAAATCTTCTGCAACTTGAATTACCATAGTTTGTGTAGCATCAAATAAAGAACCGAATCTCATACCAACTACATCAGATGATACGATAGGATCTTCAGTATATCCGAATGATTCTGAAGATGCAGCTTTCATAGCTTCATTAACAGCTTCTTTTGTCAAGCCTGCTTTTTTAACGATGGCTGTTAAGATAGTAGTAGAGCCTGTTGGAACAGGAACTCTTTGTGCTGAACCGATTAATTTTCCATTTAATTCAGGAATAACCAAACCGATAGCTTTAGCGGCACCTGTAGAGTTAGGTACGATATTAGCGGCACCTGCTCTAGCTCTTCTTAAATCACCTTTTCTATGAGGACCGTCAAGAATCATCTGATCACCTGTATAAGCATGTATTGTACTCATAATACCTGTTTGTATAGGTGCAAAATTATTGAGTGCATTAGCCATAGGTGCTAAGCAGTTTGTTGTACATGAAGCTGCACATATGATAGTATCTTCTTTTTTAAGTATTTTTTCATTTACACCAAATACTACTGTTGGCAAATCATTACCTGCCGGTGCAGAAATAACAACTTTTTTAGCTCCTGCATCAATATGAGCCTGTGATTTAGCTTTTGATACATAAAAGCCTGTACACTCTAAAACTACATCAACACCGATTTTACCCCAAGGTAATTTTGAAGCATCTGCCTCTTTGTAAATAGTAATTTTTTTACCATCAACAACTATATGATCTTCTCCTGCTTCTACTGTATGCTTTCCTTCTCCAAAATATCCACAAAAACCACCCTGTGCTGTATCATATTTTAATAAATTTGCAAGCATTTTAGGTTCTGTTAAATCATTGATTGCAACAATTTCATAGCCCTTTGCTTCAAACATCTGTCTGAATGCCAAACGACCGATACGACCAAAACCATTAATTGCGACTTTAACTGACATCTTAATCCTCCTTATATATCCTTGTTAATTCTTAATCAACCTATTATATTGTATAGTAATTTAATATAAAAATCAAGTAATTTAATCCATAAAACTTTTCTATAAATTTTAATAGCCGGTATTAGTATAAAAGCAGCATTTTTTATAAGCCTTTTTCAATTTCTATACAAAGATTTTTTGGTAAATTATATAATAAATGCAAATACAATTTTAAAAATCATATTTGCATTTACTATTAGGCTTTTTTATTTATATTTCTTTTGTTATATATTCAGCTATATTAGTAGCATGATCTGATACTCTTTCTAAATTTGATATAATATCAAGAAAAAGTATACTTGCTTGTGGATGACATTTATTTTCAACCAATCTTTCTATATGCTTTTCTCTAAGCTCGTCTTCTAAAAAGTCTACTTCCATCTCTAATTTATTAACCTTTTGTACCAAAGAAATGCTCCTCGTTTTCATAGCTTCAATTGAATTAGAATATGCAGCTATTGCCAAATCGGCTATTTTTTGCAAATCCGACTTTGCAGTATTTGTAAAATCAACATTTTTTTCTATCAGAGAATATGCATTTTCAGAAATATTGTCAGCATGATCAGACACTCTTTCAATATCACTTACTGCATAATAAAGATCTCCCAATATCATTTTCTGTTTATCATTAAGAGATAATGTATCAAGCTTCATAAGATATTCTGTTAATAAAATTTGCATCTTATTTATTTTTTGCTCCGTATTATTAACACTTTTTACTTTTTCTGAATTTTTCTCCAAAACAGCTTCTATTGCTACTTTAAGATTATCCTTAGCCAAGATACCGGCCTTTATAATCTCATTTATAACAGCTTCCAAAGCTATAGAAGGTGCTTCTAAAATACGATTATCCAAATGTGCCTTCATAAGTGCTATATCATCATCAGGAGTTTTTTCATCTCCCTTTACTATCATACCTGAAATATTAATAAGCACCTGTGAAAATGGTAAAAGCAATATGGTCATAGTAGCATTAAATAGTGTATGAAAAATAGAAATTTGTACCGAATCTATGTTACTATTTGCAAACTGTTTATTAATTGTAAATATTATAAATGATATAATACCGAAAACTAATGCTCCTACAAAATTAAATAATAAGTGGATTATAGCGGCTCTTTTAGCTATTTTAGGTGCACTTATGCTTGAAATCAAGGCAGTTACACAGGTACCGATATTTTGTCCAAGAGTAATATAAATAGCGGCAGCCTTTGTAACAAGACCACTAATAGCAAGAGTCTGTAATATACCTACAGAAGCTGATGAGCTTTGAATAAGTGCAGTAACTACACAGCCTACTAAAATACCGCAAAAAGGATTTCCGCCTAATATAGCAAATGCCTGCTTAAATATAGGCAAATCCGTATATGGACTTATACTTGAGCCCATAGTTTTTAATCCGAAAAATATAAGACCCAAGCCTAATACTATTTCTGATATGGTTTTTTTTCTGTCATCTTTTGAAAAACAAAGAACCAGTGTTCCTATACCTATTAAAAGAAGAGAATAAAATTCAGGCTTAAATAAATCAAAGGTATCACCTAACTGACTTATAGATACTATCCATGCTGTAATTGTAGTACCTATATTAGCACCCATTATAACTCCGACAGATTGTGTCAGGCTCATAAGTCCGGCACTTACAAAACCTACAACCATAACAGTTGTTGCTGATGAGCTTTGAATAATAGCTGTTACTATTGCTCCAAGACCTACAGCCATAAACTTATTATTAGTAAGCATTCCTAAGAACTTCTGCATCCTCTCTCCTGCTGTTTTTTGCATACCGTCAGCCATAAGCGACATTCCATAAAGAAACATTCCAAGACCGCCTACAAACTCAAATAAGCTTGTTATATTTGTGAGCATATATACCTCCACTTTATTATCTATTATTTTAACATTTTTATACTAACATATTTTACAATAGCTTTACAAGACTTTTAAAAGTTTCATCTATCACTTATCCAAAAGATTAAAATAATTTAAATAGGCTTTTGAAAATCCGTCTAAGTTACCATCTAAAACCGAATTTACATCTCCCATTTCAAAATTAGAACGATGATCCTTTACTAGGGTATAAGGATGCATGATATATGAACGTATTTGACTTCCCCAAGCAATTTCTTTTACATTTCCTCTTATATCTGAAAGTTTCTCTACATTTTCTCTTTGCTTTATAAGTAAAAGCTTCGCTTTTAAAATTTGAAACGCTTTTTCTTTATTATAAAGCTGACTTCTCTCATTTTGACATTGTACAACTATGCCTGTAGGCATATGTGTAAGTCTTACTGCTGAACTTACCTTATTGACATTCTGTCCGCCTGCACCTCCTGAACGATAGGTATCCAGTCTTATATCTGACATATCCAAATCTATATCAATTTCTTCTTCAATATCAGGCATAATATCACAAGATACAAATGATGTCTGTCGTTTACCCGCCGCATTAAATGGCGAAATTCTAACTAATCTATGAACACCATGCTCACTTTTTAAATATCCATAAGCATTTTCACCTTTTACTTCTAAGGTTATGGATTTTATACCAACTTCATCACCTGCCAGATAATCTAAAATATCAAGCTTAAAATCATGACTATTAGCCCATCTTGTATACATCCTATATAACATATCACACCAATCACAAGCCTCTGTTCCACCTGCACCTGCATTTAATTTTAAAATCGCAGCTTCAGAATCATATGGTCCTGTAAATAATAATTCTAGTCTGAATTTTTCAATATTATTTATAAATTTATTAAGCTTACAATGTATCTCATCTATAAGTTCTTCTTCATTTTCATCTGTGGCAAGCTCTATTAAAATTTCTATATCCTCGTATAAAAGCTCAAGATTATAAAATTTTTCTATCTCATTCTTTAATTTCTTTGTTTCTTTTAATATCTTACCTGCATTTTTTGCATTTTCCCAAAAGTTTTTACTCTCTATCTTCTTTTCATTTTCACTAATTATATTAAGCTTATTCTCAAGGTCAAAGACACTCCTTAATCTCTTTCACACTTTTATAATAATTATTTAAAGTATACTTAAATTGTTCTAATTCTAACATAAGCTCTCCTTTTTAATTAATTTTATAATATTAATAATTTTATTATTTTCATCTTTATGTTTATATTTTTATTTTACTTTTTTATTTTTATATCTTTTATTATTATATATACTTTTATTTATCAAAATATTCCCTCTCATATTCACTTACAATTCTGTCATTTTGTATATTCAATAATCTGTCAGAAATATTCAAGGTATCAGATATACTTTTGTCAGGTAATAATTCAAATATAACTGCTCCTTCACCTATAAATGGAACAATATTTGAATTAGTCATTTAATCCCCTCTTCTCCATTACTAATATATATATTTTATATTTAAATTATACTTTTAAATATATAAAATAACAATATGAACTTTTACTCTGGTAAATATAAGTCCACCTATTTTTCAAATATAAATATATATTCATGAGCTAACAATAAAAAGAAATTATTCTTACCTTACCAATATTTTGTTAAACTACAATTATGTGGGAGTATCCCAGCTTATAAAATTACCTAAATTAATTTTATATATTGACAAATCCAAAATTATTTTATAAAATAATCACATACTTTTGCGGGTGTAGTTCAATGGTAGAACATCAGCCTTCCAAGCTGAATACGTGGGT
>CAMQCZ010000018.1 GCA_946999385.1 uncultured Lachnoanaerobaculum sp.
ACAATTATCTTTTTCTTCATCTACAAGGTCTTTATCATCAAATCTTTCATAAAGGTCAAATCTTGCCTTTTCAAGTGGCTTTCCTGTTTCATAATCATATTTATTTAAAGAAACATTATAGTTTGTTGTAAAATCTTCTGTATGTCTGTAAATTTTAAAATTAATTTCTGCCGTTCCCGGTTCTTTTACAATAGCAGGGTCTCCAATTCTAAAAGCCGGATAAGATGGCTGTGTTCTGTTTGGTTTTAAGGATGCAAACCTTTGTCTTTTTTCAATCTGTCCATCTTCTGCCTTTACACATACATATAAATCAAGATAAGTTGCTACAAAGTGCATAGCATCAACGAATGTTTTATCACCAACGGCTGCAATTGAACCGGCAGGAATATCAAAATAACAAACTAAATCCTTGGGTGAATTACCGCCTGTCCATTTAAAATCAACATAGTATCCTTTGTCGTGTTTTGTAGAAATTTCCCAACCTTTTACATTTAGTGTTGCACCAGTTGTAATTCCTAATAATGGTGAATAACCAACCCAGCCATTTCCATCGTGTATCATCAGATTACCGCTGTTATTGTAAAATGTATCTGTCATATTGATAACATAATGTCCTTTTTCGTGTGAATTTTTGGAACTACTTCCTATTTTACTGTCATTATGTTCGTTATCATTATCTTTGTCTATGTTATCTGATTCTTCTGCGTCTGTGTCATTAATATTTTCTGTGTTTGCAGTGCTTCCTGAATTTGAATTTGAATTTGAATCTTTATTTTCCCAATAGTTTTGGTCTTTTTCCATATCTAAAGCGACTTTTGCAACAATATTGACATCAGCTTCTTCACTTTGCGGTTTTGAAAAACTTTTTGCACCGGAACCAACAGGCCAAGTTGCATATCCGTTTTCCTCTTCACCATATGTTTTATATGATTCTGCCCAACTTCTTTTAATTCTTGGCATTACGGCATTTAAGCCTTTATCCCAGTTTGCAACATCCCCCATAAAAGTGCTTTCTTCTCCAAGCATTGCAAGTAAGGGTCTGCCCTGAATTTTTTGTTGCCATTGATTTCCGTGTAATACCTGTCCTACATCAAGTTCTGTTAAACCTAAATAAGACTTTGGTTCTATTTTAGGGTTAATGTATTTATGTGATTCACTATCTTCACAAGATTTTTTAGATTCGTTATACCAATATATAGCGTTATCGGCTTTCTTTTCCCCATCTATTATATTAGCTTTAACCATATCTTTATTTGTATAAAAAGCACTTACTAATGTCCAAAACAGCTTTAAAGCATTAGATTCATTAATTCCATGTGCCTTTAACCTTTGAATATTTTGTTCCAGTGCATTATCGTATTCCGGTGTTCCATAAGTAAATTGGTCTAAATCTATCATAACCGGTGCATAAACATCACTTGAACGCCATCTTGCATCTTTTGTTACCGTATGACTGTCAATACAAAGTCCATATGGTTTTGTAAACGCATACGTTTTTAATGGTTGTAAATTTGGTAAAAATCCATTTATTAAAATTAATACCGCCATTAATCCGGCTAAAATACGTTTTTGTTTGAATTTTTTAAACATGTTTTTCTTCTCCTATTTTTTGTTTTTGCTATATTTAGTATGTAAGAAAAAGGGAAAAACGGTTTTAATCAGAAAAAAGACAATAAAAAAAGGATATATTTCTATATCCATTTCTATATACATTTTTGTTTTAATCAACTAATGCTTCTAATACATCATATCCGAAAACATGAATAAACATATCCCTGTCAAATTCCATACCGAATTTAAAATCACCGTTGTCAATTCCAATCCACTTTCCATTGTCAAGCTGTGCATAAACGCATTGATGGGAAGAATTTCCAAAACTAAAAAAAGGGACATTCACAGCCCTGCACATCAACATTGTATAATTACTATAGGCGGCACAGTTTCCACATCTTTCAAACATTAATGTCAATTTATCTGATTGCGACCCTTCATAATGCGTTCCTTTTAGTGATTTTTTAATTTGTTCAAGCTTTTCACGATTGCTTGCATGTTCAAAATCAAAGCTGTTTAGAAAATCTTTTACATAATTATAAACCTTTAAATTCCTTTCATCCAGTGTATCTTTAGAACGAAGCCCAGTTAAAGCTCCTTGAACGTTGTTGTTAAATATATCACCACGTCTTAAAAGCTTTTCATCCGTGATAGGTCCATCAGGTAAAGGTCTTAAATACCAAGTATCAAGATATTTTGCAAGTGGGGCATCCGGATTTTTATTTTGTGTTTGATTATTAACAGTCTGGACTGATTTTGTCTGAACAGCACCGTTATTAACCCAAGCACCATTTCCATTTACATTATATCCATCCGGTGTTTTTGTATTTGAAAGCATCCAACCATTATTATCAAAATAATAACATTCAGCTACACCATCATTATTTCCATCTACCCAGTGCCAGCCATCTTTCAAATAAGAACCATCCTGATTATTATACCACCAAGCATCCTTACTTACACCTTTTGTCCAAACACCGGCATATGCAGGCACTATATTTCCAATTGTCATAATTGCTGCCATTACAGCAACACCAATTTTAAATCTTTTCATATTTTCTCCTTTATATTTACAGGGGATATCTAATCAAAAATAAAATATCTCCCATCTTTTTTATATATTTTGAATAAAAACTCTTATTTTCTTTATTCTATTTTATAATGTTTTATAAAAGTTAAATATAAATTATTTCACCGTTATCTGTTTTTGTTAATTCATTATAACATATTTTTTGTCTGATATCTTTTTTTATTTCATGTTTTCTAACTTAATTTATTTTAGCTTTTCTATACTGACACTTTATTTTACAACTTTCATAAATTTAAACTTCTAATATTTTGATATTTAAGCATATTTAAACAAAAAGGGCTTGTAAATGGCTCATAATCTTTTTTATTTTTCTTTTATATCATTATTTAATGATATAAAGAACTTGTTTTTTATTATCATTCTTCTATCAAGAATCCAAGTTCCCTTAAAACAAGCTCTATTTCCTCTATAACTTCTTTATTTTCCGCAATAATTGTGTGATAATGTACTCCACCGGTTAGTGCATCTAAAGGTTTGGATTTTTCTTTACTCATTTTATCTAAGAAAATTTTTACATCTCGTCTGGATGAGCAATCCAAATCTTTTTTTATCTCTCCGTAGACTTTATGATGCACTATTACATCTTTAATTGTTCCGCCTAAATCTACAATTGAATTTAACTCTTTTCTTATATCTCGGTCACTGTGTTTAACTTTAAAAACTTTTTGTGTTCTTTCCTCATTTAGATAGTAGCCTCTGTTAGTTGAAATAATATTTTTACCACTAGCTCTAAGAATAGCTATATCTTGAACTATTACTTGTCTTGTAACATAAAATTTTTTTGCTAAATTTTTCCCTGATATTGGTATATGGTTTTCATATAAAAATTTAAGTAAATTTTCTCTTCTGAATTTTGAATTATTCATATCTTCCTCAATAAATTTTTAAATTTTTCATTGACAAGTCCAGAATACCTGCATTATAAGTTATAGCTCCGGAAGAAATATAGTCAATGTCTAAATCCCTATATTTTTTGATATTTTGAAGGGTAATATTTCCTGAACACTCAATAATAGCCCTCTTATTAATCATCTTGCAAGCTTTTTTTATTTCTTCTATGTCCATGTTATCCAGCATTATTATATCAGCTTTTACATCAAGTGCCTCTTTTATTTGATCAAAATTTTCTACTTCAACTTCAATTTTTTTCACAAAAGGATTTGTACTTCTGACTCTTTCAACTGCACTTTTTATTCCACCGGCAGCATCTATGTGATTATCTTTTATCATAATTCCATCAGACAAGTTATATCTATGATTATAAGCTCCACCTAAAGTTATTGCATATTTTTCAAAAATTCTCATATTAGGTGTTGTTTTTCTAGTATCTAAAATTTTCACATGATCACTACCAAGAGCATTAACCATTTTTTTAGTATAACCGGCAATTCCACTCATTCTTTGCAAAAAATTCAAGGCGGTTCTTTCAGCTTTTAATATTGTGCTTGCCTTTGCATCTATTGTTCCTATTAAATCAGATTTATTTACTTCATCTCCATCTGAAAAATTAAATTTAAAATATGAATTTGGATCTATTATTTCAAACACACGTTCAAATACATCAAGACCGGCTATAATACCATTGTCCTTTGCAATTAGATCTATTTGAGCATTTTCATTTTTTAAAATTGCATCAGTTGTAATATCTCCACTATTCATATCTTCCTTTAAAGCACAGATAATGTACTTATCAATTAAAAATGGATTTAACTTTTTCATCCTCTCTTATCCTTTCAAAAATAATTTCACTTGCCTTTTCTTTATCAATATTTTCATCTGTAATTTTAAAATCTATTACTTTATCTTCAAATTTATTTTTATTTAAATAATCTGCTAAAATTCTACCAAAAACTACACACTCTAGAAGTGAATTACAAGCAAGTCTGTTTGAACCATGAATACCAACATTTCCGACTTCACCAACTGCAAAAAGTCCTTCTAAATTAGTTCTGCCATTTATGTCGCATTCAATACCTCCCATAGTATAATGTTGACAAGGTATTATAGGAATATTTTCATATCTTGGATCTATGCCCCTATTTTTTAATTCCTTAAAAATCATAGGGAATCTATTAGGGATTGTATCTTCTCCGAGTGGCTTCATGGATAAATATTCAAAGTCCGCTCCTTCTTTTTCCATCTCTTTTAATATAGCCTTTGCCACAATATCTCTTGGCTTCATTTCATCTGTAAATCTCTCGAATTTATGATTTAAGAGTTGAGCTCCTTCGCCTCTTACAGACTCGGAAATTAGAAATTGCCTTTCAACACCTTCCTCATAAAGAGAAGTAGGATGGAATTGAATATAAGAAATATCTTTTAACTTGACTCCATTTTTTATTGCAATAGCACAAGCATCGCCACATATGTGAGGAAAATTTGTGCTTTTGTTAAAAATTCCTCCAAGACCGCCGGTTGCAAGAACAACATTTGTTGAAATAAAAACTTCATCTAAAGATCTTGCTCCATAACACTTACCATTATTTACAATAATATCAACAATTGGCGTATCTTCAAATATTTCTATATTAGATTTGGACATAACTTTTTTATATAATACATCTAAAATTCCTTTTCCGATTTCATCATCTATATGAAGTCCCCTGGCAACAGAATGACCACCCTCTTGTGCATAGTCAATTTTTCCTTCCTTCTTTGTAAATTCAACACCAAGATCAATTAAAAATTTGATAGCATCCTGTGATTTATCAACCATCATCTCAACAGCTTGCAGATTATTTTTATAATGACCTGCCTTTAAAGTATCTTCAATAAAAGCTTTTCTATCAGATTCATCCTTTAAAATATTTATACCTCCCTGGGCAAGATAAGAATTTGAATCTGCTAATTTTTTCTTTGTTATAAGTGCAATCTTATAATTCTTACTTAGTTCCAAAGCTGTGCTAACTCCGGCAAGTCCTGAACCAATAACTAAAATATCATACTTTTTCATTTTATGCTCCTAATTTCAACATTCTTTTTAGAGGTATTAAAGCTTTACTTCTAATTTCTTCACTAACATTTACCTGATTTTTATTATTTTCTATTACGTCTATAACCTTATCCAAGGTTAATTTTTTCATATCATTGCAAATCGGATTTTTTATTAACCTTCTATAATTTATATTCGGATATCTTTTCTTTAATTCTGTTAAAATTCCTTCCTCTGTAACAACTAAAACATCATCATATTTTCCTGCTTCATTAATAATTGCTTTAGTAGAGCCAATAAAGTCCGCCAAGTCAAGAACTTCTTTTCTACATTCAGGATGAGCAAAAATTTTCACCTTACCCTTATAAGCTTTAATATCATCAGCATTTATTTCATCATGAACAGGACAATAGCCGTCATTTAAAATGATATTTTTATTTGGTAAAGATTTTTTTACATAATCCCCAAGATTTTTATCCGGAATAAAAAATATATTTTTTTCCTTTAACTTATTTACAATTTTTATAGCATTCGAAGATGTAACACAAATATCTGAATACGCCTTAATTTCAGCAGTAGAATTTATATAAGTTACAACTGCCAAATCATCATATTTTTCTCTAACTTCTTTAATTTTTTGTACACTAACCATATGAGCCATAGGGCAATCAGCTTCAATATCAGGTATCAATACATTTTTACTTGGATTTAGAATTTTAACACTTTCTCCCATAAAATAAACACCTGCCATAACTATTGTCTTTTCTTTAAGCTCAGTTGCTTTTTGTGCAAGAAAAAATGAGTCTCCTATATAATCAGCCACAGCTTGTATATCTTCATTGACATAATAGTGTGCAAGAACGACTGCATCTCTTTCAGCCTTTAACCTATTTAGTAATTGCACCTTATCATAAAACTTTAAATCTTTTAAATTTTCCAATTTCAGTCTATCTCCTAATAAAATTTGATTAGCATTATATTACACAAAAAAATATAAGGCAAGTCAAGTGTATATACACTTAATCCTTATATTTAATTTTTTGAATTGAAAAAAATTATATAATTTATAAAAATTAAGATATAAAATTAAATTCTGTACTATATTTTACTATCAAAAAACTGACCACCATTAGCTAGTTTTTTGATATGTACCCCTTTTACCGGACAAATCCGGTGAAAAGGGTACATATCATTTAGATCTAACTTTTGATGGTCAGTTCAAATAATCGGAACTTTTATTAAATTCAAATTAAAATATAAAAATATCTACATATAATTTCTTTGCCTTAATATTTCATATGCCAATACTCCGGTTGCCACACTAACATTTAATGAATCTATATTTCCATTCATAGGAATTTTAGCTAAAAAATCACATTTACTCTTTACAAGCTTTGATACTCCACTACCCTCATTGCCTACAACTAAAGCAAGCGGTCCCTTTAAATCCAAGTTATACATAAGCTCACCATTCATATCAGCACAAGCAAACCATAATCCGGCTTTTTTTAAATTTTCTATAGTAGCACTAATATTAGTAACCTTAGCTACCTTAGTATAATTAATTGCTCCCGCTGATGTTCTTGCTACTGTAGGTGTTAATCCGACTGCTCTATGCTTTGGAATAATCACACCATGTGCTCCAACCAAATTTGCAGTTCTTATTATAGCACCCAAATTATGTGGATCTTCAATTTCATCCAATATGAATATAAAAGGAGCTTCTTCTTTTGCTTTTGCATATTCTAAAATATCTTCGACACTTGAATAATCATAAGAAGCCAGTATAGCTAAAGTACCCTGATGCTTTAACCCTTCTGCAAGCTTATCCAAAATTTCTTTTTTAACGAAATTTATAAATAGATTTTGTTTTTTTGCCTCTCTAAGTACAGTCTGTATAGAGCCATCCTTCAATCCGTCCTGAATATATAATTTATCTATAGCTTTTCCTGCTCTAAAAGCTTCTATTACTGCATTTCTACCTATAACTAAATTTTCCTTCATATTTTCTCCCTAATCAGGCCATAATATTATTAAGTATCAAAGCCTTTTTTATCAAATAAATAATTCTATCCATTCTTTTATTTAAATATAAATATCCAAGCAAAGCCTCAAAGGCTGTAGCATATCTATAATCAGAAATACTTGCATTTTTTGCTACACTATGACTTTTGGCATTTCTACCTCTTTTATATATTATCAGCTCTTCATCACTTAATTCATCTTTTATACTTTTACCGAATATAGCCTGTGTATTTGCTTTAACTAAAGAAATGCTATCTTTATGCAACTTGTTTACAGCTCTGTTTCCCTTTTTTAATGTCAAAGTTCTTATAATCAATTCATATATAGCATCACCTATATATGCTAAAACTAAAGGAGAAAATTGATTGGCAGCATCAAAAATCTGTAGGGCTTCAAAATTTTCAATATTAAATTTGAATATTTCATCAAGATATTTATCTATATTCTTTTCCATTTAACGCCTTCTCTGGTATCCTCAAGTGCAATATTCATCTGCTTTAATATTTCTCTAATTTCATCAGCTCTTACAAAATCTTTATTCTTTTTAGCTAATGTTCTCTCTTCTATCAATTTTTCAACTTCTAAATCTAAGCTATCCTCTTTTTCTAAAATAAGTCCAAGAATATCACAAAGTTTAATTAAAATATTCAAGGTATTTTCTATATAATATTTAGAGCTATCTTTATTTATACTTATATTAGCTATTTTTACAATTTCAAATATAGAGCTTATTGCATCAGCTGTATTAAAATCATCTTCCATTGCTTGCTCAAACTTATTTTTCAATTCTTTTATTTGAATAAGATATTCATTTTCATCAGCTTTTAGTTCTATGTTATAAGCCGCTTCAAGCTTATCCTTTATAAATTTATATGCTGTTAAAATACGTTCCAGACTATTTTTAGCAGCTGCCATAAGCTCTTCTGAAAAATTAAGCGGATTTCTATAATGTGCATTAAGCATAAAAAATCTTAAAATTTGTAAATCATACTTTTCACTAATATCTCTAACTGTAAAAAAATTACCTTCAGATTTTGACATTTTTTTATTATTAATATTCAGAAAAGCATTATGCATCCAATAATTTGCAAATTTTTTACCTGAACAGCATTCAGATTGTGCAATTTCATTTTCATGATGTGGAAATATTAAATCCTCTCCTCCTCCATGAATATCAATCTGCTCTCCTAAATACTTTTTTGACATCAGGGAACACTCTATATGCCAGCCCGGACGACCTTTACACCAAGGTGCAGACCAATATGGTTCGCCTTCTTTTTTAGGTTTCCACAAAACAAAATCACCTGAATTTTCTTTTTTATCCTCTCCGCTTACCTTTAATTCTCTAAAGCCTGATTGTAAATCATCAATATTTTTATGACTTAATTTTCCATAATCCTTAAAACTAAGCGTTCTAAAATATACGGTTCCATCTTCTGTATTATAGGCATGACCCTTTTTTATAAGTTCAGCTATCATATCTATCATACCGTCTATTTCTTTAGTAGCAAGAGGATGAACATCAGCAGGTAAAATATTTAAAGCTTGCATATCCTTCTTACATTCATTTATATATCTTTCTGATATCATATCAGCTGACACATTTTCCTGCATAGCTTTATTTATTATTTTGTCATCTACATCGGTAAAATTAGATACAAATTTCACATCATATCCTTTATATATAAAATATCTTCTCACTGTATCAAAAAATATCATCGGCCTTGCATTACCTATATGTATCAAATTGTATACAGTAGGACCACAAACATATATTTTAACTTTACCCTCATCCAAAGGAACAAATTCTCTTTTTGTTTTTGTCATAGTATCATAAATCTTCATATTTTCCCTCTTTCAAAATTGAAATCAAATATTTTTATTGCAAGAGCCACAAAATCCACAAGAACTTGAACTATTTGCATAAGTTGAAAATGTATCTGAAACACTACTGATCAAGCATACAGCATAAGCCTTAATACCTTCCATAGAACCTGTAAATCCCATATTTTCCTCTGTAGTAGCTTTTATATTAATTTGAGTCATACTAATATTTAATACCTTTGATATATTTTCTCTCATATTATCTATATATGGTGCAAGCTTTGGTCTTTGTGCAACTATAGTTGCATCAATATTCTCAATTATATAAGTTTTTTCTTCTAATAGCTTGGATACTTCTTTTAATAAAATCAAGCTATCTATGTCTTTATATTGAGGATCATTATCAGGAAAGTGCCTTCCTATATCCCCCAGTGCTGCCGCACCTAATAAGGCATCACTTATGGCATGCAATAAAACATCGGCATCTGAATGGCCTAAAAGTCCAAACTGATATGGAATATCAACACCACCTATTATAAGCTTTCTATTTTCTACTAATCTATGTACATCATAGCCATGACCTATTCTCATATATACCTCTATAAAAAATAAATATTACTTACTATACATATCTATCTTGAATAAATATTGCATAATTTTGCTATTCTTTGTGCAAGCTCATCTTGCGGTATCCTATCCAATCTAAAACACCAATTTCCTACAGATGTTCCCGGAGTATTTATTCTAGCCTCATTAGGTAATTCCATATAATCTTGTAATTGTGCTATAAAAACATCGGCAATACTTGATAAGCCCAATCTTAATATACCATAACAAATACCCTCTTCTTCATTTAGTCCACCATATAATTTTGCAAAATCCAATTCATGCTTTGCTACAGTCTGACTCCATGATAAAATAGTATCATTATCATGAGTTCCTGCATAACATATACAATTTTTTTCATATCTATGTGGTAAAAATTCATTTTTATCATCTGAATCAAAAGCAAAGCATAATATTTTCATTCCCGGGAAACCTGAATGTTGTAATAATCTTGTTAATTCTTCACTTTGAACTCCTAAATTTTCAGCCATAAATTTTGTATCAGGAAATTCCTTTGTAATGCTTGTTATAAAATCTATATCTCCACCTTTTTCCCATTCTCCTACTCTGGCATTTGATGAACCATATTTAACCTTATAAAAGCTTTCAAAGCCTCTAAAATGATCAACTCTTATAACATCATATAGCTTTTTTGCACCCCTTATTCTTTGCTTCCACCAGTTATAATCATCCTTCTTCATCTCTTGCCAATTATATAAAGGATTACCCCATAATTGTCCATCTTCACTAAAATAATCAGGAGGTACTCCTGCAATAAATGTTGGTATATTTTCTTCATCAAGCAAAAATAGCTTTGGATTTGCCCAACAATCAGATGAATCAGGAGAAACATATATAGGTATATCACCTATAATTTCTATTCCTTTAGAATTTGCATAAGCCTTTAAATTACTCCATTGTTTATAAAATAAAAATTGAACAAAAATATAATATTTTATATCATCCTTCAATAATTCTTTGTATTTTTCTATAGCAGATTCTTTTCTCAGCCTTGCATCCCTATCTTCCCAATCAATAAATGATTTCATGCCGAAATATTTCTTTAATGCCATATATAATGCATAATCTTCTATCCAAAATTCATTTTCCTTTTTAAAAACTTCAATTTGATTTTCATATTTAGAATAAGAATTTTGGAAAGCTTTTTCTAAAATATATTTTCTTCCATTATAAATCAAGCCATAATCAACCTTATTTTCTTTTTCAAACCATTTTATATTTTCAACTTCATTTCTATCTAAATCACCGTCTTCTATGAGAAAATCTAAATCAATGAAATATGGATTCCCTGCAAAAGTAGAAAAGCTTTGATAAGGTGAATCCCCATAGCCTGTAGGTCCTATTGGTAAAATTTGCCAATATTTCTGCCTTGACTTTTCTAAAAAATCTATGAATCTGTAAGCCTCGCTACCAATTGTTCCAATACCATAATTACTAGGTAAAGAAAATATAGGTAATAATATTCCTGCACTTCTTGTAAATTTCATATCTCTACACCTATACAAATATTTGTATATTTTTCCTTTCTTTAAAATAAATATTATGTAAGATATATACGCCTTTAATTTTTATATCAATATTATACTATAATTTATGTTTTTTTTCCATTATTTATTATTAATCTCAGATAAAAGACTTATTCTAAAATATCAAAAATAATCTTATTTTTATTATTAAAGCAAAGCCGGACATATTATATAGCTTTAATATTTTTTCTCTTATTTAAATAAAATAAGGAGAAAATAAGCATTGATATGCCTAAGCTCTCCTTATCAAAATTTTATATAGAAATATTCAGATAGTATATAAGATAGCATCAATTTATGCACTAACCTCTAAAACTCCTAAATTATTGCTTTTAATAACCTTTGTAGGACATTTAAGTGCACATTCTCCACAATTTGTACATTTAAGATAGTCAATCTTAGCTACATTATTTTGCATATGTATTGCATCAAATTTACAAACCTTGGTACATAAGGTACAGGCAATACATCCTACACTACATTTTGTCTTTACATCCTTACCTTTATCATTTGATCTACATTGCACAATATGCTTTGCACTAAATGGCACCAATTCAATCAATTTCTTAGGACAAGCATCAATACATTTTCCACAGGCCACGCATTTTTCTTCACTTACTTTAGCTATTCCTAAAACAATATGAAGAGCATCAAATTCACACGCATTAACACAAGAACCATATCCCAAACAACCATATTCACAGGATTTATCGCCGGCAGCCGGCAAATTAAGCAACATATTACAATCAAATTCACCCTTATAATTATAATTTTTATTACTTTTTTCCTGATTACCGATACAGCGAACAAAAGCAACCTTTCTTTCCTGCTCTACAGCCTCAACTCCCATAATTTCAGAAATTTTTTTGGCTACTATATTGCCACCTACAGGACATGAATTTACATTTGCAAGTCCATTTGCTATTGCTCTCGCAAGACCGTCGCAGCCCGGATAACCACAAGCTCCACAATTATTTCCCGGCAAAATCCTTCTTACCAAATCCTCCTTTTCACAAATTTGAACTGAAAATTTTTCGCTTGCTATACATAAAACTACTCCTACTACAATACCTATAACACCTAAAAGCAGTGCTGACACAATTATACTTGACATATTTTCCCCCTACTTTATCAAACCTTGAAAGCCAAAAAATGCTATTGCCATAAGTCCGGCAGTTATCAACACTATGGGCATACCCTTAAAATTATCCGGTATATCATTATATTCTATTTTTTCTCTTATACCTGCCATAAGTACAATAGCTATTGTAAAACCTAAAGCAGTTCCAATTCCATATATAATACTTTTTATAAAACCAAATTCCTTTGTAACATTATCTAAGGATACTCCTAAGACAGCACAATTAGTTGTTATAAGTGGCAAATAAACTCCTAAGGCTTCATATAAGCTTGGAATTTTTTTTCTTAAAACCATTTCAACAAATTGAACTAAAGCTGCAATAAGTAAAATAAAAACTATTGTTTTTAAATAATCAAGTTCAAATGGAACTAAAATATTAATATAAATAAGGCTTGACATAGCAGAAGATAGGGCTATTACAAATATAACTGCAAATCCCATTCCAATAGAGGTTTCAATTTTTTTTGAAACCCCCAAGAAAGGACATAAGCCTAAAAATCTGCTTAAAACAACATTATTTACCAAAGCCGCCGCTATTAAAATTAAAATTAATTCTGTCATAACTTATCCTTTCTTAATTTTTACATGAATTACAGATGGTACAACCTGAGCAAGAGGTACCTTCTTTATCATTTTTTTCTACATTACTTGCACTTTTTAACTTAAATTTATTTTGTAAAGCTGTTAATATTGCCAATACAAAAAATGCACCGGGTGCTAATATAAATATTGATATAGTATATGACTTTGGAATAATAAGTAGACCAAAAATTCTACCTGAGCCGAGTAATTCTCTCACTATACCTATAGATGTAAGTGCAAGAGTAAATCCAATTCCCATACCTATACCGTCAAATAATGACAATATACAATTATTTTTAGAAGCATAGCTTTCAGCCCTTCCTAAAATAATACAATTTACTACTATTAGTGGTATATAAATACCTAATGCATTATATAAACTTCTTGTATATGCCTGCATAAGTAATTCAACTATTGTAACAAGAGAAGCCACTATAACTATATATGCCGGAATTCTTACTTTATCAGGTATAATCCTTCTGAGTAAGGATATAATTAAATTTGATAAGCTTAAGACAATTAATGTTGATATTCCCATACCAAGTCCATTAACAGCCGAGGTTGTAACGGCAAGAGTCGGACACATACCAAGCATAAGAACAAAAGTCGGATTTTCTTTGATGACACCATTATATAAACGTTCACTAACCTTATTCATTTTTCCCTCCTACTTTTTATTATTCACAAAATATATAGCCGCATTTACAGCATTTGTTACAGCCCTTGAACTTATTGTTGCCCCTGATATGGCACTTATTTCATCATCCGACTTGGAATTACCCTTAACTACTGATAATATATTTGCTTTTTTATTGTTAAATTGTGAATAAAATGGTTCTTCTGTCGCTTTCATACCAAGACCAGGTGTTTCTTGTATACTCAAAAAAGCAATGGAATTTATAATATTGTCATTATTAATTCCAACTGAAATTGATATATTGCCACCATATCCATCCATAGAGCTTGTATCTACAACATAACCTTCAGGCTTACCATTCTTATCCAAGGCTTCAACAACACTATCTATCTTGACTTTTCCAAAATTTTCTTTTTTAAGCTTTTCATTTATTTCATTTATGGAAATGTTAAGCTCATCATTCATATTAAAATCCTCAGCATTTTCAAAAACGGATTTATATGCTTCATATTTAGCTGCCAGCTTTGCCTTTTTTATAGGTTCTTTTGTTAAATTATTTACAAATCCAAGCAATAATCCTGATATAAGCGTTATAATACATAAAATTATCGCATCTTTAATATGTAATTTTTTCATATTTTTTACCTCTCATACCAAATACTTTAGGAAAAGTATATTTTTCTATCAAAGGAGATAGTATATTTCCAATAATTATTGCATAACTAACACCCTCAGCACTGCCTGTAAACAATCTAAAAATACCTGTTAGCAAGCCTATAAATATAGCAAATATATATTGACCTTTTACAGTTAAAGGGCTTGAAGAATAGTCAGTTGCCATAAAAAATGCTCCAAATATAAGTCCTCCTGAAAATATATGAGCTAATACATAAATAAAATCATGTTTTCCGAATATAAATACAAAAATAGCAACCGTTAAAATATATGTTAATGGAATTCTAAGCTTAATTACTTTTTTTATCAAAAGATATATTGCACCAATTAATAGTGCAAGTGCTGAAACTTCCCCTATAGTTCCCGGTATTGTACCTATAAATAAATCAAAAATATTAAAATCATAGCCTGTAAAAAATGTTCCATTTTTTATTGCAGCCAATGGAGTTACACTTGATAATGAATCAAAATCTAATTTTTTGCTTGTAAAATCTGTCATACTCTTTGCAAAGCTTATTAATAAAAAGCATCTTGCACCTAATGCCGGATTCATCCAATTTTGACCTATTCCACCATATACCTGTTTTACAACTATTATTGCAAAAAATGCTCCTATTATAACCTGCCAAAGCGGTATATTTGCCGGCAAATTCAGTGCTAATATCAGACCTGTTACAACAGCCGAGCAATCATAAATTGTTATATTTTTTTTCATTAATCTTTGGTATAAATACTCTGATAAAATACAAGCTACTACACTAGTAATTATTACTAAAAAAGCGTTGAATCCAAATTGATATATTCCAAATCCAATGCAAGGTATCATAGCAATACAAACATCAAGCATAATACTTCTTGTTGTTGAATTATCTTTTATATGAGGTGCGGCTGATATATTATATAAGTTATACATTATGCTCCTACCTCCTTATTAATATTATTCTTTTTTTCTTGAAAAATTATTTTCCTCATCATAGAAAATGCTTGTGTTAAAGGTCTTTTTGCAGGACATATGTAAGAACAGGAGCCACATTCTATACATTCCAATCCATTAATTTTTTCAAAATTTTTCTTATCCATCCTAATAGCATAATCCATCATAAGAACCGGCATAAGTCTATTAGGGCAAACTTCAAGACATTTTGAGCATTTAATACAAGGAGTTTCATTCTGCTTTTCTAAGGTATCAAAGGTATTTGCCAAAATAGATGAAGATGTTTTTATTATAGGTATATCTAAGTCAAATAAGGCTTTACCCATCATAGGACCTCCACTAATAATCTTAACAGCCTCTTTAGTAAATCCACCCAGCTCTTCTATTATTTTTAAATGACTTGTGCCTATATCAACTCTATAATTTGCACATTTATCAAAAGCATCACCTGTTATTGTTATCACTTTTTTTGTCAACGGTCTTGAATATGATACAGCATCACTAATAGCAACAACTGTACTTATATTTTCTATAATACATCCAACATCCATAGGTAATTCATTATGATTAAACTCTCTTAATGTTATTGCCTTTACTATACTTTTTTCTCCACCTTGTGGATATTTTGTTTTTAAAGGACATACCTTTATTTTCTCCTCCTTATCACAAAGCTTTGTCAAAATATTTATAGCTTCTTTTTTATTATCTTCTATTGCAATAATTGCTTTTGCATTATCAAATAAATATAAAATGATTTTTATACCGTTAATTATATCCTGATTTCGTTCAAGCATAATTCTATAATCACTTGTCAAATAAGGTTCACACTCTGCACCGTTAATTAAAATATATTCTATTTGTGAAGGATTTTTAGGACTTAATTTTACATGAGTAGGAAAACCGGCACCTCCAAGTCCTACAATGCCTGCTTCTTTTATTATTTCTATTATTTCTTTTTTTGATAAAGTCTTATAATCCCTATATACTCCAAAGCCTTCTACAGCTTTATATTCTTCATCATTATCAATAATAATACTGTCAAGCATAAAACCACTTGTAGTACGTCTTTTTTCTATTTTTTTTACCTTACCTGAAATTGAGCTTATAATATTTGAAGATATTAAAGAAGTGGCATTTGCAATCTTTTCTCCTACTAATACACTTTGTCCAACTTTTACTATGGGAATAGCAGGTGAGCCTATATGCTGCTGAATAGGGTAAACTTTTTCACCCTTTATAGATAAATCAATTATAGGGGTATTCATTGTTAGAGCCTTTCCATCATATAATGGATGAATCCCCCCTTTAAATGTAGGTAGTAACATACTAAATTTCCTCTTTTCTTTAGCTTACTTTATGCTATTTTATCATAATTTTTAATTCTTTTTCAATTATTACTCTAAATAATGCTGTATTTTAAAAGAAACATACAATATTTCATTGTATGTTTTAATAAAGATCTTTTATAATTACAATTTTTTATCCGGTAATTGTGCGAATATTGTAGCTGCAAGCACAAAAATACAACCTACAATTTCTTTAATACTCATATTTTGAGCTAATATAAAATATGCCGCTATCGCAGCAAAAACAGATTCCAGACTCATTATAAGAGCTGCTAAAGTCGGATTTAAGTGTTTTTGAGCAAAAACCTGTAATGTATAACCTATACCTGATGAAAAAATACCTGTATAAATAATAGCCCTATATGCATATAGAATATCCCTTAAGCCAGGCCTTTCTATTATAAAAGCTACTATCAGGGATAAAACACCTGCAAGTAAAAATTGAAGCATTGTGAGTAATATACTATCACAATTTTTAGTACATTTATCTATATAAATAATATGATAAGCGTAAATCAATGCTGAAATCAGAGCGAGTAAATCTCCATATGAAATATTAAAGCTTTCTTTGATTGTCAAAAAATACAAGCCTAAAATGCTTAAAAGTATACAAAATAATATTTTTTTACTAATTTTATCACCTAAAAAAAAATGTATTATAGGCACTAAAACTATATATAAAACCGTTATAAATCCTACTTTGGCCACACTTGTATATAATAAACTTATTTGCTGTGTCATGGCAGCAAAAAATAATATAAGACCTAATGTAAGACCTCCCTTTAAATTGCATATAAAATTTGACTTTATATTAGATGTGAGCTTTTTATGATTCATAAAGAAATAAACAGGTATTAAAAAAATACCACCTACTAAAAATCTCATTGCATTAAAAGTATTAGGTCCTATAGTTTTCATTCCGACACTTTGAAATACAAATGCAAGTCCCCATAAAAAAGCAGTTAAAAAAAGTGCGAAGATCGCTACCGGAATATTATTTTTTTCTTTATTTATCATTCATAATCTCCTCTATATAATATACTAAAACAACTCGAATTAAATTCGAGCTGTTTTAATTTTACATATAATCCGGTGCCTTTATACCTAACATATCTATACAAATATCTAAAATATCTTTAGTTAAGCTTATTAACGAAATATATGATTGTTTATCCGACTCGTCTTTGGTAGCTAAAATATTAATGTCATGATAGAAGCTATTAAAGCAATTTGCCAAAGAATATATATATTGACAAAGCTTATTAGGTGCAAGCTCATTATAAGTATTTTTTATAACTTCATTAAATTTAGACAATTCCAAAAATAAATTTTTTTCTATATCCGTCTTTGCCTCTTTTAATTTTTCTATGTCAACAAGAGGAATATCATCTTTATAATATTTATTTAAAATTGATTTTATTCTTACTATAGTATATAGAATATATGGACCGGTATTACCTTCAAAAGAGGTAAATTTTTCCATATCAAAAATATAATCCTTTGAAGCTTGATTAGATAAATCCGCATATTTTAATGCCGCAGCTCCAACTATATCTGCTATCTCTTTGGCTTTCTTATCCTCAATATCTCTATTAGATTTTATTTTTTCATATACCAATGATGATACATCCTTTATTAAATTTTCAAGTCGCATAACCCCACCATCTCTTGTCTTAAAGGGTTTAGCGTCTTTTCCATTTACGGTTCCAAAACCTATATGTATAAGCTTTTGATTTTCTTCTAAAATACCTGCCTTTCTTACTACCCTGAATACCTGTTCAAAATGTAAGCTTTGTCTTATATCGGTAATATATATAATTTCATCAGGCTTATAATCTTTCTGCCTCTGAATGATAGTTGCCAAATCTGATGTAGCATAAAGACTTGCACCGTCAGATTTTAATATAAGACAAGGAGGTATCTGAGTTTTATCATCAGGATTTGAAACATCAACAACCAAAGCTCCATCACTTTCATAACATATATTTTTATTTTTTAATATATCTATAAGCTCTTTTATATAATCATTAGCATCACTTTCACCCTTCCATAAATCAAAGCTGACGTCTAATTTTTTATAATTTCTCTTTAAATCATTTACAGATACATCTATTATATGCTTCCAAATGGCTCTGAAAGCTTTATCTCCATTTTGCAACTTATATGTAGCCTGCATTGCCTTTTCTTTAAATTCTTTTGCTTTTTCTATTTCTTCACTGCTTGCATCCTGTGTATATTTTATTTTTTTACTCGCACAAGGATAAATATCCTCCAACTCTTCTATAGTAAAAGGGGGAAGTTTTGGATATTCACCGATAAAATTTTTGTCAAAATATACTAAATCAGGCTTTCTATGCCTAAGCTCCTCTATTATAAGTCCTATTTGCAATCCCCAATCACCCAGATGTACATCGGATATAACCCTATCATCGGCAAATTTTAAAATTCTTTTTATACTTTCACCTATAATTGCAGAACGTAAATGTCCAACATGTAACGGCTTTGCCACATTTGGACCTCCAAAATCAAGCACTATCAATTTTTTGTCTTTTTTTTCAAAGCCATAATTTTTGCTTTTTTTCATATCCTGTAAATAAGTTTTTAAAAATACTTTATCCACATTTAAATTTATAAAACCCGGCATTACTGCTTCAGCTTTTGCAAATATTTTTGAATTTTTAAGATCAGCAACAATTTCATTAGCTAAATCTATAGGTTTTTTATCTAGTTGCTTTGCAAGCATCATACAGGCATTACATTGAAACTCACATAAGTCAGGTCTATTTGAAATAGCTGCATTTACTCTTTTAAAATCATAATTTTTATTTTTAAATATATTTCTCAATTCATCGGTTATTATTTCTAAAATTGTATTCATATTACCCCTTATTAACTAGTACAACAATAAAAAGCGACTTTAACAAGTCGCCAAAATTTGTGAATATATATATAATTAAACTCTTGATAAATATTCACCTGTTCTTGTATCTATTTTTATTTTATCTCCAATATTTACAAATAATGGTACATAAACTGTTGCTCCTGTTTCAACCGTTGCAGGCTTAGAGGCATTAGTTGCCGTATTTCCTGCTATTCCCGGTTCCGTTTCAGATATTTCCAATTCTACAAAAAGTGGAGGCTCTACAGAAAATACATCTCCATTGAATGAACAAACCTTTACCATATCATTTTCTTTAACAAATTTTAATGCATCTCCAACTTTATCACTATTTAAAGCTATTTGATCATATGTTTCAGTATTCATAAAATGATACATATCACCATCTGAGTATAAATATTGCATCTCAGCTCTATCTATACGAGCCGGTGGAAATTTTTCTGTCGGACGGAAGGTACGTTCCACAACACTTCCTGTTATTACATTTTTTATCTTGGTCCTTACAAATGCCGCACCCTTACCCGGCTTTACATGTTGAAACTCCATTATCTGGAATACTTGACCTTCTTCTATTTCTAAAGTAAGCCCATTTTTAAACTCTCCAGCTGAAATCATTAATAATTTCCTCCTAAAATAAGATTATGATTTATTCTATAATAAAAACTTTTATTAAGCAAGCTTTTTTATAATGCTTATAAAATTGTGAATTGATAAAATAAATGCGAAATGAGCGATATAACTCTATTCGCATTTATTTACTACTTAAAATTACAAATATAATACTAAGTGTCAGTATAAAGAAATAAATAGTATATTTTTACACTGACACTGACACTTACTTTTACATTTTTTAATTTTACGGAATTGATAAAACTTTATAGCAAGTACAAATATACTTTTTAAAATTATATTGAACTAACTATAAAGCTTTAATATAATTTCAAATAATAAGCTTATATTATTAAAAGCTTATAATAAGGATAAATATAATCCTTTTATATCTTCAAAACTTGGAACTCTTGGATTTCCAGGTGTACAAGCATCTGCCATAGCGGACTCTGTCAGGAAATCTACATCCTCCAATTTTAAAATTTCTTTCAAATCTGCCGGTATTCCGACATCCTTAGATAATTGTTTAACTGCATCTATAGCCGCTTTTCTATATTCTGCTTGTGTCATATTTTCTACACCCTTAACACCCATAGCTATAGCTACATCTTTTAATTTTTCTCCTGTATATTCTGAATTATATTCCATTACTGTAGGTAATATAATAGCATTTGCAACACCATGAGGAGTATTATAAACTGCTCCAAGACCATGAGCCATAGAATGAACTATACCAAGACCGCAATTAGAAAATCCCATTCCTGTTATATATTGAGCTAATGCCATGCCCTCTCTGCCTTCTTTAGTATTTTCAACGGCTCCTCTTAAATGCTTAGAAATAAGCTCAATTGCTTTTAAGTTAAACATATCCGTCATAGTCCATGCACCCTTTGTAGTATAACCTTCAATAGCATGAGTAAGTGCATCCATTCCTGTAGCTGCTGTAAGTGATTTAGGCATACTTGACATCATATCAGGATCTACTATAGCTACTACCGGAATATCATGAGGATCTACACAAACAAACTTCCTTTTCTTTTCAACATCAGTTATAACATAATTTATTGTAACTTCAGCTGCTGTACCTGCCGTTGTTGCAACCGCTATAATTGGTACACAAGGTTTTTTTGTTGGAGATAAGCCTTCAAGACTTCTAACATCTTCAAATTCAGGATTATTTATTATTATACCTATAGCCTTTGAACAATCCATAGAAGAACCACCACCTACTGCTATAATGTAATCTGCTTTTGCATTTTTATAAGCTTCTACACCATGCTTTACATTTTCTATAGTAGGATTTGGCTGTATATCCGTATAAAGTACATATTCTAAATCAGCTTCATCCAATATATTACTTATTTTTTTAGTTACATTAAATTTTACCAAATCAGGATCTGAGCAAAGTAAAGCTTTTTTTAATCCTCTCGCCTTAACCTCTGTTATAATTTCTTTTATAGCTCCATATCCATGATATGAAGTTTCATTTAAAATAATTCTTGCCATTTCACATTCCCTCTCATTAATTTAAATTAAATTACCACACCTTTTTGTAAAATTATATTTGCATATAATGCTTTTTCAGATGTTGCTATAATTAAATATGATTTTTTTGCTTCTTCATAAAAAGAAAATCTCTCTATATTCGTTATAGCCTCTCTACCTCTTGAATCATTTTTTTCTATTATTTCAGCAAATTCTTCCCAAATAGGAGTTTCTACAGTATCTCCCTTTACTTTTTGCATTAGTATAACAGCTTTATCAACATATTTATCTAAAGGAAAAACTTTTAAAACAGCTTCTAATATCTCCGGTACTCCATGTCCATCCATGCGTACTATTTTACAATTTTTACCTATTGACTCAGCAGGAAAATTTCCATCTGAAATAACCAATCTGTCCGAATGCCCCATCTCACATAAATATTTTAATAATTCAGGAGAAAGTATAGCCGGTATCCCTTTTAACATAAGTACCTCCTTTTAATAGTTATTTTTTTAACTATCATATTTTTTTATATACTTCCCAATTCTCAGGGAAGTATATAAAATTTAGTATTAATTATTATTTATTCATATAAGCAAGGCTTAATCTCAGGATCCTCCATGTTATCTGCATTATACCATTTAGCACCTGTATCGACATCCTTTACTTCTTTTCCATTTGCAGCCTCATATGCCAATTTAACTGCATTATATCCTATAGAAACAGGATCCTGAGTTACTGCACCTGCAAATCTCTTATCCTTTATAGCATCAAGTAATTTCTTACCGGCATCAAATCCTACTGCCAATACTTTACCTTCACCTATCCTATTATTACCCTCATCTGCTGTTATAATAGCATTAGCTGCAAACTCATTTGAACCATAAATAGCTATTAAATCATCTTTATTTAATATAGCTGAAGCAACAGCAGCCGCATCTGAATCCTGTACATTTGCAGGAATACCAACTTCAATTATAACCTTTGCACCTGCTTTTTCATTTTTCAAACTGTCATGTCCTTCAATACTAACCTTATCTTCTCCTATAAATTCTGCCATAGCATCAACAAAGCCCTTTGTTCTTTCTACTATTGATTGAGAATTAGACTCTTGTGCTACAACTCCTATACGAACAACTCCACTTGCAGAATCAATCTTATCTTTAATTAAATTGTATGTTTCTTTTGCAGCAAGCTTTCCTGCTTCCAAGTTATTAGTTGCAGCATTTGCTTTTACAGCACCTTCAGGAGCATCAGGAACACCTGAATCAAATCCGATTATAGGTATATTTGCATCAAGTGCTGTCTGTATAGGTCCAAGTGCGGCTTTTGTATCTAGAGCTGCAAGTGCAATAGCTGCAGGCTTTTTAGCAATAGCTGCATTTAAATATTCAACTTGTTGTGCTATAGCACTTTCATTATCAGGTCCTTGGAAAGAAATATCTACATTAAATTCTTCTGCGGCCTTCTTTGAACCCAATTCTACAGCTTTCCAAAATTGATGCTGAAAGCCTTTTGCAATAACATCTATATGTTGCTTTTCTCCGGTAGCGGCTTCCTTATTTTCATCACTTGCTTCTACCTTACTTTCTGCTTTTGTATCATCTGTTGTAGTTTTATTTGTACTACAAGCAGCTAAGCTCATAACTACTAAGCCCATAGCCAAAACAGTTCCTAAAATTTTCTTTTTCATATAATATCCTCCTTATATTAACACATATAGTGTTTAGATACCTGTTAATTATTACGTTTTCTATTTAAAATATCCATATATACTGCAAATATTAAAATTATACCTGTAATGAATAATTGATAATGTGATTGCACTCCGATATATGGAAAACCAATCTTTAAAACTGTCATAATAAAGACACCGATTATAGTTCCAATAATAGAACCTACACCACCTGAAAGTGAAGTTCCTCCTATAACCACTCCTGCTATAGCATCAAGCTCAAAGCCTCCACCTGTATTTGGCTGAGCAGCTATAAATACTGCTACATAAGCAATTCCTGCTAATGCTGCAAAAAATCCTGAAAATACATAAGCAAGTGTTTCATATTTAGAAACATCAATTCCTGATAACCTTGTAGCCTCCTTATTTGATCCTATAGATAAAATATATCTACCTGTTCTTGTCTTTGTAAGTACAACTGACATAATAATTACTATTAATGCTAAAAGCACAAAGCCTGTAGGAAAATTTTTTGGTAAAAAGCTCTTATCACTTGTTATCATAAAAAATTCTCTGAATATTGCTCCTGCCTGACTACCTTGTGGAAATGATATAGTCTTTGTACCTGAAACAATAGATCCTAAACCTCTACTCATCATCATAGTTCCTAAGGTGGCAATAAATGCAGGTAAACCTAATTTAGATACCATTAATCCATTCAACAGACCAAAAAATGTTCCGACCAATAATGTTACTAATATAACAAATATCATAGGTAAACCCTTTTCCATTAAAGTTCCACCAATTAAAACCGAACAAATAGCCACTGTTCCTATTGATAAATCTATACCTCCGGTACATATAACAAATGTTACTCCTATCGCCATAAATGCTATATAATAAGCTGACTTGGCTATATTTGTAAATGTTGTTGCCTGTAAAAATGATTTTGGCGTTATTGCAGCAAATACCATACAAATTAATATAAGTGCAATAAGAACTACCGTTTGTTGATTTGCAAATATTTTCTTAATACCTTTCATTACTCTTATCTCCTAACGATTTGTTGCAGAACTCATAATTGATTCCTGATTAGCCTCTGATATATCAAGTATACCTGTTACTCTTCCTTCACACATAACAATAACCCTATCCGACATTCTAAGCACTTCCGGTAATTCTGATGAAATCATAATAATAGATTTTCCTTGCTTTACAAGCTCTTCCATTAAAGTATATATTTCACTTTTTGCACCTATATCAATTCCCCTCGTAGGTTCATCAAAAATTAAAATATCACTATTCCTTACCAGCCATTTTGCTATAACTACTTTTTGCTGATTTCCACCCGAAAGCTTCTTAACTAATTGCTGTGTACTTGGTGTTTTTGTTTTTAAATCTTCTATATATTTTTTAGAAATATCTATTGATTTTTTTCTATCTATAAAAAATCCTTTGACAAAATTATCTAAAGAAGATATCACAGTATTTTCTTCAACAGACTTATCAACTATAAGACCATATCTTTTTCTATCCTCTGATAAATAACCTATTCCTACATTTACTGCATCCTTAGGCGATCTTATTTTAACTTCTTTACCCTTTACAAATATTTTACCTGAATCTAATTTATCAGCTCCAAATATAAGCCTTGCAACCTCTGTACGACCTGCACCCATTAATCCTGAAAAGCCTAATATCTCTCCTTTTTTTAATTCAAAGCTTACATTTCTTACATGTTTACCTCTATTTAAATTTTCACATTTTAAAACAACTTCGGCATCCTTCGCTACATCTGAATGAGTTTTAGGATTACTAAAAATAGTTCTACCTACCATCAATTTTATTATATCTGATTTTGTACATTCTTTAGTTATGAGAGTACCGACATATTCACCATCACGCATTACAGTAACTCTATCTGATATAATATTAATCTCATCCATTCTATGAGATATATATATTATTCCTTTACCATTTTTCTTTAAATCATTTATAACCTTAAACAATTCTTCTATTTCTGAATCTGTTAAAGCTGCAGTCGGCTCATCAAAAACTATAATTTTAGCTTCAGTAGAAATAGCTTTCGCTATTTCTACCATCTGCTGTTTACCAACTGTTAAATTTCCGATTTTTTCTGAAGGATCAATATCTATATTAAGTAATTTGAATAGCTTTTTTGACTCTGATATCATCCTATTATCATCTATTAAAAATCCTTTTTTATACTCCTTACCTATAAAAAGATTTTGTGCTACCGTTAAATCATTCATCATATTTAACTCCTGATGAACAATAGCAATTCCTGCCTTTTCAGATTCTGCTATACTCTTAAATTCGACCTCTTTTCCATAATATATTATTTGACCTCCGTCCTTACTATAAATACCGGTCAATATTTTCATGAGAGTAGATTTCCCTGCACCATTTTCTCCCATCAGTGCAACCACTTCATTTGTCTTAAGCTCAAGTTGTGCATTTTTTAGTGCTACTACACCGGAGAAAGACTTTGTGATATTGTTCATACTCAGTATTACATCACTCATATATTAATCTCCTTTAGGACTTACTTATACTCCTTCTTTTGACCATAGGTTTTAAATTTTTCAGCCATCAATTTCATTTCCTCATCAGGTAAAACAATAGGATTACCTATAGTCCTAGCTTTTACATATATTTCAGAACAATACTCAATTTCTTCTATAATATTAAAAGCATTCAATAAATCATTTGAACCTGCCAATATTCCATGATTAGCCAGTAAAACAGCTTTTCTATCAACCATAGCTTTTGAAGCATTGATTGCCAATTCATGTGAACCGTAGGTTGCATATTCTGCACATCTTACTGTAGGTCCTGCAACTGCTATCATATAATGTGTAGCAGGCAATTCCTCTCTTAAACAAGCAATAACTGTAGCATACATTGTATGAGCATGGATAACTGCATCTATATCATCTCTTGTTCTATAAGGCATAAGATGCATCTCCCATTCTGAGGAAGGTGTCCTATTACCTTCTATTATATTCCCGTCCAAATCAATAATAACTATATCTTCAGGTCTTATATCAAAGAAATCTATTCCCGAAGGTGTAATTGCAACATTTCCGGTTTTTCTATCAAATATACTTAAATTTCCGCCTGTTCCCTTTGTAAGTCCGGCTTCAACAAGCTTTTTACCGTATTTAATAAGTTCAAATCTTTCTTTTTCCATCAACATAAATTTTTACCACCTACTTGTATAATGGACCATAGTAAGCACATGCCCTAAAGTCCTGTCCTTCTAAGTCTACTGTGCCAAATCCATTAAATGAATGTGGTCTATATATTCTTTCTCTTTCAATATTATGAAATGCAACAGGTATACGTAACATTGAAGCTAAGGTTAATAATCTATCTCCACAATGTCCATAAACAGTAGCTCCATGATTTGCACCCCATTTTGCCATAACCTCATAAACACTATTAGCGGCCAAATCATTTAATTTTGGTGCAAACCAAGTAGTTGGCCAAGTCTTTGAAGTTCTATCATCAAGTATCTTATGAACCTCAGGATCAAGAACACAGGTGTAGCCTTCCATAACCTGCAATGTAGGTCCTACTCCTTCAACTATATTTGTTCTTATCATAGTAACAGGCATCTCGGCATCTGTCTTAAAATGTGAAGAATATCCGCCACCTCTAAAATATTCATAATCGGCTCTACACCAATCTGTTGCATCCAAGCAAGCTTTTATATCCTCATCAGTCAGATTCCACCACTGCTTCATACAGCCTTTTCCTTCTTCATTCTTGGCAGCTGCACTTCCATCAAGACAAGAAGCACCTGAGTTAATCAAATGAATAATTCCATTAGCTGCACGTCCTGTCAATTTTTTACCTGTTATCCTTTCAACTGATTCAGGAGACCAATATGTACGAACATCTGAAAAAATTGGAGCTGTGTTACTCATAAGCAATCCAAATAACATTGAAATACCGTTTAAAGTATCATTTTCGGTTGCAAATGGTATAGGACACTTTCTGCCATTCCAATCAAAGCTTGATGCTAAGATAGCTTCTGTAAAGTCTGCATTTGGTAACCAATCAGTCCACATTCTTTGTCCCTGAAATCCTCCACTTATACCACAACGTCCAAGGGCTTCCTCGTGCCAACCCATTTCATTTAATTTCTTATTTCCTTTTAATATATCTCTAACAACCAAGGCATGCTTTACACAAAATTCCCATTGATCATCGTCCTTGATATACTTTGACTTCAATATAATTTCAGGGAATTTTTTTCCTAAATTTATATCTTCTCCCTCTTTACAATTTGCCTTTACCCAAGCTAAAGCTCTTTCAAATTCATCATGATCATAAATACCTAAATTAATTCTTCTAAGTATCTCTGTCATATCAACCCATTCAGTTCTCATACCTAAATATTTTTGGAGAAAATCAACATTTACATATGAACCTGCTATACCCATAGATACTGATCCTATATTTACATAAGATTTATTTTTCATTGTTCCTACAGCTATAGCCGCTCTTGCAAAATCAAGTATTTTCTTTTGTACATCAGAAGGTATAGTATTATCATCAGCATCCTGAACTTGTTTTCCATAAATAGAATATGCAGGTAACCCTCTTTGTGCATAAGCTGCCATAACAGCCGCCAAATAAACTGCTCCCGGTCTTTCTGTTCCATTAAATCCCCATACAGCCTTCATCGTATTTGAATTAAGATCCATTGTTTCAGTACCATAGCACCAACAAGGAGTAACAGTAAGTGTTCCTATAACATTTTCATTAGCAAAATATTCTTCACATATGGCAGCTTCTGCTCCTCCACCTATAGTAGTTGGTGAAATAACACATTGAACCTTAGTTCCATCTAAATATCTAAGCTCACTTTCAATAAGCTCCTTTGCTCTTTGTGCCATTCCCATAGTTTGTACTTCAAGTGATTCTCTAACACCACCCCATCTTCCGTCAATAACAGGTCTAATACCAATCTTTGGATATGTCATAATATTTACCTCCTTATTATCCCTTATATTCTTTTATTTCTTTATTTTTATATATTAATTCAAAGCCTTCATTTATATCATTTATTTCTAAAAGAGCCTTAAATTGTAATAATATATTTCCTAATGCAGAAGCTTCAAATGGTCCTGCCAATACATAAACCTTAAGCCTTTTAGCAATCATTTTACAAAGCAGCTCAGATTTTGCTCCTCCACCTATAATATGTAATTTAAAATATTTTTTATTCAAACTTTCTTCTATTGCCTCTTTTGTTTGCAAATATTTTTCAACCAAGCTCTCATAAATAAGTCTGAAATATTCCATATCATCATTAGGCTTGTTTTTAAAATTTTTACTTAAATATCTATCTATTTCCAATTTAGCATCTAAATTTGAACTTGCAAAATGCTCATCATCCATATCAACTATCAAATCATATTCTTCTTTTTCTCTTATAGACCTTAGAACTGCGGCATTTATTTCATCAAAGCTTATTTTCCTACCCAATTTTTTTTCTAATTGTTCTTTATATTTTTCAAACAAATATAAGCCTGTAATATTTTTAAATAATAGAGTATTTGAATTATAACAAAGCTCATTCGTAAGATTTTTTTCAAATATATTCTGACTAAGCTTAGCTTTATCAACTCGGGTACCAAATAAGGACCATGTTCCACAACTCAAAAACATATAATCATCATCACTAAAAGCCTTTGTAAGTAAAACTGCACTGGCTGTATCATGACCACATACTGATATTATCTTAATATCATACTTTTTTAATTCTTCTATTTTTGAATTTTTTGTACTTCCTATAATTTTCCCTGCTTTTGTTAAATTTGGTAAGATAGCTTCATCTATATCAAAATCTTTTAAAATCTTAGTGCTATAGGATTTGGTAGATAAGTCCATAATTCCTGTTGTCGACCATATTGTTTCTTCTCCAACCATCTCACCACAAAGCAAATATGAAATAAGATCCGGTAACATCAGTATTTTTTTGATTTTTTTATATTCTTCCAAATCACTATTTTTCAATGCTAAAAGCTGGAATATTGTATTAATACTCATTATTTGAGTACCAGTATTTAGAAATATATCCTTTTCACTCAATTTTGATATAGCATATTTATATCCCTCTATATGCTTTGGATCCCTATAAGATATAGGATTGTTTATCAATTCCATAGATTCATCCAAATATCCGAAATCAACGCCCCAAGTGTCAACTGCCACACTTTCAATTTCATCAGCATTATCTATTATGGTATCAACTATAGTACTGATAAGCTTATCCCATTCCCATCTAAGCCTATTGTCTTTATTATCCAAGCTATGATTTATTCGCATTACCTCTTTCATATGTATTTTTTCATCTTTTATATATGAAATAATACCTCTAATGGATGTTGCCCCCATATCAATCGCCAATACTTTTTTCATTTCAGCTCCTTTTGGTTATTTTAAACAAAAAAATCTGTATTTATTTGTTAAATATGTTTAAACTGTCTGTAGTTTATCATAAAATTATTTTTTTTGCCATACATTTCACTTAAAATGGTATTTTTTCTTATTTTATGTTAAAATAATTCATATATATTCATATACATTCATTTGTATAACATAAAAAATAGATTATTATTATTTTAGGGGGGTTTTTTATGAATTTTTTTGAACGAAAAGAACAAATTATTGAGTTAATAAAGGGTTCAGGTGGAACCTGTAATAATAATTATATATCAAAAAAACTATTTGCTTCTCAATCTACTATAAGACGTGATTTATTAATATTGGAAGAAGAAGGAATAATACAAAGACAGCATGGAAGTATAAAGCTTATTATGGATTCTGCTTCTGAAAATTCTTCAACAATGAGAAAAATGATTAATAGAGAAGAAAAATTAATTATAGCAAAATTAGCTAAAGATTTTATAAAAGATAATATGGTTATTTTTCTCGACTCTTCATCAACTGTAAATACTCTGGCAGTAATTTTAAATCAATTTAAAAATATTACAATTATAACAAATGGATTAAATGTTGCCAGTTCTTTAAATAATTCAAGCAATATCAAATGCTATGTGTGCCCAGGAATATTAAAAAACAAGTCAATGTCAATAGTCGGTGAATATGCTTCAAAATTTTTGAATGAATTTAGAGCTGATATAACTTTTATTTCTACAAAAGCTTTAAGCTTAGACGGTATTTTTGAAGGAGATGACAGTCAGGCCTTATGCAAAAGAAAAATGATACAAAACTCAAATAAAGTTATTTTATTATGTGATACATCAAAGGAATATGCTAAGGCATATTTCAAGCTATGCTCATATGATGATATTGATATACTTATAAGTAATGATAGATTGTCAGATAAATTAATATCTTCATTAAGTAAATCAAAATGTAAATTAATAATCCCAAAAAAATAAGTGCTTTTTTAAGCACTATATTTTTTGCATAAGTAAAAATATTATAATAATATTAATTATGAAAACTGAACACTTCACAAATGTAAGATTTTGTGTCAAATAATCAGCATAGCATCACCAAAGCTAAAAAATCTATATTTATTTTCAACAGCCTGCTTATAAGCATTTAAAATATTTTCTCTTCCTGCAAAGGCTGAAACCAACATTACTAAAGTAGACTCCGGTAGATGAAAATTGGTTATCATGGCATCCATTATCTTAAATTTATATCCGGGATATATAAATATTTCAGTCCAATCACTTTTAGCAACAATATTTCCAAAATCATCAGAGGCACTTTCCAGAGTTCTACAGCTGGTTGTTCCTACACAAATAATTCGTCCACCCATTTTTTTTATATTATTAATCTTGTTTGCATTTTCCTCATCAATCATATAAAATTCTGAATGCATATGATGCTTTAAAATATCATTCTCTTTGACAGGTCTGAATGTTCCAAGACCCACGTGTAAAGTTACCTTGGCTATTTCAACACCCATTTTTTCTATTTCTTCTAATAGTTCTTCAGTAAAATGCAATCCCGCTGTTGGTGCCGCCGCACTACCGTCATATTTTGCATAAACAGTCTGATATCTGTTTTTATCCTTCAATTTATGCTTAATATATGGAGGCAATGGCATTTCTCCCAACTTATCTAATATTTCTTCAAAAATACCTTGGTATTTAAATTTTATAAGTCTATTACCATCATCTATAACATCTACTATTTCAGCTGATAAAAGTGAATTGCCAAATTCCAATTCATCTCCTATTTTACATTTTTTACCGGGTTTTACCAAGCATTCCCAAATATCATTTTGTAATCTTTTAAGTAATAATAATTCTATTTTAGCATTTGTATCTTTTCTATTACCATAAAGTCTTGCAGGTATTACCTTTGTATCATTAATTACCAGGCAATCTCCTTTTTTTAAATAATCCTTAATATCTCTAAATTTTTTATTTTCAACTATACCCGTATTTTTTCCAAGTACCATAAGTCTTGAAGAAGCTCTGTCATCAAGCGGATCTTGTGCTATAAGCTCTTTAGGTAATTCATAATAAAAATCCTTTATATCCATTTTTCTACTTCCTATATATTTAATTTTATTTATATTTTCTATTCACTTTGGTCCGCAGCATCACTACCTTCGACATCATTAGCGGTACTCTCTTGTATTACATCATCTTTTTCTGAATTTGATTTTTTTGCATCCAAGCTTTCCTGAGTTAATTTAGGATCCTTAAGTTTAATATCACCATCAACAAAATCCTTGTATTTATCAGCCAATTCCACATCATCAACAATTAAGCTTTCTATATTTTTTTTAAGAGCTTTATACATATTTTGTACATCAGTTGTGCTTGCTACGGCTTCAAGCCTAATTTTCTGCTCATTATCCAAGCTATTTTTATCTATAAATTTATATTCCCCATCCTTAGAAACAATATAAGCTTCTAAAATCATAGGTAAAGGATTATCAATTTTTTTGAATTTTATATTCATTTTTGCAAAAGCAACATATTCTCCTACAGCTTTCCCATCTGCTAAATATATTTCAGTATCAGATGTAAAACCCTCAAATAATTTTGCAGCTTCACTAAGCTTATTTTTAAGCTCTTCACTATCTAAATTATTTTCCTCTGAATTTAAAAATAGTGAAGACAATTTGGATAAATCTCCTTGTGTCCTAGCTTTTTGATATTCTAAAAATAAATTATTTATAGCCTCATTATCATTTAATCTCAGTTTGTCAGTCGGCTTAAATTCACTTTTTGATGTTGTCAAATTATTTTCAATTTTTTTCGATTTTTTTTGTTTAAAAGATAAATTTAAGCTCAAAAATATTATTATCAATATAATTATAATTATTGGAATAATTAATAATTTTATATATTTCAAGAATGTAAATTCATCCAAGCCGAATATTTTTCTATTTTTTTCGTATTTCATAAAAATTCCCTTCATTTTATATATCAAAATCTATGTAATATAAATAGTTATTGTGTCTTATTACATTATAAATTATAATAATAAATGTAATTATAAAAGCTTATATGTTATATTTTTACACTTACGCTATCTTTTATAATTTTTAATCTATACTTTTTCTTTGTGTTTATTAATGTTATAATAATCTCATGCACTCATAGCTTAATAGAATAAAGCATCAGACTCCGACTCTGAAGACTGAGGGTTTGAATCCCTTTGAGTGCATTTTATAAAGCTTTATTATAAATCAACTAAAATATTTATTCAAGTAGATAGGTATCAATAAATTTTCGATTTTTGAAAAGCTTGATAAGCAATATAAATCAAAGCTTTATATAAGAATAAGATATTTAACAAATAATATAAAATAAAAAATAGCTTACTTTAAATATATAAGTAAGCTATTTTTTATTTTATATTCTATTTAATATATTCATTTATACAAATTGAACCATATGGTCTTATATTTAATACACAGGCACTTCCTTTTCCATTTAATCTTTCTATATATTCAACATATTCATCAAGTAAATCATTTGAAAGTATAGCCATAATAACACCTGCAAAGCCTCCACCATGCACTCTGCAAGTACCGGATTTTTTTATTTTTATAAATCTCTCTGTTAAAGCTAAGGTAAGTGTAATTCCTTGTTCTAACGGCTCCATATTTGTATAGCAATTTTGCAAATATTTCCATGAAGAATTTCCACTTTCACTAATAAGCTCAAAAAATCTTTCAAAATTGTTATTTTCTAAAGCTTCAACTATATATTCCACTCTTTTATTTTCATCAAAAAAATGTATAGCACGAAGCAAAGCTCTATCATTTGTTGCTTCCTTAACCTTAGATATATTTTCATAAAAATCATTTTCGTCAACATCTGCCAATACATCTTTCTTAAAATATTTAGCTACAGCTTTCATTTCCTGTGGAATTGATGAATAATCCTTAGATAAATCAGCATGACCTCTGCCTGTTTGTACTATAACCAATGAATGATTTGTAGTAGAAAAATCAAATTCTACTTTTTTTATAATAGGCATATCAGGATTTTTAAAATCAATATTTATCAAGCCACCATAAGCACAACACATCTGATCAAGTAATCCACTTGCTTTATCCCAATATACATTTTCTGCAAATTTACTCATCTTAGCATATGAAATAATATCTATTTCAGATTTATTATATAAGGTATTTAAAATTTGACAAATTAAAGTTTCAAAAGAAGCAGATGAACTAAGTCCTGCACTTGCAATAACATTACTGCTTATATAAGCATTAAATGCACCTATCTTATATCCATTATTCTTAAATGCCTGCAGCAAACCCTTTAATAAATCTATTGTACCTGTCTTTTTATCAGATGCTGTTAAATCGTTTAAATTTATACTGAAGCTTTGATTAAAGCTTTCACTTATGATATTTATTATATTACCTTCAATTTTTGAAACAACCGCAATACAATCAAGATTAATACTTGCACCCAATACCTTGCCATGATTATGATCAGTATGGTTACCACTTATTTCCGTTCTTCCCGGAGAAGAAAAAAGATATATCTCTTCCTGATCAAAATTTTGTTCAAAATTATCTATAAGACTTGTATATCTTTTAATCTGAGTTTCATAATCATCTGTACTATATAAATTTGAAAGAAATTTTTTTGATTTTTGAGTTTTTAAAAGTTCTTTTATTTCATTAATAAGCATAAAATCTCCAATCCTAAGACTATCCTAAAGCAATAACTATACCACCATCTCCTGCATATATAGTTGCTACACCCATTGCATTTGTTAATAAAATATCCTTGAATTTTCCTGTCTTTTTTAAAGCTGATAAAACAAACTCAGCTCTCTCAATATTATTTACCTGTGTTATAGTTACTATTTTATCCTTTGCAGTTCCTGCCTCCCTTGTAACTATTTCAACCATTTTAGATAGAGCTTTATTTATTCCTCTTGCTTGATCAAGCTTAACTATTTTACCTTCATTAGCACCCATTATAGGCTTTATATTTAATGTAGTAGCAAAAAAAGCACTCAGTCCTGTCAGTCTACCATTTTTTCTTAAAGTATCAAGATTTTCTAAAACAAAATATGTTTTCATCTCATCTCTAAACCTCGTTATTTTATCACAAATTTCCTCAAATGATAAGCCTAAATCGCATAATCTTTTTAATTCAAGCAAAATTCTATACTGACCTGCACTCGCTGAATCTGATGATAAAATAAAAATATTTTTTTCACCTTTATTCTCTTCTTCATACATTTTTTTTGCTATATTTGCACTTTGAAAGGTTCCTGATAAGGAATCAGATAAAGTAACAACAAATATATTCTTTGTTTCATTTTCATAAGCACTTTTAAAAAGCTCAGGGGATGGACAAGCTGTTTTTGCCCCGATTTTTGAATTTCTCATTCTTTCCAAAAAATCTTTTTGATTAAAATTTTTATCATCCAATATATGATAATCACCTATTTGAAGGCTTAAGGGTATAAGCACAAAATGCTCATCTTTTTTCATATTTTCATCTAAATCAGAACAGCTATCACAAATTATTTTATATTCCATACATCCTCCACCTATATATAGTTTTCAAAACTATGTAATAGTATAAGCCATATTATATATGATGTCAATCAATTCTATATTCATATTTATCTATAAATTGCAGCAATAATATCTATACATAAAAGAGTGCTTATCAGCTTTTTATACTATATTTTATTCAATTTTAAGCTATGATAAAAACAAAAAAAGAAGATATAATATATTATATCTTCTCTAATATTTGATAGCAGGGGAAGAGGGGCTCGAACCCCCATTTACGGTTTTGGAGACCGTTGCTCTACCATTGAACTATTCCCCTTGAGTAAAATACTATGGCATTTTATCATATTAAAATATTTATGTCAACTAATTTAAAGTAAAACTTTCATATAATATTAATATTCTTTTTGCCTAGCCTCTATCTCAGCAGGTATAGCTCCCCTTACATCCTCTATATTTTTAGAAGTTGTAACAATTAAAATATCATTGAATTCTGCTTTCCTCAATTTAGCAAAAATATCATCATTGACAAATGAAAAAGTTTTATCTGTTTCAAAATTATACTTAGTATATATTTCTCAATAATGAATTACATGGCTTCCTTTTGAAATAAAGTCTTTTTTTGCAAAACATCACCCCCGGTAAATAAGCCAATTTCACATATTGTTGTCAATTTTACTCTGTACCCTCCCCGATGATTTCAGGGTTTTCAGACAATTTATTCAAGTACTCCTCACTTAATAATAAATTTCTATAATACTCATACTGTTTTTGTCTTAACTCAATCTCTTTAGGTAAACCCTCATTAATGTCATTTACCAATTTATCAAACTTATCAAGGATGGAAACCACCTGTTCTTGAACAGGTAGAGAAGGTAATGCAAATTCATATTCCATAATTTTCTTTTTATCTCCCCTTGGCATTTTTGCTCCTTTGGAAAATTTAATATCATATTCGAAGAAAGATTCATTAGCCAATATTTGATACAAAAATCTTGGAACAATTTTATTTTTAAAATTCTCTTCTATATAAATTGCCAATACATCACCGTTTGTTCCTCCATCAATATCTGCTAACCAAATCTTCCTTAAGTAAGGTCTTATATTTCCTATCAAAATATCTCCTTTTTTAAAAGCAATTAAACTTCCAGTTTTAGGAACATAACTAGAATCTACTTTACCTACTTTATCCTTCAATAAATTTTCAACTCCTACATAGTTCTTTTCATTCAAGGCTCCAGCAGACACCCTCTGAATAGAATATTTTGCAATCGTCTTTAATGATGTTTTATGAATATTGCTAAATATTTTTTCACCAACAATATCCGCAGCTTCTTTCAATATAACAAAATAATCGCTAGATATTATCTGTCTGTCTGTCTGTCTGTCTGTCTGTCTGTCTGTCTGTCTGTCTGTCTGTCT
>CAMQCZ010000019.1 GCA_946999385.1 uncultured Lachnoanaerobaculum sp.
AGAAAGTGGAGTAGTTAAGCAATTAACACAAACAGCATCAAATGCACTTATGTATATAGTTGTTATTTTACTTGGTGTTTCAGTTGGAGCTACAACCTCTGCAGGAGTATTTTTAAAATTAACAACCTTAAAAATAGTATTCTTAGGCTTGGTAGCATTTATTTTTGGAACATTTGCAGGTGTTATATTTGGTAAAATAATGTGTAAATTAAGTGGTGGAAAAGTTAATCCGCTTATAGGCTCAGCAGGTGTTTCAGCAGTGCCTATGGCTGCCAGAGTTTCTCAAAAGGTTGGTGCTATGGATGATCCTACTAACTTTTTGCTTATGCACGCTATGGGACCTAATGTTGCCGGAGTTATAGGTACAGCAGTAGCTGCGGGAACATTTATGGCTATATTTGGTATAAAATAAAGGAGAATTATATGTCAAAAGCAGAAAATAAAAGAGTTCAAATTGTGGAAACAGTTTTAAGAGATGCACATCAATCACTTATAGCAACACGTATGACCACACAGGAAATGTTACCAATAGTAGATAAAATGGATAAGGTGGGATATAGAGCGGTTGAATGCTGGGGTGGTGCTACCTTTGATGCTTGCCTTAGATTTTTAAAAGAAGATCCGTGGGAAAGATTGAGAAAATTAAAAGCCGGATTTAAAAATACAAAATTACAAATGCTATTTAGAGGTCAAAATATTTTAGGATATAATCATTATGCGGATGATGTTGTTGAATATTTTGTACAAAAATCAGTTTATAACGGTATTGATATTATACGTATATTTGATTGCTTAAATGATATTAGAAATTTAAAAACTGCTATTGATGCTTGTAATAAAGAGGGTGCAGAATCACAGGTTGCTTTATGCTATACCTTAGGTGATGCTTATACATTGGATTATTGGAAGGATATTGCAAAGAGAATAGAAGATATGGGAGCAAAGGCACTTTGTATAAAAGATATGGCAGGACTTTTAACCCCATATAAGGCTAAAGAGCTTGTAACAGCTTTAAAAGAAACAATTTCTTTGCCTTTAGATATTCATTCACATTTCACAGCAGGTGTGGCTGCTATGAGTTATATGCAGGCAATTGAAGCAGGTGCTGATATTATTGATACTGCAATATCTCCTTTTGCTCTTGGTACAAGTCAGCCTGCTACAGAGGTTATGGTACAAACGTTAAAGGGCAGTAAGTATGATACAGGCTTGGATTTGGATTTATTATCTGAAATTGCGGCATATTTTGCTCCTATAAGAGAAAAATATTTAAAAAATGGTCTGTTGAATACCAAGGTATTGTCAGTTAATATAAATACATTACGTTATCAGGTTCCCGGTGGAATGCTTTCTAATCTTATAAATCAATTAAAGGAGGCAGGAAAAGAGGATAAATATCAGGAGGTACTTGAAGAAATACCAAGAGTTAGAAAAGACTTTGGAGAACCGCCTTTGGTTACTCCATCATCACAAATAGTAGGAACACAGGCTGTTATGAATGTTTTATCAGGTGAAAGATATAAAATTGTTCCTAAAGAATCAAAAAAGATTATGCTTGGAGAATTTGGGCAATGTGTTAAGCCTTTTAATCCTGATATTCAAAAGAAAATTATAGGTGATGAAAAGCCTATAAGTATAAGACCGGCAGATTTAATAAAACCACAGCTTGAGCATTTTGAAAAAGAATGTGCATTATGGAAAAAACAGGATGAAGATGTTTTGAGCTATGCTTTATTTCCAAAAGTTGCAAAGGAATTTTTTGAATATAGAAATGCACAGGAAACCAAAATTGATATAACAAAAGCTGATACCGTTTCAAATGCCTATCCGGTATAATATTATCAGTCTTATATAAATAAAAGTAGTAAAAATTAAAATAATAAAGCTTTTTAGAGAATGCAAATATAACTTTCAAAGATTGTATTTGCATTCTTTTGTTTTATAAGAACAAATCGCTAATATTAAAGGCTATGCTTTTATAATGATATTTAATGCCAAAAATATTTATAAAATTTAAAAATAAATAGTTGACATATTTTTACTTACATGATATAGTTAGGGAGTGCTAACCGATGGTTAAAAAATGGGAGGTAGTATGCCGAAGGATTTAGTTCTTAAAGAATTAAAATTAAAGAATAGTAAGAATATATTTAGGCTACTTATCCTAATTGCGGCAGTTCTAAAGGGTTGTAAGATAAGTAATATGATTTTTGTAAGCCTTGATGAGCTTAAATTTTTAATAAAAGCATTAGAAAAAACAAACTTAAAGATAGCATTACTTTATCAATTAGATTCAAAGTATTTATTGTTAATATATAGGAAAAGTAGTCTGGAAGAATATTTGAATAAGTCAGATAGTGTTAGTTTTCTTTCTTCCTGTGGATATGATGCTTTTTGTTTGAAAGCTTATTTTTCAAAATTAAAGAAGAGAATAAAAGCCTCTAGAGATTTAAAACTTGGATTTCCACATGAGGTTGGTATATTTTTAGGATATCCATTATGCGATATAGAAGGATTCAAAAAGTATAATGGTAAGTCATATTTGCACAGCGGTTATTGGAAAGTATATGATAATTTAGATATGGCACTAGAAAAATTTAAACAAATAGATAGGGCTAAGGATCAGGCTATAAGTGAGTGGCTCTTAGGGAGAACTTTTTCAGAAATAGCTTGTTAAATATAATATATTAGGTTAAAGGAGAATTTAAAGATGGATAAGGTTTATGTTGTTTACTGGAGTCAAACAGGTAATACAGAGGCTATGGCTAAGATGCTGGCTGATGGTATTGAAGGTGCAGGAAAAGCTGCTATATTGGTAGAAGCTGAGAATGCAAATGTTGACGAATTATTGGAGCAGAAGGCTTTTGCTCTTGGTTGTCCTGCTATGGGTGCTGAGGAATTAGAGGATTCAGTATTTGAACCTTTAGTTGCAGAGCTTGAAGGCAAAATTTCAGGGAAAAGTTTAGTTTTGTTCGGCTCATATGATTGGGGCGATGGAGAGTGGATGCGACTTTGGGTTGATAGAATGGTAAATGCCGGTGCTACTGTTATAGGTGGTGAAGGTATTATTGCTAATAATGAGCCTGATGATGTTGCCAGAGAAGCTTTGGAAAATGCCGGAAAAGAGTTGGCAGATTTATAATTTGGTTTAACCACTTTTTTGTTATTCAACGCAGAGTATACTAAAGAGTGTTTAAATATATGGGAGAGATTATCTCTCGATAACACACATAGTGTTACACATATTGAAATTTCCTCTTACTTTGAAGAAAGATAGACCTTGAGCAAGTCTATCTTTTTTCTTTGTTTATAATTATAAACTTATGAAGTGAAAATTATTTCTTGATAAATGCTTAATATGTAGGAATATAAAATTTTATTAAAGATTAGCTTGAAAATATATATTTATATATAAGTAAGTGATATAAATGATTTTTATATAGCCTTATGGTATAATAAAAAAAATTCAGATAAATAAAAGGGAGAATATAGATGATGAATATTAGACAAGAAAGAGAAAAAGTTGAAAGTATAATATTATCAGAATATGCTTCATTTAGTGCAAAAACCATGGGAAGGGACAAAATAGAAGAATTATGTGATATTAGGACTGAATATCAAAGAGATAGAGATAGGATTTTACATTCAAAGGCATTTAGAAGACTAAAACATAAAACTCAGGTTTTTCTTGCACCTGAAGGTGATCATTATCGTACAAGATTAACTCATACTTTGGAGGTTTCTCAAATATCAAGAACGATTGCAAGAGCATTAAGATTAAATGAAGATTTAACTGAAGCTATAGCCTTGGGACATGATTTAGGACATAGTGCCTTTGGACATGCCGGAGAAGACAGCTTAAATAAGATTTGCCCTCTTGGCTTTAAGCATTATGAGCAAAGCATTAGAGTGGTTGAGTTTCTTGAAAAAAATGGTAAGGGTTTAAATCTTACTCTTGAAGTAAGAGATGGAATATTAAATCATGGAACAAATGGACATCCTAAAACCTTAGAGGCTTGTATAGTTAGATTATCAGATAAAATTGCTTATATAAATCATGATATAGATGATTCTATAAGAGCAAAAATGTTTGTAGAAAAGGATTTGCCAAAAAAATACACAAGTATTCTTGGTGATAGTGTTAGAAAAAGACTTGATAATTTGATACATGATGTTATTAATAATTCTATTAATAAAAATAAAATAGAAATGTCAAGTGATATATATGAAGCTATGATGGGACTTAGAGAGTGGATGTTTAAAAATGTTTATTTGAATGAACGTGCAAAGGCTGAAGAGCCAAAGGCAAAGGGTATTTTAAGAAGCTTATATTTATATTATATAGAAAATATAGATAAATTACCAAAAGAATATCAATATTATATATATGATTTAAATGAAGCTAAGGAGAGGGTAGTCTGTGATTATATTTCCGGTATGACGGATTTTTATGCAATAGAAAAATTTAGCAATATATTCATACCGAAGCAATGGAAAGTGTAAAATTATGTTTTTTTCAGATGATTTTTTAGAGGAAGTTATAAGTAGAAATGATATTGTTGAAACTATTTCAAATTATATAAGGATAGAAAAAAAAGGAAGTAATTATTTAGGACTTTGTCCTTTTCATAATGAAAAAACCCCATCTTTTTCTATTTCCCCAAGCAAACAAATTTTTTATTGCTTTGGTTGTCATAAGGGTGGTAATGTAATTAAATTTGTTCAGGAATATGAAAATATTGATTTTGTAGATGCCGTACAAAGCTTAGCTATTAAGGCAGGTCTTGATTTACCTAAAAATGATTATTATAAAAAAAATAAAGACTATGAAAAAAAAGCAAGATTATATGAAATAAACAAATTGGCTGCAATATATTATTATCATATATTAAACTCTGAGGAAGGTAAAATAGGCAAACAATATTTTATTGATAGAGGGTTAAGCCCTAAAACAATCAGAAATTTTGGCTTGGGATATTCCTTGCCTAATCGTGATGATTTATATAAATTTTTAAAAGCAGAGGGATATGATGATAATATTTTAAAAGAAAGCTCTTTAGTATTTATAGAAGAAAAAGGAGCCGGAGATAGATTTTTTAATAGGGTAATGTTTCCTATTTTGGATAATAAAAATAGAGTAATAGCATTTGGAGCAAGAGTTTTAGGAGCATCTTTGCCTAAATATCTAAATTCAAGTGAAACTATATTATTTGAAAAAAGTAAGAATTTATATGCACTTAATTTTGCAAGACTATCAAGAAAAGATTATTATATATTGTGCGAAGGATACATGGATGTTATTGCCTTACATCAGGCAGGATTTAAAAATGCTGTAGCTGCACTTGGAACAGCTTTCACTTCAGAGCATGCTTTGCTTATAAATAAGCAGGTGAAAAAAGTGGTTTTAAGCTTTGACAGCGATTTTGCCGGAATAAATGCTACAAAAAAGACTATAAAAATACTTAGAGATATAGGTATAAGTGTAAAAATTTTAGATTTAAAGCCATATAAGGATCCTGATGAATTTATAAAAAATAAAGGTAAGGATGAGTTTGAAAAAAGAATAGAAAATGCACAAAATTCATTTATTTGGGAAATGAAAATTTTACAAAAAAATTATAATATGCAGGATCCTGAAGAAGTAACCCTATTTCAAGTAGAATTAGCCAAGAATATTGCTAAATTCAATTCAAATATTGAAAGAGAAAATTATATTTTATTTATAGCTCAAGAATTTATGATAGGTATTATAGAATTAAGAAATTTAGTGGCTAGTGTAGCCAGAGGTGTAAAAATAGAAAAAGAAATAGAAGAAAATAAGAGTATAAATAATAAAAAAGTAAAGAAATCTCCGATATTTTTTAGTCAGGCTTTAATTATAAATTATATGCTGGAGGATATAGAATTGATACCTAAAATAAAAAGATACATAAAGCCTGAAGATTTTACAGAGGGATTGTATAGAGATATTTTAGAGTTGATATATAGAGAAGAAAAAATAAATACTAATAAAATTTTGAGTTCCTATGCTTATGATGAAGAAAGTACAAATTTACTTGCTGAAATTTTTAATATTAATATAAATAAAGAAAATAAATATGTAGAAATTAGTGAAAGTGTGATAAAAATTAAAAAAGAAAGCTTGGAAAGAAAGAAAAAGACAAGTAATGATATAAAAGAAATTTTAGAAATAGTAAAAGAATTAGAAGAATTAAAAAGCTTGAAAATTAATTTGAATTGATTTGGAGGATTATTTTGAAATTATCAAAGCGATTGAATGCTATAAAAGATTTTGTTGATATAAAAAGTAATTTAGTTGACATAGGTACGGATCATGCCTTTATACCTATTCAATTAATGCTGGAAAATAAAATAAATAAAGCTATTGCTATGGACATTAATAAAGGACCTTTAGAAAAAGCAAAAAATAATATTATTTTAAATAAGCTTGAGGATAAAATAGAAATTAGATTATCGGACGGGTTTGAGGGTCTTAAAGAAAATGAGGCGGATACAGCATTAATAGCAGGAATGGGTGCAGATTTAATGATAGATATTTTGAAAAGAGGAGAAAAATTTAAATATACTATTAAAGAATATATATTAAGTCCGCACTCACAATGGGATAAAATAAGAAGATTTTTAAGAGAAAATAAATATTTAATAATTAAAGAAAAGATGGTATTTGATGAAAATAAATATTATCTGATAATTAAGGCGAGCTTTTTAAAATCTGATGAAATCAGAAGTGAAAAAAAATATGATTTATATGGTAAATATTTAATAGATAGAAATGATATTATATTAAAAGAATATTTGATAAAAGAAAAAAAACAAAAATATAGAATATTAAAAACTTTAATGAAAAATGATACAGGTATTGCTTTAAAAAGAATGGAGATTATCAATGCTGAGCTTAGCCTGATAGAGGAGGTTTTAGATGAGATGCAAAAAAATTCTTGCAAGTCTTAATGATTTTATTCCCTGCGATTTGGCACTTGATTGGGATAATGTAGGATTACTTGCAGGTAAAAATAATAAAGATGTAAAAAAGATTATGATTGGCTTGGATTTAACATTTGACTTATTAAAGCAGGCTATAGAAAATAAAGTTGATTGTATAATTACACATCATCCATTAATATTTAAGGCTATAAAAAAAATTAATGATGATACTAATATAGGTAAAAAAATTATTACATTATTAGAAAATGATATTTCATATATAGCTATGCATACAAATTATGATATTGCTTTTAATTGTATGTCGGATGAGTGTGTAAGAATTTTGGGACTGGATTATAAAAATATAGATATTTTAGAAGAAATAGATGTTTATAAAGAAAAAAGTGTAGGTATCGGTAAAGCTCTTAGCTTAGAAAAGGATATAAAATTAATTGAGCTTATAAATATAATAAAAAATAAGCTTGAACTTGATAAAGTAGTTTTTTATGGAGATTTGGAGCAAGAAGTTAAAAAAATTGCTATTTCTCCCGGCTCAGGGAAAGGTATGTATGAAAAAGCATTAAAAAAAGGAACTCAGGTGTTGATAAGCGGAGATATAACACATCATGAGGGACTGGATGCCATGGAAGCAGGAGTAAGTATAATAGATGCAGGACATTATGGTATTGAAAAAATTTTTATAGATGATTTATGTAATAAATTATTGAAAATAGACAAGTTTGATATTATTAAATATTTTAAAGATGAAAGGAAATTTGTTTAAAAGAAATATGGATAAAAGGAAGAGGGAAAGAAGTGCTACAATAGTAATTTTTAAGGCTATTTTGGACTTGTATGGAAAGGATTATTTTAGTAAAACAAAAATAAAATTTTCTACAGGAAACGGAGTATATTTTGAAACTGAATATGATATAAGCGATAAAATGATAATTGACATCAGCAATTATTTAAAAAAAGCAATATATGAAGATTTGCCTATTAATAGAAGATTAATAAAAAAAGAAGAAGCTATAAAGCTATTTAATGAAATTGGATATAAGGACCGAACAAATTTATTATATTATAAAAAAGAAGAATATCTTTATATACATGATTTTGAAGACTATCCTGATTATTTTTATGGCTCCTTAGCAAAAACAACAGCTGATATAGGAGAATTTATCATAGAAAAATACAAAAATGGTTTTGTTTTGGTAATTTCTGATATATCTACTCAAGGTTTTCCTAAATTTATAGCTAATGATAAAATATTTGAAAAATTATCAGAAGATGATGCTTATTTAAATTCATTAGGTATAGGAGATGCTGCAGGTATAAACGAGTTTTTGATAAAGCAAAAAACAAATGAGCTTATATTTATTCAGGAAGCGTATATAGAAAAGAAAATAACGGAGCTTGCAAATGAAATTTTAAAAAATAAAAATATAAGATTTATAATGATAGCAGGACCGTCTTCATCCGGAAAAACGACATTTGCCAAAAAATTATCAATACATTTGAAGGCCAATGGGAGAAATGCTTATGCAATAGAAGTGGATAATTATTTCAAGGATAGGAAGGATACACCTAAATTAGCAGACGGCTCATATGATTTTGAAACTATAAAGGCTCTTGATATAGAAAAATTTAATGATGATATGTTAAGGCTTGTAAATGGAGAGGCAGTAGAGCTTCCAAGATTCGATTTTACTACAGGGAAAAGACAATATGATGGTAATTTCTTGAAATTGGAAGAAAATGATATATTAGTTATAGAAGGTATTCATTGCCTGAATGATGAGATGAGCTTTAAGCTTGACAGAAATCTTAAATTTAAAATATATATAAGTGCTCTTAGCAGTCTTCGTATAGATAGTCATAATAGAATAGCTACTACAGATTTAAGATTGATTAGAAGAATGGTAAGAGATGCAAGAACAAGAGGTGCAAGTGCAAGTGCAACAATTAAAATGTGGGATAATGTAAGGAGGGGAGAAGAAAAATATATTTTCCCATATCAAGACAGTGTGGATATAGTTTTTAATTCAGCTTTGTGTTACGAATTGCCGGTTTTAAAAACCTATGTAGAGCCATTATTATTTAGTGTAAAAAGAGATAGTGAAGAATATGAATTAGCGAAGAGATTGATAAGATTTTTAGATTATTTTTTAACTATACCAAGTGATATTATACCTAATAATTCAATTATCAAGGAATTTATAGGTGGAACTTGTTTTAATATATAAATTATGTTAATATTTCACTATAAGTAAGACATACAATCGCAATTTTATTGAGGAAAGTCCGGGCTTCATAGGGCAAGGTGCCAGATAACGTCTGGTGGAGGCGACTCCAAGGATAGTGCAACAGAAATATACCGCCATATGGTAAGGTTGGAAGGGTGGTGTAAGAGACCACCACCTTGTAGGTAACTACAGGGGTATATGTAAACCCCACCTGAAGCAAGACCAAATTAAACTTATAGGCTGCCCGTCTTAGTTTAGGTAGGTTGCTTGAGCTTATTGGTAACAATAGGCCTAGATAGATGATTGTATAATACATAACCCGGCTTATAGTTTTACTTATTAAAGCTCGCAATGCGAGCTTTTTTTAAAATCAGCTTTTCTATTATTAAAATTAAATAAAGTCCTAATAAAGCTGTTAATCAAATTTAAGATGTAAAAAAAATTTAAGTATGTTAATATGAAATTAAAAATAAAAGGAGAAAGTATATTCGGTTTATATATTATGTTAGAAAATGAACTTATAATTAAGGTTATAGATTTATATAAATTTTATAAGGCGGGTACTAATTTGGTACATGCCTTGGATGGATTAAGCTTTGAAATTTATAAAGGTGAATTTATTGCAATTATCGGTCCTTCAGGCTCGGGAAAGTCTACTCTTTTAAATATGCTTGCAGGTCTTGAAAAACCGACAAAGGGAGAGATAATAATAGATAATACTCATATAGAAAATATGACTGAAAATCAATTAGTTGCCTTTAGAAGAAATAATATAGGCTTTATTTTTCAAGCATATAATCTTCTTCCCTCTATGAATGCTTTGGAAAATGTTGCTCTACCTTTGGTTTTTAGAGGAGTCGGAATGAAGGAAAGAGAAAGCATTGCAAAAAAATATTTAGAATTGGTAGGCTTGGAAAAGCATATATATCATAAGGGAAATGCAATGAGTGGAGGACAGCAACAAAGAGTAGGTATAGCTAGAGCTCTTGCTATGCAAGCTAAGATTATTTTTGCCGACGAGCCTACCGGTAATCTGGATACAAAGACAACAAAAGAAATATTAAAGCTTATGCAACAAATAGTAAAGGATACCAATCAGACTCTTATCATGGTTACGCATGATAGACAGATAGCAAGCTTTGCCGATAGGCAAATAAGGATTGTAGATGGAAAAATCACTAAAGGTGATGAGGCATTTATTTAATTTATATAGAAAGGGATTTTATGAAAATTATAAAAAAGATATTTATTACATATTTTAGCTTTATATTTATAATACTTTTATTTCATATTAATGCAAATGCAGCTTTGGTAAATACTTCGGATAATACGGTATTTAAACAAAATATTATATCCAGTGGTACTACAGGTAAAGAAATGAATATAGTATTTACATTTACAGCAGATAAGGATTATGAAAATGCTTTTATAGGTCTGGCATATGATGAGGATATAAATTCCACACCTGAGCAACAAAAGGCTGATACCAACACTTATCCATTTGAAACGAGTAAGGATACATTTAAAAGAAAAGCTATAGGAAAAATAAAAATGGGTCAAACAAGAACAGTTACTTTAAGTGCTAAAGTAAGAAAAGATATAGATGAGGCATATTACAGTGTCTTGGTTTATGTTTCCGACAGTAAAGAAGGTGGTAGTAAAAGTGAACAGGAATATATTAATGTATGGATAAAAAAAGCACAGGTAGATAAAGAAAATAAGAAAGATAATCCACCTGTAAATTTTGTCTTAGGAAGTGGGCAAGACAGTCCAAGTGGAAAATATCCTGATATTATGAATTTTACTATCAATTTAAAAAATATTGGCAAAGCAACAGCCTTGGATGTTGTTGCAAATATGGTTTTAGATAAGGATCCTAATGTATTTCCTTTTGAAATAAATGAAATAAATTATGATAGAAATTTTGATAAAATAGAAAAAGATGAAACTAAAGCTTTGGAATATAGTTTTGCTATAAGAAAAGATGTATACACAGGATATTATCCTATAAAATTAAAAATAAGATATAAGGAAAGTAGCAATAGTGAAATAAAGACTGATGAAATGGAATTTTATGTATATATCATAAATAAAGAAAAGGAGGAAAAGGAGAGTGGAGATTTTAATGTAAATAATAGAAAAAAAGCAAGGCTTATAGTAGACAGCTTTTATACTATACCACAAAAGGTATTGGCAGGTGAAGAATTTGAGCTTATATTAAATATGAAAAATGCTTCAAGCAATATAGCTGCCAATAATATATTATTTTCATTTGAACCTGAAAAGGTTTCAGATAGTCCTGTCTTTTCCATAGAAAATGGAGCAAGTTCAAGAGTTGTAAATATATTAAATTCTTTGGCAAGTACACAATTAAGGCTTAAAATGGTTTCAAAGCCTGCTATCGAACAAAGATCATATAATTTGAAGATAAATGAAAAATTTGATTCACCTGAATTTAAAAATGCTGAGGAATCGGTTAGCATAGATATTCCTATATATCAAGTAGCAAAGCTGAAGGTAGGGAATTTTGAGTTAGCTCCAAGTGATATAAGTGTGGGGGAAGATATAAATATTACTTTTCCTATAAATAATACCGGAAAGGTACAGCTTTATAATGTAAGTGTTAAATTTGAAGCTGATTATCTTAAAAATAATGAAACTTATGTAGGAAATATAAAACCCGGAGAAACCGGAAATGTTGATATTATGCTTACAGGAATAAAGGAAAGTGAAGGAAAAGAAGCTAAGCTTATTGTAACATATGAAAATGATTCAGGTGATGTAAGCACATATGAAAAAACATTAATAATTCCTGTGAATGAAGAAAAAATCGAAGATGAAGCTATAAAAGACGGTCAGGATGAAAATAATAATAAAATACAAAAGCCAAGAATAAATAAAATTATTAATATTATAAAAATTATTCTTGTATTTTCCATTATTATAGCTATATTAATAGTAATTTTAAAAAGAATAAAATTCAAGAAAAAAATGGTGTAATTATGAAGCTGATTGATTTATTGAAAATTAGCATAGGAAATTTAAATAGAAGAAAACTAAGGACTTTACTTACTATATTAGGTGTTATCATAGGTACTACATCTGTTGTTACCATGATATCGCTTGGAATAGGGCTTGATGACTTACAAACAAAGGCATTAAAGGAGGCAGGCTCTTTGACAGCTATTGATGTCAGCAGTGATTATAAATCAATGGACAGTCTTTCCATACAAAAAAATTCTAAGGTTATTAAAGATGAAACCATAAAAAAATTTTCAGCCTTAGATCATGTAAGAGGAGTATCTCCCTTATTAGATATTAATGTCATTTTGATACAAGGTAATTGGATTGCAAATACTTCCATAACGGGAGTCAATAAATATTACATGGAAAGCATGAAAATAGGAGAGGGTAAATTAATAGATGAAAATTCAAAGGAATTAAAATATATTTTTGGTAATAATGTAATAACTGAATTTATAAATTCAAAGAATAATAAAGGCTACTATGATACTATGAAATTACCTGATGTGGATTTGATAAATAGACCTATATTTACAATTTTTGATGTGGATGCCTATTATGCTTCTAAAAATACCGGCTCTTCAAATGAAGATGTTTCAAGTATGGATGCTTCAAATAAAGAACCGGTAAGGATACCTAAAAAATATCTTATAAAGACTTCAGGAGTAATTGCCGGAGGATTGGATGATTTTAATCAATACTCATATGGTATTTATGCAGATATAGAAGCATTAAAGCTTGAGCTTAATAAGATTTTTAAAAATAAGCCTATACCGGGGCAACCTACCACTAAAAAAGGGAAGCCATACAAATATTATATATATAGAAGAGCTATAGTGTATGTTGATGATATGAAAAATGTAACTACTGTTCAAAAACAAATAAAAGATATGGGATTTCAGGCAGAATCAAATATAGAATGGCTTGAGCAGTCAAAAAAACAATCAAATATGATTCAGGCATTTTTAGGTGGAATAGGTGCGATATCTTTATTCGTAGCAGCTATAGGGATAGCAAATACAATGATGATGTCAATTTATGAAAGAACGAAGGAAATTGGTATTATGAAGGTATTAGGCTGTGATATGAATAAAATAAGAGATATGTTTTTAATAGAATCTGGTATGATAGGATTTTTTGGAGGTTTAACAGGACTTTTACTTAGTTATATAATATCAATAATAATAAATAAATTTGGTACAGCCGCTTTGAATTTTTCTGAATTTAGCGGTAATTTATCTCAGATACCATATTATTTAGCTTTATTTTCTATAATATTTTCTACAATAATAGGAATGCTTGCAGGTTTATTTCCTGCTATTAGAGCGATGAAGCTAAGTCCTCTTGCGGCACTTAGAAATGAATAATAAATAAAAAAGCAAGATTTTGACGGAAAATCTTGCTTGATTTTTATATATTATTTACAGACTTTGATAATCTTGAAATTTTACGTGCCGCATTATTTTTGTGATAAACTCCTTTAGATGCAGCCTTACTAATTTCTACAATAGCAAGCTTTAATGAAGCAATAGCAAGCTCCTTATCGGCAGCTACAACAGCTGAATCAACCTTTTTAATAGCTGTTTTTACCTTTGATCTTATAGATTTATTTCTTTCAGTTCTTGTTATAGCAATTTTTACTCTTTTTTTAGCAGATTTAATATTAGCCAACTTTTTTATACCTCCATTGAAATAGTTTAAATTTAGTTAGCATCGAAGCCTGGACACGGACAGTTCAATGTAAACATACTTTCTAAGTTTAATTTATAAAAATTATATTGTCAATAGCTTAGCAAAAAATATTTATTCAATATTCAAAAAATCATAAAAATTGTAAGGACAGTGTAATAACTTGCTTTCTTCTTTATGATATTATATAACTATAAAATGATATTTAGATATAAATAGATTAGAGGTATAAAATTGATTGGGATATTTAAAAAAACTTTTATAGCTACATTAATTAGTATAATATTTATTAATAATTTAAATATAATCAGTGCAAATGCTTTGTTGGAAAGACCTGAAATACAATCTCAGGCGGCTATAGTTATGAATGCAGATACAAAGGAAATTTTATATGAAAAGAATATACATTTAAGATGTTATCCGGCTTCTATAACAAAGATTATGACGGCTTTATTAGTTATAGAAAATACAAATTTAGATTCAAAATTGACATTTTCACAAAATGCTGTTACAGGCTTGGAAAAAGGAGCTGTAACTTTAGGGGCAAAGGCCGGAGATAGTATAAGTGTAAGAGCTGCCTTATATGGACTTTTATTAAAATCGGCAAATGAAATTGCTAATGCATTAGCCGAATATACTTCATCAAGTATTGAAAATTTTGCAAAAATTATGAATATTAGAGCAAGACAAATAGGAGCTTATGATACTAATTTTGTAAATCCTAGCGGATTAAATGATTTGAATCATTATACTACTGCTTATGATATGGCTCTAATAACAAAGGTGGCATTTGATAATCCTGAATTTAGAGAAATTGAAAGACATACTACATATGAGTTTCCACGATTGGGAGCAAATGAAGAAAGGATAATAAGTATGGGTCATAAAATGTTACATAAAAATGATCCTAATTATTATGATGGTATTATAGGTGGTAAGACCGGATATACAAAGGCTGCACAGAATACACTTGTTACTGTAGTTCAAAGAGGAGATTTAAGATTGATAGCGGTTGTTTTAAAAAGTCCAAAGACACATTATCAGGATACAAAAAAAATTTTGGACTATGCTTTTTCATTGAAGGAGAAGCAGGATTTTGATAAAAATAATTCAAAAAAGAATGTTCAGCTTATAGGACCCGGTCAGATGTTACAAATATCAGGACTTAATTTTGGATGGAATAAGGATGAAAGAGGCTGGAGATATTTAAAATCGGATAATACTCTTGCAATAAATGAAATATTAAGTGTAAATGGATATAACTATTGGTTTGATAATAATACATATATGGCAACAGGCTGGAGAAAGGATAAGATAGGAATATGGTATTATATGAAGGAAAGCGGAGAAATGAAAAAATCTTCATGGATATTATATAAAGGCCTATGGTATTATGTTGATGAAAATGGAAAGATGTTGACAAATACTATATCTCCTGATGGATATAAATTAAATGAGTTTGGAGTATGGATTAATTAATGAAAAAAATTAAAATTTTAATAAATATATTAATTTTACTAATATCAGGATTTTTTTTATCCGAATATGAAAAGAATAATCTGAAAATAGTAGGATATAAAATTAGTTCAAAAAAAATAAAAAATAATAAAAGATTTATATTTTTAAGTGATTTACATGATAAGGAATTTGGATATAAAAATAAAATATTATTAGAAAAAATAGACGAATTGAAGCCGGATGCTATTTTTATAGGAGGAGATTTTACTTGTACAAAGAAAAAAGTTGATATCAGTAAAACCTTATTTATTTGTAGGAAGCTTGTTGATAAATATCCTGTTTATTATGGCAATGGTAATCATGAATTGAGAATGAAAAAGAAAAAATATAAAGGTATATATTATAAATTTGTTGATAAGCTTACTCAAATGGGTGTTATATATTTATCAAATAAAAAGGAAAAGGTGGTTGATAATATTAATATTTATGGCTTGGATATTGATGATATTTTTTATAAAAAATTTTATATTCCTAAAATGAATAAGAGATATATAGAATTAAGCCTGGGAAATATTGATAAAAAAGATTATAATATACTTTTAGCACACTCACCTAATTTTTTTGAGGCATATAGCACTTGGGGTAGTGATTTAACTCTTTGTGGGCATTTTCATGGTGGGACAATAAGACTTACAGATGAAATAGGACTTATGACACCACAGTTACAATTTTTTAATAGAAATGTTTCATCTTTAAAGAGTAAGGGTGATTCCAAGATGATAGTCAGTGCAGGCTTAGGCACACATAGTATAAATATTAGAATTAATAACAGACCTGAGCTTATATATATAGATATGGAGAGTAATTGTCAAGATGTCAATATCATATAAATTGGAAAAATTTGAGGGTCCATTAGATTTATTATTACATTTGATAGAAAAACAAAAGATTGATATTTATGATATACCTATTTCTGATATAGCAAATCAATATTTAATTTATATGGAGAATATAAATAAAAATAATTTAGATTTATGTTCTGAGTTTTTAGTAATGGCGGCTACTTTATTAGAGATAAAAGCAAAATTATTATTACCTAAAGAAATAGATGAAGAAAGCGAAGAAGCTTTGGATCCAAGGCAGGAATTGACTGAAAGACTTTTAGAATATAAGAAATTTAAGGAATTAGCATCTGAATTAAAAAAATTAGAAATAAAATCCGAAAAATATTTATATAGAGCCGGAAATATTCCGAAGGAAATTTTAAAATATAAAGAACCTATAAATATAGAAGCTTTATTTAAAAATATAGACTTGAATTTATTGAATAAAATTTATATTGATTTATTAAAAAAAGAAGAAGAGAGAATAGATAAACAAAGGGCAAATTTTAAAACTATAAAAAGAGAAAAAATTAGTTTGGAAAAAAAATTAAATTCAATATTACATTATATAAATATTAATAAAAAATTTTATTTTAATAATCTTTTGGAAGAAAGGCAATCAAAGCCTGAAATTGTGGTAACATTTTTGGCAATATTAGAGCTTATAAAAGCCGGTAAAATAGCTTTAAAGCAGGAAAAAACTTTTTCTAATATAGAGCTGGAAGTATTAGATGGAAAATGTGAAGATTTTGATATTAAACATTTGGAGGATTTATAATGGATTTGGATAAGGCTGAATTATCACCTATCAAAGAATATGAATTGGCTATAGAGGCTATGCTTTTTACTGTAGGTAAATCTCTTGAATTAAGGCAAATATGCTTAGCTTTAGATATAAATGAAAAAAAGGCTTTGCAGGCTTTGCAGAATTTGGAACAAAGATATGAAAAAGATAGTGCCTTAAAGCTTATTAGATTGGAAAATAGTTATCAATTATGTACTAAAGAAAAGTTTTTTGATATTTTAGTAAGACTTATAAAGATACCTAAAAAGCCTATATTAACAGATGCAATTTTAGAAACCTTAGCAATAGTAGCATATAAGCAACCTATTACAAAACTTGAAATTGAAAAAATAAGAGCTGTATCAAGTGATTATTCAATTAATAAATTAATTGAATATGGTTTAATTTATGAGCTTGCAAGATTGGATGCTCCGGGACGTCCGGCTTTATTTGCTACTACTGAAGAGTTTTTAAGACATTTTGCTCTTGACAGTAAAAATTCTTTGCCTGGTGTAGATGAAGCTTTGAAAGAAAAAATAGAAAAGGAAGTTGAAGAGGAGATAAATATTAAATTCAAGGAGGAAAAAAGTGAGTAATTTAAAAATCAAAATAAAATATTTTTCTAAAAATATAGAAAAGTTGCGTTTTATTGAGGGAAAAAGTGATTGGATAGATTTAAGAGCGGCACAGGATATTGAATTAAAAAAAGGTGAGTTTGCTTTGATTCCATTAGGAGTTGCTATGCAATTACCTGAGGGATATGAGGCACATGTGGTACCAAGAAGCTCTACATTTAAAAATTTTGGGATTATACAGACAAATTCTATGGGAGTTATAGATGAAACCTATTGTGGAGATAATGATGAATGGAAAATGCCTGTATATGCTATAAGGGATACAAAAATAATGCTTAATGATAGAATTTGTCAATTCAGAATAATGAAGCATCAAGAAGAATTTGATTTTATAGAAAGTGATAAATTATCAGAAATAAATAGGGGTGGCTTTGGAAGTACAGGTAAAAATTAAATTTAAAAAAATAAAATATATATTTTTATTGTTAGTTATAACAGCATTTTTTACAGGCTGTGGACGTTACAGCTTTAAACAAAATAAATTGATTAATATGGCTATAAAAGACATGGATAATCAGGAATATGAAATAGCTATACAAAAATTTGAAGAGGCTTTATTATTAAATACAAAAAATATTGATTTGAAAGAAAAAATTTTATTAAATAAATCTTTATGTGAGCTTAAAATTAATCAGTATGATAAGGCTTTAGAAAGTTTGAAAAATATGGATGAGCAAGCTGATGATAGGGTTAAGGCTTTGAGACTTATTTTATTATCAAGGCAGGCAAAGGATATGGACAAGGCGTATAAGCTTTTGCTTGATTTGTCTAAAAATAATACATATTCTAAATTTTATAAAGTGGCTGTAGATGAATTTTTGAGTTCTATGATGCTGATTAAATATAAGAATAATTCAATAAAGAATTTTGATTTGGCAAGTATTAAAGAATTGAATGAAAAAGAATATTTAAAAGAAAAAACAGTTAATAATACAAATAATATGGCTATATTTGAATTTCTTGAAGAAAATTATGATAAGGCTTTAGAATATTTAGAAGAGGCAAGAGAGCTTTCTTTAAAAAGCAATAATAAAAATTTATACAAGGATATTTTATTTAATATGGCTATTTGTTATGAATATAAATTAGAGCCTAAGGAGGCTATTAAGTTATTTGAAGAATATTTAGATAAATATGGAGAAAACGATACTATTATACATGAAATAAAATTTTTGAAATCAAGATTAAAGGAATAAGAGGAGTAATATATTGCAATTATATGATACAACTAAAAAAAAGCAAAAGCTTGTATTAATATCAATTTGCTTAAATAATGAAAGTGAAATTGTGAATTCTCTTAATGAGTTGGAAGAATTGATAAATATTCTAAATTATGAACAGGCGGCAAGATTAATACAAAATAGAGATAGGGCTGATAATAGTACTTATTTTGGTAAAGGTAAATTGGAAGAGCTAAGATGCTTGATAGAAGAAACAAATGCACAAGGAATAGTTTGTGATGATGAGCTTACAAAAGTACAAATAAGAAATCTTGAAAGTATTTTAAATGTTAATATTTTGGATAGGACTATGATTATTCTTGATATATTTGCAAAAAGAGCAAGCACCAGTGAGGGGAAAATTCAAGTTGAATTAGCTATGCTTAAATATAATGCAACAAGATTGATAGGCTCAAGAACATATTTATCAAGGCTTGGTGGTGGGATAGGCTCAAAGGGGCTTGGAGAAAAAAAGCTTGAATTGGATAGAAGACTTATACATGAGAGAATATCGAGCTTAAAGGAAGAATTAAAGCAGGTTAAAAGGCATAGAGAAAATACAAGAAAATCAAGATTAGCTAAAAATAAATTTAATATAGCTATAGTAGGTTATACTAATGCAGGTAAATCAAGCTTGTTAAATTTGTTGACAAATTCAGATATTTTGGCGAAGGATAAGTTATTTGCGACACTGGATCCGACTACCAGAAAATTTATTTTAGATAATGGGCAAGAAGTCTTAATAACCGATACGGTAGGATTTATAAGAAAATTACCTACAGATATTATAGAAGCATTCAGAGCAACATTGGAAGAAGCAAAATATGCCGACTTGATTTTACATGTTGTTGATAGTGCCAATAATGATATGGAAAATCATATGCTTGTAGTTTATGATACATTAAAAAAATTAAATATTTTGAATAAGGATATATTAACTATTTATAATAAGATTGATAAAATTGATGAGCTTGAGAAAAAAGAATTTCCTAGAGATTTTCATGCGGTGGATAATATAAAAATATCTGTAAAAACCGGCTTTGGAATAGAAAAATTAAAAGAAAAAATTGCAACAATTATTAGAAATCGTAAAATATACTTTGAAAAGCTTTATTCATATCTTGATTTATCTAAGTTACAGGATATAAGAAAATATGGAGAGCTGATTAGTGAAGAATATACTACACAGGGAGTTGAGATTAAAGCTTATATACCCTGTGAATTATATAAAAAAGTAACAGAATAAGGAGAAAAGAAATGAAACATTTTTTAGATTTAATTTATACTATATGCTTTTTGCTTAGTGCTTTAATATTTGTAGGTAAGGCTAAGATTTTTACAAAGGCATCGGAAAAATGGTGGAAGGTTCTTATACCTGTATATTCATCATATATTTTTGCTAAAATAACAAAGGCTGTTAATTTATTTATAATATCTATAGTTGTATATATTATATATATTATTGGACTTGTGGCTATTACAGTCAATAGTATAATTAGAGTGTCAGGAAATTATAAACAATTTAATAATTTTATTATTCTTATAATTATTTGGGCAACTCTATTTTTAATAATTTTGATGGTATTAAATTATTTACAGGCATATAAATTAGCAAAGGCTTTTGGAAAAGGGCATCTATATGCTATAGCATATTTTTTATTGCCTTGTATAACTATTTTAATTTTAGCTTTTGGAAATTATGAATATCAATATAATAATATTGAGTTTGAAGAAAATAATTTTAATGAAAATATAAATGAATAGATTGGACAAAAATTATGGGCTTGAATTTTTTACAGGGTTTACCTACTCCTGAGGAAATAAAAGATAGATTTCCTTTGAGTAATGTTTTAAAAGAAAGAAAAAAAATATTTGATAAAGAAATTTTTGATATATTTACCGGTAGAAGCAATAAATTTTTAACTATTATAGGTCCTTGCTCGGCAGATAATGAGGAAGCTGTATTGGAATATTCCTTAAAATTAGCTAAAGTGCAAGAAAAAGTAAAGGATAAGCTTTTAATTGTTCCTAGAGTTTATACAGGTAAACCAAGGACTAATGGAGATGGATATAAGGGACTTGTTCATCAGCCTGATCCTGAAGCTAAGCCGAATATGCACGATGGAATTATAGCTATAAGAAGGATGCATTTAAGAGTTATACAAGAAAGTGGATTTTTTACAGCTGATGAAATGCTTTACGTTGACAATCTTACTTATCTTGATGATTTGCTAAGTTATATAGCTGTAGGAGCCAGATCAGTTGAAAATCAAGAGCATAGACTTACTGCAAGTGCCTGTGATGTACCTGTAGGAATGAAAAATCCTACATCAGGAGATTTTTCAGTTATGTTAAATGCTATTTATTCAGCCAGACAAAAGCATCAATTTATACATAGAGGAATGGAAGTTATAAGTGATGGTAATCTTTTAAGCCATGCTATTTTACGTGGTGCTGTGGATCAATATGGTACGAATATTCCAAATTATCATTATGAAGATATAAATAGAGTTATAGACTTATATAAAGAAAGAAATGTATCAAATCCTGCTATTATAGTTGATGCAAATCATGCAAATTCAAATAAGAAATATAAGGAACAGACAAGGATAGTAAAAGAGGTTATTCATTCAAGAAATCATTCTGATGAGATTCATAAATATTTAAAGGGTGTTATGATTGAAAGCTACTTGGTTGAAGGAACACAGAAAATATCCGAGCATTGTTATGGCAAGTCTATTACAGATCCTTGCTTAGGCTTTGAAGATAGTGAGAGCTTGCTTTTAGAAATGGCAGAATTGCTTTAAAATAAAATTTTAATATATAAAATTATCTTATATATTCTATGATATAATTTCTAAAAAGCAAATAGCTATTACTTGTTTTTTTATACTTAATAGTGTATACTACTAGCGTGAATAAGAAAAAGACTAGGACAAAGACAGTAGGGTTAAGATGAATCAATAGAGAGTTCGGGATGGTGGAAGCCGAATGAGGATATTAATCTGAATATCACTTTCGAGTTGCTTACCGAAAAATATTAGGCTAAGACGTATTTCCTACGTTATAAGGAAGGCATATGAAGTATGTAAATAGGTGGTAAACGATACGCTCGTCCTGTTTGGAGGGCGTTTTTTAAGTTAAGGAATATCTATGGAAGTAAGAGTACAGACAGCAGAAACTATTTTTTTTATGATATTAATTACTATATCCGGTGGACTACAGGATGCTTATTCATATTTTATAAGATCAAAGGTATTTGCAAATGGTCAAACAGGTAATATAGTATTATTAAGTGTGAGCCTGGCAAGAGGTGATATAAAGTCTATAATAAAATATATTATTCCTATTATAGCTTTTATGCTTGGCATATTTATCGTAGAGCAAATAAAAATACATTTATCTAATTTACAAAAAATACACTATCACCAAATTATATTATTAATTGAAATATTTATTTTATTTATAGTAGGCTTGTTGCCTATTTCAGATAAACTAAATCCTCTGGCAAATGCTCTCAGTTCATTTGTATGTGCTTTGCAGGTACAAAGCTTTAGAAAAGTTATGGGGGATATATATGCAAGTACGATGTGTATAGGTAATATGAGAGTAGCTATGGAAAGTCTTAGTAGATATGCAGTATTTAGAGATATGAGCAATTTTAGAAAAGGTATTAAATATATTTTTATAATATTTATATTTATGATAGGTGCATTATTAGGAGGAGTTTTAGCTCCAATTTTAGAAATAAGGATGATATGGATTTCGTGTTTTCTTTTATCAGTAGCTTTTATCCTTATATATATGAAAGAAAGAGTATAGAAAGGGAAGAAAAATATGTATAAAAAAGTATCTACAGATTTAAATTTTGTAGAAAGAGAAAAGGAAGTTGAAAAATTTTGGAGAGATAATGAAATTTTCAAAAAAAGTATTGAGGATAGAAAAGATGCCGCAACTTATATGTTTTATGACGGCCCTCCAACTGCAAATGGTAAGCCACATATAGGGCATGTATTAACACGTGTTATTAAAGATATGATTCCCAGATATAGGACTATGAAAGGATATAAGGTTCCAAGAAAAGCCGGTTGGGATACTCATGGTCTGCCTGTGGAACTTGAGGTTGAAAAATTATTAGGAATAGATGGTAAGGAACAGATAGAAGCTTATGGTCTTGATGCCTTTATAACAAAGTGTAAGGAAAGTGTTTGGAAATATAAGGGTATGTGGGAAGAATTTTCAGATGTAGTTGGATTTTGGGCTGATATGGAAAATCCTTATGTAACATATCATAATAATTTTATTGAGTCGGAATGGTGGGCTTTGAAAAAAATATGGGAAAGAAATTTGTTATATAAGGGCTTCAAGATAGTACCTTATTGTCCACGATGCGGTACACCTTTATCAAGTCATGAGGTGGCACAAGGATATAAGGATGTGAAGGAACGTTCTGCTATTGTTCGCTTTAAAATAAAAGGTGAAGAGGCATACTTTTTAGCTTGGACAACTACACCTTGGACTTTACCAAGTAATGTGGCACTTTGTGTAAATCCTAATGAATTATATGTAAAAGTTAAGCATCAAAATTATATATATATTATGGCAAAGGCACTTTGTGAAACTATTTTAAAAGAAGATTATGAAATAATAGATGAATTTTTAGGTAAGACTTTAGAATATAAAGAATATGAACCTTTATTTAATTTTGTACATCCTGATAAAAAGGCTTGGTTTGTAACCTGTGATACTTATGTAACATTAACTGACGGTACAGGTATAGTTCATATTGCACCGGCATTTGGTGAGGACGATTCAAGAGTAGGAAGAAATTATGATTTACCATTTGTTCAATTAGTTGATTCAAAAGGTCAAATGACTAAGGAAACGGATTGGGAGGGTATATTTGTAAAAAAAGCTGATCCATTAGTTCTCGAAGCATTGGAAAAGGATGGGAAACTATTTGATGCCCCTAATTTTGAACATAGTTATCCTCATTGTTGGCGTTGTAATACTCCACTTATATATTATGCCAGAGAGTCTTGGTATATAAAGATGAGTGAAGTTAAAGATGATATGATTAGAAATAATAATACAATTAATTGGATACCTGAAAGCATAGGAAAGGGTCGTTTTGGAGATTGGCTGGAAAATTTGCAGGACTGGGCAATATCAAGAAATAGATATTGGGGAACTCCTTTAAATATTTGGGAATGTGAATGTGGTCATATGACAAGCATAGGCAGTATTGAAGAATTAAAAGAAAAATCTGACAATTGTCCTGATAATATTGAGTTACATAGACCATATATTGATGAGGTTACTATAAAATGTGAAAAATGCTCTAAAAAAATGAAAAGGGTACCTGAAGTTATTGATTGCTGGTTTGATTCAGGAGCTATGCCATTTGCTCAACATCATTATCCATTTGAAAATCAGGATTTATTTGAAAAACAATTTCCGGCTGATTTTATTTCAGAGGCTGTAGATCAAACAAGAGGTTGGTTTTATTCTTTACTTGCTATATCAACATTGATTTTCAATAAGGCACCATATAAAAATGTAATTGTTTTAGGACATGTACAGGATGAAAATGGACAAAAGATGTCTAAATCAAAAGGAAATGCAGTTGATCCTATGCAAGCCTTAAAAGAATATGGTGCAGATGCAATACGTTGGTATTTTTATATAAACTCAGCACCATGGTTACCTAATCGCTTCCATTCTAAGGTTGTTATAGAAGGTCAAAGAAAGTTTATGGGTACTTTATGGAATACTTATGCCTTTTATATACTTTATGCAAATATTGATAAATTTGACCCTACAAAATATAAATTAGAGTATGATAAATTAAGCATTATGGATAAGTGGTTATTATCTAAATTAAATACTTTAATAAAAGAAGTTGATAGCGACTTGGAAAATTATAGAATTACGGAAGCTGCAAGAAAGCTTCAGGATTTTACAGACGACTTATCAAACTGGTATGTTCGTCGTTGTCGTGAAAGATATTGGGCAAAGGGTATGGAACAGGATAAAATAAATGCTTATATGAGCTTATATACTACTTTACTTACTTTATCAAAGCTTGCAGCCCCATTTATACCATTTATGACAGAAGAGATTTATCAGAATATAGTCAGAAGTGTAGATAAAAGTGCAAAGGAAAGCATACATTTATGTTCATATCCTATTTATGATGAAAGACTTGTTGATAAAGAGCTTGAAAGCAGTATGGATGAAGTCCTGGATGTTGTTGTTTTGGGAAGAGCAGCCAGAAATACTGCAAATATAAAAAATAGACAAGCTATAGCTAATATGTATATAAAATCAGATAAATTGTTGGATGATTTATATGTACAAATAATAAAAGAAGAATTAAATGTAAAGAATGTTGAATTTAGAGAGGATGTTGAAGAATTTGTTTCTTATTCTTTTAAACCGCAATTAAAGACAGTAGGACCAAAGTATGGTAAACTATTAACGAAAATAAAAGAAAGCCTAACAAATATTGATGGTAAAAAAGCTATGGAAGAGCTGAAAAATAATGGTCAATTAAAATTTGAATTTGATGGGCAGGAAGTTATTTTAACTAAGGATGATTTATTAATAGAAACAGTAAAAAGTGATAATTATATTAGTGAATCTGATAATAAGATTAGTGTTGTGTTGGATATAAGGCTTACTGAAGCTTTAATAGAAGAAGGATTTTTAAGAGAGCTTATATCTAAAATTCAAACTATGAGAAAGGAAGCCGGATTTGAAGTTGTAGATCATATAGAATTATATTTAAAGGACAATAAAAGACTCATAGATATCGTTAAGAAAAATGAAAAAGATCTTATGAGTGAAGTATTATGTGATAAGATTGTATATAATGATATTATGGGTTATAATAAGGAATGGACTTTAAATAGTGAAACTATTAATGTTGGAGTTAAAAAAGTTTAAAGAGGTAAATAATGAAAAATATTAAAATTAATAAAAAACAATTAAAAGAAAGCATCATTGATAATGTTAAGGTTTTATTTAGAAAGGAAATTGCTGAAGCAACTAATGAGCAGGTATATCAAGCACTTTCATATTCTATAAAAGACCTTATTATGGACAGATGGATAGCAACACAAAAAGCATATGAAAAAGAAGATGCTAAGGTTGTTTATTATATGTCTATGGAATTTTTAATTGGTAGAGCATTAGGAAATAATATTATCAATATTTGTGCCAAAAAAGAAGTGAAAGAGGTTTTAGATGACTTAGGTTTTGATTTGGATGTTATCGAAGATCAGGAGCCGGATCCTGCACTTGGAAATGGTGGACTTGGTAGACTTGCAGCTTGCTTTTTAGATTCTTTGGCAACTTTGGCTTATCCGGCTTATGGAGCGGGAATACGTTATCATTATGGTATGTTTAAACAAAAGATAGAAAATGGATATCAGATAGAAGAACCTGATAATTGGCTTAAAAATGGCTTTCCATTTGAAATTAAAAGAGAAGAGTATGCTTGTGAAGTCCATTTTGGTGGTGATGTTTTGGTTGAATTTGTTGATGGCAAAGCAAAGTTTATACAAAAGGATTATGGTAGTGTAAAAGCTATACCTTATGATGTTCCTGTAGTAGGCTATAACAATAATGTTATAAATACCTTACGTATTTGGGATGCCGAGCCTATAGTTAATTTTAGTTTGGAAGCTTTTGATAAAGGAGAATATCACAAGGCTATAGAACAGGAAAATTTAGCCAGAAATATATGTAATGTATTATATCCTAATGATAATCATTATTCAGGTAAAGAGCTTAGATTAAAGCAACAATATTTCTTTATATCAGCTACCTTACAGACAGCATTAAAAAAGTTTAAGCAAAAACATAATGATATACATGATTTGCCAAATAAGCTTATTTTCCAGATGAATGATACTCATCCAACTGTAGCTGTACCTGAGCTTATGAGATTACTTTTAGATGAAGAAGGTCTTGATTGGGATGATGCATGGTCAATAGCTACAAAATGCTTGGCATATACAAATCATACGATAATGAGTGAAGCATTAGAAAAATGGCCTATAGATCTATTTAGTAGACTATTGCCACGTATTTATCAAATTGTAGAAGAAATAGATAGACGTTTTAAAGAGGATATTAAGAAACATTTTAATGGTGATGAATCTAAATTTAAGACTATGGCTATTTTATATGATAATCAAGTAAGAATGGCATTTATGGCTATTGCAGCAAGCTTTTCAGTTAATGGTGTTGCTAAATTACATACAGAAATATTAAAGCATCAAGAGTTGAAAGATTTTTATGAAATGACTCCTGAAAAATTTAATAATAAAACTAATGGTATCACTCAGAGAAGATTTTTATTGCATGCTAATCCTAGACTTGCAAATTGGATAAGTAATAAAATAGGCGATGCCTGGATTACAAAGCTGGATGAGCTTAAAAAATTACAACCATATATAAATGATGAAAAAGCTTTGGAAGAATTTATGCAAATAAAATATGAAAATAAATTGAGATTGGCTGAATATATTAAAGAACATAATGGTATTGAGCTTGATCCTAATTCTATTTTTGATATTCAAATTAAGCGTCTACATGAGTATAAAAGACAATTATTAAATATATTACATGTTATGTATTTATATAACAAATTAAAAGAAAATAAAAATTTGGATATGATACCACGCAGCTTTATTTTTGGAGCTAAAGCGGCAGCAGGATATAGAAGAGCTAAATTAACAATTAAATTAATTAATTCTGTTGCAGATGTTATTAATAATGATAAAAGTATTGGCGGTAAGATTAAGGTTGTATTTATAGAAGATTATAAGGTTAGCAATGCAGAAATACTATTTTCAGCGGCAGATGTTAGTGAACAGATAAGTACAGCTTCAAAAGAAGCATCCGGTACAGGAAACATGAAATTTATGTTAAATGGTGCTCCTACTCTTGGAACTATGGATGGTGCAAATGTTGAAATAGTTGAACAGGTAGGAATAGAAAATGCCTTTATTTTTGGACTTAGTTCAGAAGAGGTTATAAACTATGAGAAAAATGGAAATTATAACCCTGTAGAAATATTTGATTCTAATCCTGAAATTAAAAAAGTATTAATGCAGCTTATAGACGGATTTTATAGTCCATATGATAAAGAGCTATTTAGAGATATTTATGACTCTTTATTAAATACAAATTCAAGTGATAGAGCAGATACATATTTCATTCTAAAAGATTTTGAATCCTATGCCGACGCACATGAAAGAGTTGACAAAGCTTATAGAGATAAAAAGGCCTGGGCAAAGATGGCTTTAACTCAAACTGTAAATGCCGGTAAATTTTCTTCTGATAGAACAATAGAGGAATATGTAGATGATTTATGGAAATTAAAGAAAGTAAAGGTAGAAATTTAAGTAATGAATAGTAATCTTTATCAAGACTTAAATGATAAACAAAAAGAGGCAGTCTTTCATACAAGAGGGCCTCTTCTTGTTTTAGCAGGGGCAGGCTCAGGAAAAACAAAGGTTTTAATGTATAGAATAGCTTATCTTATAGAAAATGGTGTAAATCCTTTTAATATTATGGCAATAACATTTACAAATAAGGCAGCTAAAAATATGCAGCTTAGGCTTTCAAAATTAATAGATGAAATTGATGCTTCACAAGTATGGGTATCAACCTTTCATTCAAGCTGTTATAAAATATTAAGGCGTTTTATAGATAGACTTGATTTTGATAATGATTTTGGAATATATGATGCACAGGATCAAATGCTTATAATAAAAAATATAATAAAAAGATTTGATTTAAATGATAAAATTTATAAAGCAAAATCAATATTAAATTTTATTTCAAATTGTAAAAATGAATTCAAATCAGCTCAGCAAGCATTAAAAGAAGCTGACAATATAAGAGAAGCTAATATAGCAAGAGTTTATGAAGAATATCAAAGAGAATTAAAATACAATAATTCTTTGGATTTTGATGATTTAATTATAAAAGCTATTGAATTATTTGAAAAAGATAATGAGGTTTTGGAATATTATCAAAAAAGATTTGAGTATATTATGGTAGATGAATATCAGGATACAAATTTTGCACAATTTAAGCTTATAAAGCTTTTAGCTGATAAATATAAGAATCTTTGTGTTGTTGGTGATGATGATCAGAGTATTTACAAATTTAGAGGTGCCGATATTACCAATATATTAAATTTTGAAACTATTTATCAAGATGCCGTTTTGATTAGACTTGAACAAAATTATAGATCAAAGGGAAATATACTTTTAGCTGCAAATTCAGTAATAGAAAATAATAAAAATAGGAAAGGTAAAACTCTTTGGACTAACAAGGTAAATGGTAATAAGATTAGACTATGGCAATTTTCAAATGCTAATGATGAAGCATATGCTGTTATAAATGATATTAAAAAGAGTGCTGAAAAAAAATATGCCTCTTATGCTATATTATATAGAACTAATGCACAGTCAAGATTATTAGGAGAAAAATGTGTTAGCCTGGATATACCTTATCAAATTGTAGGTGGAGTGAATTTTTATAAAAGAAAGGAAATTAAAAATATAATATCATATCTTAAGGTTATATCAAATGCAAAAGATGATCAGGCTTTTAAGGATATAATAAATATTCCTAAAAGGGGAATTGGAGATGTTGGTATAAATAGCCTTGAAGAATTTGCAAAATCTAAGGATATGAAATTATTTGATGCTATTGAATTTATAGAAGAAGATGAAAGATTAAAAAAATATGTAAAGAAATTCAAGGATTTTTATAACTCTATTAATGAGATAAGAGAGCTTTTAGACTCCGGAAAAGGTATAGCTGTAGCTATTAAATATATTTTAGAAAATTTAAAATATGAAGAATATTTGAAACTTGAAGGAGAGCATGAGGCAAATAAAAGATTAGAAAATATAGGTGAGCTGATTAGTAAGGCCGTTGATTATGAAAAGGAAGATTTGGATGATTTTCTTGCAAATATTGCTATGTTTACCGATTCTGATAATTTTGATGAGAATTTAGAAAAAGTTACATTGATGACCTTACATGCAGCCAAAGGCTTAGAGTTTGATCATGTATATATGGTTGGTATGGAGGAGGGACTTTTTCCAAGTGAAATGACAATTTCAAGCTTTAATAATTCAGAAATGGAGGAAGAAAGACGACTTTGCTATGTAGGAATTACAAGAGCAATGGAGAGCTTGACTTTTACAAGTGCTAAGGAAAGAATGATAAATGGTGAATTGAAATATTCAAGAATTTCTCGTTTTATAGAGGAGATTCCAAAAGAATTATTAGATATAAGTGTACTTGATAATATAAATAAAGCTACTAAATTTAAGGATTTTAAAGAAAGTATACAAGAAGCAAATAAAGAAAAGATATTTTTTGGAAAAGAATTGATATTACAAAAGCCTAAAAATATAGATTTAAATGTAGGAGACAGGGTTAATCATATTAAATTTGGAAATGGAATTATTTTAGAAATAGAAGAAATTGCAAATGATTATAGGATTAGCGTTGATTTTGATAAATTTGGTATAAAAAGAATGTCCTTAGCATTTGCCAAGTTAAGTAAAATATGTTAATATAAGTATAGCTTAAATCCTTATTAAAATATTTCTTGTATGAAAGGAGCAAATATGGGAAAAGAAGCATTAGCTAAGATAGAGGAGCTTTTACAAGTTTCAAGAATAAATAATTTAATTAATAAAAAGGATGATGAAGAAAAGAAAAAGAACACTATTATATGGATATTAGCTATTATAGGTACAATAAGCTTTGTAGCAGGTATATCCTATCTTGTATATAAATTTTTTACTCCTAATTATTTAGAAGATTATGAAGAAGATTATGATGATGATTTTGAAGATGATTATTTTGAAGATGATGAAAATAAGGATGATAAATCAGAATAATTAATAACTAATCCGTGGTATATACTACGGATTTTATTTATATAATAAAAGGAAAGCTTAATTGTATATGAAAAAAAATAATATTTATGTAGGAAAAGTAGACAAGACTAAATTTCCTGATATAGCTACATTAAAAATTGAAGATACTATAGTTGAAATAAAAAAAGCTATAGATGGTCAGGAATTGGAATTTATTATAACAAAAAAGAAAAAAAATAAGGCTAGTGCCAGAATACTTAATATAGTGCAAAAATCTTCATTACAGACGGAACAAAATTGTAAATTTGATGGTATTTGTGGTTCCTGTTTATATCAAAGTATAAAATATGAGGAACAGTTAAAAATTAAAGATAGACAGATTAAGCAACTTTTGGATGAAGCTAATGAAGAATATTTAGACGAAAATAATTTGCAAAGAATAGATAATTTTATTTGGGAGGGAATCAAAAAAAGTCCAAGTATAAATCAATATAGAAATAAAATGGAATATACTTTTGGAGATGAGTATAAATCAGGACCTCTTAGCCTAGGTATGCATAAAAAAGCATCGAACTATGATATTATAACTACTGATACCTGTAATCTTGTTCATGATGATTTTAATTTAATCTTAAAAGAAAGTCTTAAATTTTTTCAAAAAGAAAAAGTACCTTATTATCATAAAGTGAAGCATGAAGGATTTTTAAGACATCTTTTAATTAGAAGAAGTGTGATAAATAAAGAGCTTTTGATAGCACTTGTAACAACAACAGGTATAGAGAAGTGTAATGATCCAAATGCTTCAAGTAATGAAAAAATTGAAGAATTAGATATAAATTTAAAAAATATTATTATTAGTTGGAAAAATTTTATTTTAGAGCTTGAAAAACAAAAAAAATTAAAAGCTAAAATTTGTGGAATTTTACATATTAAAAATAATTCTTATGCTGATGCTATTATTAATCAGGGTAGTGATATATTATATGGAGAAGATTATATAAGTGAAAGACTTTTAGGTCTAAATTTTAAGATAAGTCTTTTTTCTTTTTTTCAAACTAATTCACTTGGAGCAGAAATTTTATATAAGACAGTTAGTGATTATATAGGAGAAACCGGAGATAAGATTGTATTTGATTTATATTCAGGTACAGGTACTATAGCACAATTAGTGGCAAAATATGCAAAAAAAGTATATGCAATAGAGATAATAGAAGAGGCTACAATAAAAGCAAGAGAAAATGCCAAGCTTAATGGAATTGATAATTGTGAATTTATATCCGGAGATGTATTAAAAATGATAGATGAATTAAAAACAATTCCTGATATAATAATACTTGATCCACCTAGAGATGGAATTCATAAAAAGGCCTTACCTAAAATTTTAGAGTTTAATGCAGATAAAATTATTTATATTGCTTGTAAGCCAACTTCGTTTGCAAGAGATTTGAAAATATTTAAGAGTCATAATTATAAAATAGACAGAGCTGTAGCTGTAGATATGTTTCCAAATACTGTTAATTCAGAATTAGTTGTTTTACTATCAAGGATCAAATAATATATTTTAGATTATAATTATAAAAGTATGCTCGTTTTGATATAAGAAATAAACCCTAAGTAATTTATTTATCTCTTTTATAGAGAAAAATTAAAAGCTTAGGGTTTATTTTTATTTATTATTTATTATATTTCTTATTTTTTCTTATTGTAATAATACCTAGTAAGCTTGTTAAAAATCCTATTAGATATAAAGCTATATCATTTTCATTACCTGTACGAGGTATAGAATTTTTAGTATAAGGATTTACCTTATTTATATTAGCATTTAAATTCTTATTATAATCATCATTATCCTGTGGTTTGTCTGATAACTCATTTATAATATTTGGATTTTCATTATTAGCTATATTATTTCCATTAGGTTCATTAGAATTATCAAGCTTAGGATCACTATTAGGACCTGAAGGAGTGTTATTCTTAGGATCACTATTAGAGCCTGAAGGAGTGATACTATTAGGACCGCTATTAGGACCTGAAGGAGTAGTATTATTAGGGTTTATATTTGTTGGAGGGATAGTAGGCTCTTCTAAATATTGTGCAGTAATAGTAAGGTCTGCCTTTATTTCAGTAGAATTATCTTTATCCCAACCATTTTGTGTATAACCATCATCAGGCTTGATATTTGGATGTAATAT
>CAMQCZ010000020.1 GCA_946999385.1 uncultured Lachnoanaerobaculum sp.
ATATGCCATTATTTTTATATTTTCTTTGCTAAAAATACAAGGATGTAGAGAATCTTTGCACCTTTCAAAAAAAGAAGAGCAGCCTTTTACGCTACTCTTCATCATACTGTGCATGAATCGCGCTTAATTAACATTTCCCACTTCACAGACTGGGTGCAAAGTGGGTGCACCTTTTAACGTTAACATCCTGTGCACTCAACCCTAGAGCGTAGACATGTTCCCTCATACAGCCAAAACACGCTCAAAAACCGCGAAAACCCTGCCTAAAGCCGCCACACGCTAAACCTTTTAACGATAGTCCTCACAAACCTCTGCTAAACAAGAGCAAACTTGCACCCACCTAATCAGCCTTTGACATCAATACAACACACTCAACATGCCCTGTCTGTGCAAAGCAATCCACAGGCATTATTTTATCTACTTTATATTTGTTATTTGTAACAAAAAATTTCAAATCTCTCGCTAGTGTTTCAGGATTACATGATATATATATTATATTTTTTGGCTTTATTTTTAAAACTGATTTTATAAAAATCTCTGTACTTCCGAATCGAGGAGGATCCATAATAAGAACATCTATTTTTTGCTCAGATAATGCCAAATTTTCCAAAAATTTACTTGCATCTTCATTATAAAATTTTATATTTTTTATATTATTTAATTTTGCATTTATTATTGCATCTTTAGTAGCTTCCTTATTAAGCTCAACACCTATTACTTCTTTTACCTTCAAGGAAGCTATTAGACCTATTGTACCTACACCACAATAAGCATCCAGTAATATCATTTTCTTATTTAAATCAAGACTTTCCAAAGCTATTTTATATAATTTTTCAGTTTGTACAGGATTTACCTGATAAAATGATTTTGATGAAATTCTAAATTTTAAATCACATAATATATCTTCTATATATGGCTTTCCATATAATATATATTCTTTTTCACCTAATATCATACTTGTATCTTTATCATTTACATTTTGTATTATTGAAACTATATTTGGATATAATTTTCTAATAGCTTTTACGAAGTTATTTTTTCCAATAAATATAGGATCAGTTGTTACTAAAACAAGCATAATTTGATTTGTATTTTTAGCAACTCTTATAAGAACATGTCTTAAAAAACCATATCCACTATCTTCATTATATATTTTTATTTTAAAAGATTTGAATAAATCCTTTAAAGTCCTTATAATATCTACTGCAATTTTATCCTCAATAAGAATATCTTTATTTAATTTTTTATTTTCATTATCAATAATATTATGAGTTCCTCTTTCATAAGTACCTGCAATTATCTGTCCTTTTTTATATCCAAAAGTAGCAACAACCTTATTTCTATATGAAAAGGGATTTTTCATTGGAACTATTTTTTCTACCTTCGCATACCTTGATAATAATTTATTACACAACTCTTGTTTTTTTGAAAGCTGTACTTCATAGGGATATATTATATAATCACAAGAGCCTATTATATTTTTGTTAAAGCTTTTCATTCTAAACCTCAATAGCCTTTGTTTCATTTGCTAACCAAATTTGCTCTTCTTCATCTAAATAATCTTTCAAATTATCATATACCATTTTTTGATAAGCATTAAAATATTCTATATCTTGTTTGGTCATTATACTAAGGTCTAAGCATCTTGAATCCAATGGTATCATTGTCAAAACTTCAAAGCCTAAAAAGCCATTTCCTGCATCAACTGTAACAACTAAATTTTCACAACGTATACCATGACTACCCGCTATATAAATACCCGGTTCATCACTTACAACCATACCCTCTTCAAATCCAATGTCAAGACGTGTATCAGGATTTATTTTATATCTTATAGATATAGGTCCTTCATGAACTCCATTGCAAAATCCTACACCATGTCCTGTTCCATGAGCATAATCAAGCCCATACTTCCACATCTCACTCCTTGAAATTGTATCAAGATTATATCCCTTTATTCCCTTTGGAAATTTTGCATTCATAAGTCTAAGCATACCTATACATGCCAATGTAAAATGTAACTTTTCCTCATCACTAAGATCACCAACAGCTATAGTTCTTGTAACATCTGTAGTTCCATCCATATATGTTGCTCCTGAATCAACTAAATATAGCCCTCTTTTTTCTATTTTTGCACAAGTTTCTTTTTTTGCACTATAATGAGGCATAGCTGCATTTTCACCATATGCTGATATAGTATCGAAGCTCAAAGAAAGATATTTTAAATCACCGGCTCTTAAATTATCAAGATAATCACTAAGTGTAATTTCTGTCAAATCATCTTCTGCAGCAAGACGCTCCTGTAACCATTTTATAAATTTGCTTTCGTAGACTCCATCTCTTATATGTGCATTTTTAATATTCTTTATTTCTGTAGCATTTTTAACAATTTTAAATCTACTGATTATTGATGGTAAAAATATTACATTATTTTTTTCTTTTATAGATAAATATGTTTGATAATTACATTCATTATCATCAATAATCACATTTTTATTTTTTATATTTTTAATAAATTCATAATATTCATCATAATCTTTAATTTCTACATCAGCCTCTTCCAAATGCTTTATAATATTATCATTCAATACACTTTTTTGTATAAAAATAATAGCACTATCTAAAGTGATATAAATATATGATAAAAATTGAGGATTACAATCTATATCACTACCACGCATATTACTTATCCACGCTATATCTGATAAATTTGTTACAATTATGGAATCAGCTTTATTTATTTTTAATTTTTCCCTTAGTCTTTTTAATTTATCTATGAAGCTCTCACCTGTAAATGCTACATCTAAAACAAAAATAGGATTTGCACTTCTTTTAGGTCTATTATTCCAAACTTCTTCAACTATATCTTGTTCAATCTTAAATTTTATATTCTTATCTTTAAATTTTTCTTTATAAAAAAGAGCCTGTTTTACATTTAAAAGCTTAGCACTAAAACCTAAAGTGGAATTATTAGATAAATTATCAAATAAATACTCACTTATACTTGGAACAAGAGCTTCTCCCATTTTCATAAGCTCTATGCCACTTCCTGTTAATTGCTTATTTGCTTGAACAAAATATCTTCCGTCAGTCCACAAAAAAGCCTTATCAAGCATAACAAGTAAAGTTCCGGCACTTCCGGTAAATCCTGATATAAAAGCTCTTTCTTTATCATACTCTGATAAATATTCACTACTATGGGCATCACTACTTGGGCAAAGCCAAGCATCTATATTATTTTTTTTCATTACTTCTCTTAATTTAATAAGTTCTTCTTTCATAAATATCTCCTTTATTTTATTAATCCAAGATGTACACAAGCATTATAAATACCATCTTTATCTATATCATCAGTTACATAATCTGCTATTTCTTTTAATTTTTTTATGCTATTACCCATAGCAACTCCAATTCTTGCCATTTTTAATATTTCATAATCATTCATAGAATCCCCAAAAGAAATAATATTTTCTAAGCCTATATTATAATATTTTGACAAGGCTAAAAGTCCATTTGCCTTACTTTGATTTTTTTCTATTATATCAGCACCCATAAGACCTGCAAATAATGGTAACTTTAATTCATCAAATTGTCTTTCTATATCAATAGCTCCATCTTTATATCCTACATAAGCCAAAGTCCTAATTTGCATATCTCTAATTAAATTTACATCCTTATAATTCCTAAAATTAATTCCCCATCTCCTTTTATCCAATTTATCTACAAAATCCTGATTAGTATAATAATCATAATCATCTATACTAAGACCTATACTATATCCTTTGTTAATTGCAAAATCCAATAATCTATTTACTAATTTTTTAGGCATTACATATGAATATATCATCTTTTCATTATTTTCTTCTTTGACCATCACCTTTGTACCATTAAGCTCAATGCCGGCATTAAAATCCAATATTTTTTTAAATTCTCTACTATAAACACTGTCCATATCTCTTCCGGTAGCTATTGCCAATATATGCCCTTCTTCTTTTAACTTCTTTATAGCAAGCATAGTTGAAGGACTTATTTTATAATCCTTATGATCAAGCAAAGTCATATCCAAATCAAAAGTAATCAACTTTTGCATACTTACCTCTTTCTATATCTTTTAAAATATAATAAGCTTAAATAAATATTAAATTATCTAGTTATATAAAAAATACTATACTAAAATCCTTATAAAGTCCAGTATAGTATTTTTTATAAAATTTACAAGTTTAAGTTATTTTGATAATATCTCCAGCAATTCCTTCAATTCATCAAAAGTATTTATATTATTAATTTTTTCTCTAAGCCTTGAGCTATTTTTTAATCCATGAGTATATTCTGATATATGCTTTCTAAGCTTTAAAATTGCCATATGCTCTCCATCTTCTCTTAATTGCAGCTTTGCTTGAAAAAGTATGGCATTTTTTATATCAGTCAAGCTTGGTTCAAATTTTTTATAATTTTTCAATTCTTGTGTAGCCTCGTCTATACATGACAAATAATTTTTTATTTCTTTAAATATCCATGGATTACCACAAGCCGCTCTTGCTATCATAATACCATCACAATCTGTGAATTTAAGCATATTATATGCTGATTTTCCATCTATTATATCACCGTTACCTATTACAGGTATTGACACACTTTTTTTCACCTTTTTTATTATATCAAGATCAGCCCTTCCTGAATAATATTGTTCTCTGGTTCTACCATGTATAGCTAAAAAGCTAATACCACAATCTTGTGCAATTTTTGCTATTTCAACAGCATTAATATTATTTTCATCAAAGCCTTTTCTAATTTTAATGCTCACAGGCTTTTTAGATTTTTTTACCATATTAATTAAAATTTTTTCAACTAATTTAGGATCCTTCATGAGAGCACTACCCTCATTATTATTAACTATTTTAGGCATGGGACAACCCATATTAAGATCAATAAAGCTAACCCTATCCATTTCAGAAACCATAGCACTTACTTCAGCCAAAATATCAGGATCTGAGCCAAATAATTGTACTCCTACATGTTTTTCTTCTTCATCTATTTTAAGTAGATTAAATGTTTTTTTATTATTATATAGTATTGCTTTTGCACTGACCATTTCTGTAGTTAGCAAATCACAAGAATTTCGACTACATAATACACGAAATGGCAGGTTACTAAAGCCCGCCATTGGTCCTAAGCTAAGTAAAGCTTTTATATTCGTATTTTTTATATTAAAACCTAAATTCATATATTACCTGTCTTTCAATTTTAAGCTTAAATTTAACAGCTCCAATTTTCTAAACAATTCCTCTTTTTCATTTTGTATCCTTGAAATCATTAATTTACTTTCTATTTCATCAAAATAAAAATCATAATCATCAGCTATAGTCTTTATAATTAATTTTTCATTATCAAATTCTAAAGAAATAATACCTCCACATTGATTTGCATACTCAACACAAAGACTCTTTAATTCTAATTTTATATTGTCAGGTAAAATTTCAAACTTAGGATTTATATAATATTTTTGCTTATATGAATTTGCAGCACATAAAACATTATTTTCAAAATTCCCAAATCCCATTTTTATATCTTCCTATCTGTTTTATATTTTCTAAAACTATTCATAAATACCTATTCACTTAACTTAAATTTAATATATATAACGCAACTGAATAAATATAAAAAAGCCTACCTAATTTATATTTATTCGGCAGGTCTTCTTATTTATAATTTGTAAAATATATATTAAGCTCAAGCTTATATCAGTCTTTCTTCAAGCTCTACTGCACCTTTAATGAGCAAAAGATTAGTAAGTATAATAGCCAAAGTCAACAAGCATATCAGCTTATTATACTCGTAAGCTACTATTTTCAGAGCTTAAGACGGCACAGGCTACGTTGTATTATCTTACCAATAATTTACAAATTCTATATTGATCCTCAGATATATCTTTTTTCATTGATAAAGCTTCTTGTATATCAAAATCACAATACTCACCATTTTTATATGCAATTACTCTATTTGATTTTCCTGCAACTAATAATTCTATAGCCTTCGCTCCCATAATAGAAGCATAAACTCTATCCTTACAGGTTGGAGCCCCACCTCTTTGCATATGTCCTAAAATTGTAGCTCTGGTTTCTATACCTGTAGCAGCCTCTATTCTTTTTGCCATGGAATTTGAATGTCCTATTCCTTCAGCATTTATAATAATATGGTGCTTTTTACCACGCTTTCTATTTTCGATGATTCTATTAATTAATGCTTGCTCATCTCCATCAAATTTTTCAGGTAATAAAACATCCTCTGCACCATTTGCAAATCCACACCATAAAGCAATATATCCTGCATGTCTACCCATGACCTCTATAATAGAGCAACGCTCATGAGATGTTGAAGTATCTCTTACTCTATCAATAGCCTCCATAGCTGTATTTACAGCTGTATCAAAGCCTATAGTATAATCCGTACAAGCAATATCAAGATCTATAGTACCTGGAACCCCTATTGTATTAATGCCTAAAGCTGACAGCTTTAATGCTCCTTGGAAAGAACCATCTCCACCTATAACTACAATTCCGTCAATACCATATTTTTCACAGATTTTAGCACCCTCCTTTTGACCTTTTTCAGTCATAAACTCGGCACATCTGGCAGTATAAAGTATGGTTCCACCTCTATGAATAATCTCTGAAACACTTGTAGAATCCATATCAACAATTTCTTCAGCCAACAAACCGGCATATCCTCTTTTAATTCCTTTTACCTTTAAGCCATTATGTATAGCACTACGAACTACAGCTCTAATAGCGGCATTCATACCTGGAGCATCTCCACCACTGGTTAATACACCTATTGTTTTTATTTTCTTTACCATATAAAACTCCTTTTGCTTAGCTTAAAATCACAAGTTATCTTTTAATCAAGTTAAATTTTATATTATTTAATATTTTTTTTCAATATTATTTTTTATATTATATAATATTTTCAGCTTTTTCTACAAATTTGACATTTTCTTGACCTAATCTATTACAAAGTCTATCAATTAATTTTTCGCTTATTTGTATTTTCCAATTTTCATCTAAATATCTTTTTTTTCTTTCTTTTTTTATATATATACAAATAGTACAATCACCCTTAGAAGCCCCAATATCTATCATAAGTCTGCCGATATCCTCTGAATAAGCTTGCATATCATTATATTGTATATATAAAATGTCCTTCTTTATTTCTTTATATGATTGTTTTTCATTTTTATACATTTTTTCTATCTTATTTGCAATAATTTTAGTATCTTCATTTTCAGAAACACTGATTTTTCCACTTATTATCACTTTTTCATCTTCATTAATTAAAGCTTTATATTGTTCAAATACTCTTGGAAATACTATAATTTCTATATTTGAAAATAAATCCTCAAAATTTAAAAATGCCATTAAATCATTTTTTTTAGTAAATTTTTTACTAATATTATTTATAAGACCTGCAATTCTTATGTTATCTTCGTTAAAATATTGTCTATCATCATTTTCTTTATCCAAAATCAAATCAAGAATACTAATTGTAGTATTTTTTTTAATCACATCATAATAATCATCTAATGGATGCCCTGAAATATATATACCTAACATTTCCTTTTCAAAGCTTAATAATTCTTCTTTCTCAAACTCAGCCTCATCCGGAAATTTTATATCAAAATCTACTCTTTCTTTTTCATTTCCAAAATCAAAGAGATTCATTTGACCTGCTATAGCCTTATTGGACTTTGCTTTTCTTTCAATAAGCAACGGCATTACAAAAAGCTTTTGTTTTCTATTCCCTTGCATACTATCTAATGCTCCTGCTTTAATCAAACTTTCAATGGTTCTTTTATTTAATTCCTTTGTTCCAAGTCTATTAACAAATTCACTAAAGCTTTTAAATTTACCATTTTCCATTCTATTTTTCAATATTTCATCCGCCGCTGACTTACCTACACTTTTTATCGCACTAAGTCCAAATCTAATACTATTATTAGAAACGCTAAACTCACTTTCACCAAGATTAACATCAGGAGGTAATATTTTTATATTCATTTGTCTACAAGCAAATATATATTCAGCCACCTTATTTATATTATCCATAACCGAACTTATTAAGGATGACATAAATTCTAATGGATAATAATATTTTAGATATGCAGTTTGATATGAAAGAAAAGCATAACAAGCGGCATGTGATTTATTGAATGCATATTTAGCAAAATCTGTCATCTCATCAAAAATTTTTTGAGCCACTTCTTCACTAATACCATTTTTAATACATCCACTTATTTTTTCTTCTTCATTTCCATAAACAAAATTTTGTCTTTCTTTTTCCATTACAGAAGCTTTTTTCTTACTCATAGCACGTCTAAGTAAATCACTTCTCCCAAGCGTATATCCACCTAAATCTCTTACTATTTGCATTACCTGTTCCTGATATACTATACAACCATAAGTGGATTTTAAAATAGGTTCCAATTCCTTGCAATCATAAGTTATACTATTTTTTTCATTTTTTCCTTTTATATATTTCGGTATAAAATCCATAGGCCCCGGTCTATATAATGAAATTCCTGCTATAATATCATCAAGGCATTCAGGCTTTAATTCCTTCATAAAATTTGCCATACCACTACTTTCCAGTTGAAAAATGCCTTCATTTTTACCATTACTCATTGAGTCATATACCTTTTTGTCTTCATAGTCAATATTTAATATATCAATATCAATATTATGATTTTTTTTAATCTGATATAGGGTCTTTTTTATAACTGTAAGAGTTCTAAGACCTAAAAAATCCATTTTTAAAAGCCCAAGCTCCTCAAGTGTAGTCATAGTATATTGTGTCGTTATAAATCCATCACTATTTTTTGATATTGGAACATAATCAACTATATTTTTTTTGGATATTACCACTCCGGCCGCATGAGTTGAGCTATGTCGTGGTAAACCTTCTAATCTAATACTAAGATCTATTAAATTTTTTATTTGAATATCTTCATCATATTTCTGTCTAAGTTCTTTACTTATATCCAAAGCTTTATTAAGCGTAATTCCAATATCATTTGGAACTAATTTTGCAACACTATCACATAAAATATAAGGCAGATCCAAAGCTCTTCCTACATCTCTTATAGCACCACGAGCCGCCAAAGTACCAAAGGTGATTATTTGACATACTTTTTCTTTTCCATATTTTTTTATTACATAATCTATAACCTCTTGTCTACGTTCATAGCAAAAATCAACATCTATATCAGGCATTGATACTCTTTCAGGATTTAAAAAACGTTCAAAAAGTAAATTATATTTAATAGGATCCACATCAGTTATCCCCAAACAATATGAAACTAAACTACCGGCAGCCGAGCCTCTACCCGGTCCAACAGCTATATCATTGCTTTTAGCATAATTTACATAATCCCATACTATCAAAAAATAGTCTATATATCCCATATTTTCAATAATATCAAATTCATACTTAAGTCTTTCATATAATGTATCATTTATATCCTTATACCTTTTTTTTAAGCCTTCAAAGCATAATTTTTTAAAAAATTCTGCTGTATTCATATTATTTGGAATGGGATATTTAGGTAATTTGATATTCCCAAATTCTATTGTAACATTACATCTATCAGCAATTTTATTTGTATTATCCAAGGCTTCCTTCATATTAGGAAATAAAAGCTCCATTTGCTCCCTGCTTTTTAGATAAAACTGAGATCCCTCATACCTCATTCTATTCTCATCACTTATTTTTTTACCTGTTTGTATACATAATAATACATCGTGTGGATAAGCATCATTTGGATTTACATAGTGAACATCATTTGTAATTACTAAAGGTATTTTTGTATCATCCGATAATTTTATTAATTCATTGTTAATTTTTTTCTGCTTGTATATGCCATGATCTTGTAATTCCAAATAAAAATTATTTTCTCCAAATATATTTTTATATCTTAGTGCAGCATTTTTAGCATTTTCATAATCTCCTCTATCTAAAAGCTTTGGAATTTCTCCGGCAAGACAAGCTGAAAGTGCAATAAGCCCTTCACTATATTTATTAAGAATTTCATAATCAACTCTAGGTTTATAATAATAGCCTTCAGTAAAACCGCTTGATACTATTTTGGTAAGATTTTCCAATCCCAAATTATTTTTTGCAAGTAAAATCAAGTGATAATATCTATCCTCACCGTAGGCTGCTTCTCTATAAAATCTTGATTTCGGACTTACATATACCTCACAACCTATAATCGGTTTTATTCCAAGCTCTTTAGCCACCTTATAAAAATCTATAATCCCATACATCACACCATGATCTGTTATAGCTAAGCTATCCATACCTAGTTCCTTAGCTCTTTTAACAAGCTCATTTATTTTACAGGAAGAATCCAATAGGGAATATTGTGTATGTACATGTAAATGTGTAAAATTCATATTTTCTCTCCCTTAATAAAATAAGGGCTTTGCTATAGCAAATACCCTCAAAATCGTGAATATTATTTTAAATAAGATAACATAGCTTCCATAGCCTTATTTTCATCATTACCATCACAACTAAGTAGTAATTTATCACCATTATTTAAAACTAAGGTCATCATTCCCATAATACTTTTTGCATTTATATTTTTATTATTTTGCTCAATATATATTCTGCTTTCAAATTTACTTGCCAACTGAACTAAAATAGCAGGGCTTATTTCCTTACTTATTTCTCTTTCGATATTAACACTTCTTTTTATCATAATCTCCTCTAAATACCCCTTTCATCTTTAAGTTTATCTACAATCATAGATATTTTTCGTAATCTATGGTTTATACCGCTCTTACTAACTGTCGGAAAAAGATAGCTACCAAGCTCACTTAGACTTGCCTCCGGATATTTTAATCTAAGTATTGCCACTTCTTTTAAATTTTCAGATAATATATCCATTGTATAATTATCTTCAATATATTTTATATCCTCTATCTGCTTTAATGAGGCTACAATAGTCTTATTTATATTAGCCATTTCACAATTAATCTTTCGATTAATATTATTTCTCATCCCTTTCAATATACGAATATTTTCCAACTCAAGAAGACTTTTATTTGCTTCCATTAAAGCTAATATAGTTGCAATTTGTTCACTATCCTTAACATATATTACATATAAATTTTTTCTTTCTATTATTTTAGCATCTATTGAAAAAGAAACAAACAAATTTAATATTTGCATAGCCTTTTCATAACAAGAGCAGGCTATTTCAAAATGATATGCTTTTTCAGGATCCGATATTGAACCTGCACAAAGAAAAGCTGCTCTTAAAAAAGCTCGTCTACAACATTTCTTTGATAAAATCATATTTTTTTCTAATTCCAAATTTTCCTCAACCTCAAAATATTTATTCAATAATTTTGTAGTCATAAGAATTTTCTTAGCCTGTAGATTGTCCTTTATATATATGGTATATACATGCTTTTTTGATAAAAAACTACTTTTTACAACCCTTACACCTGTACTTATATTAAATGTTTTTTTCAAAATTGTAAAGCATTTACGTGCAAGTCCTGCATTATCTGTAGAAATACTTAAGGTAAATTCATTGTCAATAGATATTTTTACTCTAGCTAAAAAAGATATAATACCTGCCAACTCGGCTATATTACAATGCCTTGAAGAATTAAAAACATGGCACAGCTCATCCTTTAAATTTGAAGAAAATGACATATCAGCTTATCCTACTTATATTTTTTTTCATATCTCTATGCTCCAATTTTATTTTTATCTTATCAATATTTTCCAACCTTTTAAATATTTCATATGCAACAGCTACCGATCTATGCTGACCTCCTGTACAACCTATACCTATAACAAGCTGAGTCTTACCTTCATTTATGTAATTTGGTATCAAAAATTTTAACATATCCTCTAATTTATTCAAAAAAGTTATTGCATTTTTATCAGAAAAAATATAATTTCTTACTGATATATCCTCTCCCGTTTTTAATCTCAGGCTCAAGTCATAAAATGGATTTGGTAAAAATCTGACATCAAAAACCAAATCAACATCCTTTGGTATACCATACATAAATCCGAAGGATAAAATATTTAAAAATATTCGTGGATAGTCATTATTATATTTAAAAATATTAATTAATTCTTGTTTTAATTCTTTAGCCATAAAATTAGAAGTATCTAAAACAAAATCCGCTCTTTCTTTGAGAAATTTCAAACTTTTTCTTTCCATACTTATTCCTTCTTCTACTCTTTTACCCAAAGCCAAAGGATGCAAGCGTCTTGTTTCCTTGAACCTTTTAATCAATGCTTCATCATTTGAATCTAAAAATAAAATTTTATATTCTATATTTTCATTTTTAATATTTTCAAGAATTTTATCCAACTTTTCCAAAGCTTCTCCACTTCTTATATCTATTCCGAGAGCAGTTTTTTTTGATTTTTCTATTGAATTATTTAATAATTCAAAAAAAACATTTAATAATTCAAGTGGTAAATTATCTATACAATTATATCCCATATCTTCCAACAATTTTAAGGCTATTGTTTTGCCGGAACCGCTCATTCCGGTAATAATAACAAGCTCAGACTTATTTGACATTAAAATTCTCCCAATAATCTAACTTCTCTTTCAAGATTAACATTAAATTTTTCTTTTACTACCATTTGTATATAAGAAATCAAATTGTATATATCTGTAGAGCTTGCATCATTTTTATTAATTACAAATCCTGCGTGCTTAGTAGAAACACAAGCCCCTCCAATCATATATCCTCTAAGATTTGCATCACTTATAAGCTTACCGGCAAAATAACCCTTTGGTCTTTTAAAGGTCGAACCGGCACTTGGATATTCTAAAGGCTGTTTATCCCTTCTTCTAAAATTCAAATCTTTAATCTTATTTTTTATATCTTCCGACTTACCTTTTTTTAATGATAAATGTGCTGATAAAATAATTTGATTCTTAGCTTCAATATTACTATATCTATATCCTAAATTCAAATCACTTGCTTTAATATTTTTTATTGATAAATCCTTATTTAAAATATTAACATCTAATAAAATATCTTTTATTTCCTCTCCATAAGCACCTGCATTCATAAATATAGCACCACCAAGTGTACCGGGAATTCCGCTCGCAAATTCAAAATTTGTTAAAGAATTTCGAAGTGCAAAAGCTGAAATATCAGATAATAAGCAACCACAACAAGCTTCAACTATATTTTTCCCTATTAATTTGATAGAATTATATCTTGATGTATTTATTATCAAACCGTCATAGCCTTTATCGCTGATTAAAAGATTACTTCCATTACCTATTATAAAATAAGATAAATTATTTTCCTTTGCCCAAGTTATTGCTTCTATAAATTCCTTTGAATCGGTAATTTCTATATAATATTTTGCATAACCTCCGGTCTTAAATGTTGTATGCTTGGACATTTTTTCATTTTCTTTTATTTTTGTCTTAAATAAATTTTCCATTTTATATCCTATTAAATATTCTTATTCATATTTGCTTGTACTCTTTTATATAATTCCTTTGCAGCATTATATCCCATTTTCTTTTGTCTATGATTTACAGCCGCTGATTCACAAATAACTGCTAAATTTCTACCCGGTCTAATAGGTAAAATATGAGCTGTTACTTTATTGCCGAGATATTCTATATAATTATCCTCCAAGCCTAATCTATCATATTCTTTAGTTTTATTCCAATCCTCCATTTGTATAACCATATCTATTTGTTGTGTATCTTTTACACTTCCAACACCAAATAAAGCTTTTACATCTATTATACCTATACCTCTAAGTTCTATAAAATGCTTTGTTATATCAGGAGCTGAGCCGATAAGTGTCTGTTCTGAAACCTTTTTAATTTCTACAACATCATCGCTAACCAATCTATGTCCCCTTTTAACAAGCTCCAATGCCGTTTCTGATTTCCCTATACCACTATCTCCTGTTATTAGTACTCCCTCACCATATATATCTACTAAAACCCCATGTATACTTATACTTGGTGCAAGCTTAACCTTTAACCATCGTATTATTTCAGCCATAACATCTGTTGTTGTCATATTGGAAATAAGACAAGGAATACCATAATAATTGGCAAATTCAAGCATATCCTCATCAGGTGCCTGACTTCTTGCAAAAATTATACAAGGTAATTTATATGATAATAATTTATCATATGTTTTTCTTTTAGTTTCCGTATCCAAAGTATTAATATATTGTTGCTCTACAAAACCTATAATTTGTACTCTTTCACTATCAAAATGATTAAAAAAACCTGCAAGCTGTAGTGCCGGACGGTTGACATCAGGATGACTTATAACTATATCATCAGTATTAATCTCAGGAGTTGCATTTACCAATTTCATCTGATTTATAAGCTTAGTTAACGGAACTCCCATATCCAAATCTAACATACTCATTTTATATATCCTTTCTAATATGTGGCTTATTAAAAATTATTATTATTAGAATATCATATATATAACTTTATTTCAAAATATTTTTATAAATTGCAACTGTAAGTTTCAGTATATTATGACGTATGTTCTAAACTTTTATAAACCTCATTAGAACTTAATCCATCAAACATTTTTCTAAGATAGTTATTCATAAAGTTTTCAATTTCTTTTCTTAATATTTATTTTGTGCTACATCATAGGCATATACTGTTTTTTTCTCTATATTCTGAATATATTAATTTAATCAAATCTCTTTTTATTTCTCTATATAATCCAATATATGGCTTAATTAAAAATATCATCCATACAATATAATCCTTTTTCTTTTCCTGCTAAAAATTTAGCTGCACTTATTGCACCCTTTGCAAAAATATTTCTTGAATAAGCACTATGACTTATACTAACTATCTCATCCTCTCCTGCAAAAATCACTTCATGCTCTCCAACTATATTTCCACCCCTTACACTACTAATTCCTATTTCTTTTTTATCTCTTTTTTGTCTTTTGGCATGCCTATCATATTCATAAAAAAGTATATTATCCAAGCTTTTATTTATGGCAGTGGCTATAGCAAGTGCAGTCCCGCTTGGAGCATCTAATTTTCTATTATGATGCTTTTCTATTATTTCTATATCAAAATTTTCTTTATATAAAATCTCTGTTGCCTTTTTTACTAAATTTAATATCAAATTAATCCCTAATGACATATTTGCACTCATTAAGATTGGCACATCAGAAGAATAATCATTAACCTTTTTTTTCATATTATCATCTAAACCTGTAGTACATAATACTAATGGGATTTTATTAAGCCTTGAATAGTCTAATAAAGCATCAACTGCACTTATATGTGCAAAATCTATTATTACATCAACCTTTTCTTTAACATCTTTAATATTACTATAAGTAGAAAATTTTTCATTTTTTGTAGCATTTATATCTACACCTACTAAAACTGTAGCATTTTCTTCCTTATTTAAAAGCTCACATACTACTTTACCCATAGCACCGTTATATCCATGCACCATAATATTTAACATAATGTACCTCCTTAATTTTTATGAAAATAATCGTATACCTTAGTTGCACTAAATAAATTCATGGATTTAAGCTCCATAAGTTCATCTATACTAGCATTTCTTATTTTTTCTATTTCTTTAAAATGCTTTATAAGCTCATTTCTTCTAACTGCTCCGATACCTTCAATATCATCAAGACTTGATTTAACCATAGTCTTTGTTCTTATACTTCTATGATACTCTATTGCAAATCTATGTGCTTCATCCTGTATTCTGGTTATTAATCTAAATATTTCACTATGTGTATCTAAATCTAATTCTATATTATTATAATATAATCCCCTTGTTCTATGTCTATCATCCTTTACCATACCACAAACAGCTATATCCAAATCAAATTTTTTTAAAACCTCAAGACAAACATTTACTTGACCTTTTCCACCATCCATAAGTATAAGCTTTGGTAGCTTAAAAAATTTTTCATCCTCGTCCTTTGCTCTCAAAAATCTTCTTGTCAATACCTCCTCAAGGGAAGCATAGTCATTTGGCCCTTCAATTGATTTAATTCTAAATTTTCTATAATCAGAATGCTTAGGTCTTCCATTTTCATATACAACCATAGAGCCTACACTCATTTGTCCACTGATATTTGATATATCATAGGCTTCTATTCTATCTATATTCTTAATTCCAAGCATTTTTTCAAGCTCATTAATCACCTTAATACTTTTAATTTCATCTGATTTAAATTTTTCTTTATCTTTCATTAAAATCAATTTTGCATTTTTCTTTGCAAGCTCAATCAGCTTTTCTTTTTCCCCTTTTTTAGGAACTATTAAGCTTACTTTACTGCCTTTTTTGTCGCTTAACCACCTGGAAACAAGAGCTTCATCAGATATTTCATTTTGTAAATAAATTTTATTAGGCAAAAAAGGAGTTCCCGCATAAAATTGTTTTACAAAGGCTTCTAAAATTTCTGATTCATCTGTTTGTATTGTTTGAATATAATGATGCTCCCTACCTACCATTTTACCTTGTCTTACAAAAAATACTTGTATTAATATATCATTATCGGCTTTGGCAAGAGCAATAATATCTTTATCATCAAGATTATCACTGCTTATTTTTTGTTTTTGCGTTACATGCAAAACACTATTTAACAAATCTCTTTGTCTTGCAGCTTCTTCATATTCTTGTTTAATTGAATAATCCATCATTTTATTTTTAATTTCTTCTATTATTTCATCAAAATTACCATTTAAAAAATCTATAGCTTTTTTCACCTGTTTTTGATATTCTTGTTTTTCTATATATCCATAGCAGGGAGCCTGACATTGATTAATATAATATTCAAGACAAGGTCTTTGCTTTTTTATATCCTTTGGTAAATTTCTATTACAATTTCTAAGCTTAAATATTTTGCATATTAAATTAATTGTATCATTTACAGCCTTTGAGCTTGAAAAAGGTCCATAATATTTTGCTCTATCTTTTTTTATTTGTCTTGATAAAAAAATCCTTGGAAAATCCTCTTTTATACTTACTTTTATATATGGATAAGTTTTATCGTCTCTTAGCATAGTATTATATCTTGGTCTATGCTCTTTTATTAGATTATTTTCCAGTATTAATGCCTCAAGCTCTGAATCAGTTATAATATATTCAAATCTCGATATTTTGCTAATCATTTGCTTTATTTTATCACTTTTATTGGTACTTGATTGAAAATATTGCCTAACTCTATTTTTTAAAGAAATAGCCTTACCTATATATATTATTTCATCCTTTGAATTAAACATCATATACACTCCGGGAAGCTTAGGCAATTTTTTTAATTCCTCTTCTATTACAAATAACATACTATTCTCTTAATCTCTCACCCTCATATTGCTGTTGCATATCTAAATATTGAACTAAGGCTGCAACCTGAGCCCTTATATTTCCACCGAAATTTTGTATTCCTAAAATTTCATAAATACAATCAAGATCAATCTGTGAAAATTTTGTTTTATATAATACTAAAGCCATTTTTTTAGCTTCATATCCTGTAGCTTCTATAAAAGCCATTAAATACTCACTGGATTTTTTACCAGGCTTATCTATATTATTTTCCTCTAATGGCAGGGAATAATTTTCCTGCTCTTCATATATATCATCATCATAATTTTTATTTTCAAATTCTATTTGTTCAAATTTATATTCCTGCTTAATATCCGGATATTTTTCTCTATCTACCTTTGACATAAAATTAGATATTTCTCTTGCATATATCTTAAAATCATCATACAAAGCTTGATATATAACTAAGCTTTCTTTTGTTTCAGATTCTGTTGCTATATTTATTATCTGATATAATCTATCCTTAAAATGTCTATAAAACTCTCCTGCTCTTGGGATATGTCTTTCCATAAATCCTCCATAAAAAATTTTAAATTAAGTATTCACATTATAACATAAATATGATAGAATAAAGTACATATTTTTTTTAAAAAAAACTCAAAGCTTATATTTAAATAGTTTAGGTTGATACGAGGGTGTATCTATCTAAACTTTATTTACTTTTTAAGCAAATTTATTTATGGAGGAAAATAAAGTGAAAATAGGTTTTGACAATCAGAAATACTTAAAAATGCAATCAGAGCATATCAAAGAGCGTATATCAAAATTCGGTGAAAAATTATATCTCGAGTTTGGTGGCAAATTATTTGATGATTATCATGCTTCCAGAGTTTTACCGGGCTTCTTACCCGATGCAAAATTAAATATGTTAATGCAATTAAGTGATCAAGCTGAATTAGTCGTAGTTATATCAGCAAATGATATAGAAAAAAACAAAGTCAGGGGTGATATCGGTATTACATATGACCTTGATGTTTTACGTCTTATTCAAGCATTTAGAGATAAGGGACTTTTTGTAGGCAGCGTTTGTATAACACAATATTCCGGTCAAATAAGTGCAGATGAATTTAAAGCTAAATTAGAAGGTCTTGGTATTAAAGTTTATAAACACTATGTTATCGAAGGCTATCCTAGTAATGTAAAATTAATTGTAAGTGAAAATGGTTATGGAAAAAATGAATTTATTGAAACAAGCAGACCTTTAGTTATTATAACAGCTCCCGGTCCCGGTAGTGGAAAAATGGCGACCTGTCTTTCTCAATTATACCATGAAAATAAGCGTGGAGTAAAGGCTGCTTATGCAAAATTTGAAACCTTCCCTATATGGAATATTCCATTAAAGCATCCTATTAATTTAGCCTATGAAGCTGCAACTGCCGATTTAAATGATATTAATATGATAGATCCTTTTCATTTAGAAGCATATAATGAAACAACTGTTAATTATAATAGAGATATTGAAATATTTCCTGTTCTTGTTGCTATTTTTGAAGAAATTTTTGGTTACTGTCCTTATAAATCTCCTACAGATATGGGTGTTAATATGGCAGGTAATTGTATCATCGATGATGAAGCATGTAGTGAAGCAAGTAAACAAGAAATAATTAGAAGGTACTATACTTCTCTTAACAGGCTTGTTAAGGGAAATTGTAAGCCTGAAGAAGTATATAAGATAGAGCTTTTAATGAAACAAGCTAAAATAAGTGTTGAAGATAGAAAGGTAGTAAGTGCGGCACTTGTCAAGGCTAATACTACAAATACTCCTTCTGCCGCTATAGAATTATCAGACGGAAGAATTTTAACATCAAAAACCAGCTCTTTATTAGGTGCAAGTGCAGCATTAATTTTAAACTCTCTAAAAGCACTGGCCAATCTTGAAGATGATTTATTTCTTATTCCTCCTGAGGTTATTGAACCTGTACAAGAGCTTAAAATAAAATATCTTGGCAGTAAAAATCCAAGACTACATACAGATGAAATATTAATCGCACTATCAGTATCCGCAGCGACAAATAAATCAGCAAGACTTGCACTAGAACAATTGCCTAAACTAAGAGGTACACAAGTTCATACAAGTGTTATGTTATCAAGTGTTGATATCAAAACATTTAAAAGCTTGGGAGTTCAACTTACATCTGAACCACGTTATGAAAATAAAAAAATATATCACTAATTTATTTAATAAAGCTACTCAATATATTAAAAAATAAAATAAAAAATCACTTGAGTTTATTTTCAAGTGATTTTTTATTTTATTTTTCTAACAAATCAGGGCGTCTTTGTCTTGTTCTTTCTATTGATTTTTGTTTCTTCCATTCTTCAATTTTTTTATGATTTCCTGATAATAAAATTTCAGGCACCTTCAAATTCTCAAAAACTTCAGGTCTTGTATATTGTGGATATTCAAGTAAATTGTCTTCAAAACTTTCAAAGCTCGCACTTTTTGAATTACTCAATACACCATCTACCATTCTACTTATACTATCAAGCATAACCATAGCGGCAAGCTCTCCACCCGTTAAAACATAATCTCCAATAGATATAGGTATTGCATTTGTAAGCTCTAAAACTCTTTCGTCAACGCCTTCATAATGACCACATAGGATTATCAATTCCTTTTCCTTAGCCAATTCCTTTGCAAGCTTTTGATTGAATATTCTTCCCTGAGGACTTGTATATACTAATTTAGGTTTATTGCTTAAATTAGTACAAATATATTTATAAGCATTGTATATAGGCTCACATTGCATAAGCATACCGGCACCACCACCATATGGATAATCATCAACCCTCTTATGTTTATCTATACTGAAATCTCTTATATTTATATTGTCAATAGATATTATTTTTTTATTTCTTGCTCTACCTATAATGCTTAAATTCATAATATTATCTATAATCTCAGGAAATAAACTCAATATATAAAATTTCATATTTCTCCTATAAATCCAACAAACCGTCTAATAAATGTACTTTTATTTTTTTGGAAGCTAATTTAACATCCAGAATACAATCCTTGATATATGGTATAAAAATAGATTTATGTGTAGCTTCATCTTCTACTTCCAATACATAATTAGCACCTGTTTCAAAAATATCCTTAACAATACCAAGCTTAGAAGCATCTTCACTAAATACATCAAGACCTATTAAATCTCCGATATAATTTTCATTTTCTTTTAATTCAGGTAAATTATTTCTATCTACATATATAGAAAAAGCTCTAAACTTTGCCATTTCTTCAGGACTATCTATATTCTCAAATTTACAAATAAGTCCCTTGTTACTTTTTCTATAGGATATTAATTTTGTATCTATCTCTTTCTTTGCATCTTCAGATATTAAATAACACTTATCAATCAAACTAAAATGAGAAATATCATCTGTAGTCGGATAAACCTTTGCTTCTCCTTTTATTCCATGCGAGGTTTGTATAATACCTACTCTTATCTTTTCTAACATAAATCTCCTAAGCTTTAAAACTCTATTATCAAAATAGCCAATTAATTTTAATAATTATATTTTATTAAAATTAATTTGTCAATTTTAGAATAAATAAATCTCTATAATATAATAAAAATAAAAAATCCGGTAATATAAATTTTATAATACAAGATTTTTTATTTTTTAAAATATAATATAATTTAATTTATTTATACAACTTCAAATACCACTTCTATACCCTTAACCTTAGCAGCAGCATTAACAACATTTCTGATTGCTTTAACTATTCTACCGGATTTTCCTATAATTTTACCCATATCATCAACATTTACACTAAGCTCATAAGTTATAGTTCCATCTTCAGACTTTGATTCCTTAACCTTTACTTCTTCAGGCTTATCTACTAAAGCTTTTGCAATATTTTCAATTAACTCTTTCATATTAACCTCTTATTATTTAAGACCTGCACTCTTTAAAAGCTTAGCAACTCTATCTGTTGGTTGAGCTCCGTTAGCTAACCACTTTTTTGCTGATTCTTCATTAAATTTTATTACACTTGGTTCCAAATTAGGATCATAATAACCTATCTCTTCTATAAATCTACCATCTCTTGGTGATCTTGCATCAGCCACAACTATTCTATAGAAAGGTGCTTTCTTTTGTCCCATTCTTTTTAATCTCATTTTTACTGCCATTTTATTTACTCCTTTAATTAATTTTTATATTATTACTAAGTTAATACTTAGAAAAACTCAATTTAAAATGGTAATTTAAATTTACCACCTAAAAGATTTGAAAAAGACCCCATCTTTTTAGGATTATTCATTGACGAAAATTGCTTCATCATTTTTTTCATTTGATCAAATTGTTTTACAATTCTATTCACTTCACTTATATTAACACCTGAGCCTTTTGCTATTCTATTCTTTCTTGAAGGATTTAAAATATCCGGATTAGAACGCTCCTTATTGGTCATACTTAAAACTATAGCCTCAACCTTATCTATCTGTTTTTCATCAAAGCTCTTGATATTATTTCCCAAAGAAACACCCGGTAGCATTGACATAATACTATTTAATCCACCCATTTTCTTTAACTGTTTTATTTGGCTAAGAAAATCGTTAAAATCAAATTCAGCTTTTTTTAATTTTTTAGCTAATTCTTTGGATTTATCCTTATCCATTTCCAATTCAGCTTTTTCTATGAGCGATAATATATCACCCATACCAAGTATACGACTTGCCATACGCTCAGGATAAAATTGTTCCAAATCTGAAAGTTTTTCACCCATACCTGCATACAAAATAGGCTTACCAACTGTAGCTTTTATTGATAAAGCCGCACCACCTCTGGTATCACCGTCAAGCTTAGTCAAAATAACACCGTCAAGCTCAAGCTTTTCATTAAATTCCTTAGCGACATTAACAGCATCCTGACCTGTCATAGCATCTACTACAAGAATTGTATAATCAATATTTATTTTTTCTTTAATTTCTTCCAATTCCTTCATCATAGCTTCATCAATATGAAGTCTACCTGCTGTATCTAAAATAATTACATTATTATGATTTTTATTTGCTTGCTCTATAGCTTCTCTTGCTATATCAAGCGGTTTGGCTCCCTTTAAATCAAAGCTTTCTACATCCTGCTTTTTTGCATTTATTTTTAATTGCTCTATAGCTGCCGGTCTATAAATATCACAAGCAACAAGTAGCGGCTTATATCCCTTAGCTTTAAATTTACCTGCAAGCTTAGCTGCCGTAGTAGTTTTACCTGCTCCCTGCAAACCCGCCATCATTATTATAGTAAGCTCTGTTTGTGGCTTTAATTTTAATTCCTTAGTTTCAGAACCCATCAAGGCAATCAATTCTTCATTTACTATTTTTATAACCTGTTGAGCCGGCGTCAAAGAATTTAAAACATCACTACCTACTGCTTTATCTTGAACATTTGCAATAAATTGTTTAACTATTTTAAAATTGACATCTGCTTCCAATAAAGCCATCTTTACCTCTTTAAGAGCAAGCTTGACATCATTTTCAGACAATCTTCCCTTTCCTCTTAAAGCTTTAAAAACATTTTGTAATTTTTCTGATAAACCTTCAAATGCCATTATTTCTCCTATAAATCAAGAATTTCATCAGATAATTCTTCTATCCTTGAAATCAAATTAAAATCCTTATTTCTTAAACATAAGTTACTAAGCTTTTTTATTTCTTTTACTAAATTTTTAGTCTTTAAAAATTTTTCTACCAGACCAAGCTTATTTTCATATCCGGCAAGGATTTTATCACAACGCTTAATCATATCGCTAACACTTTGTCTTGATATACCTTCAGCCTTTGCAACCTCACTTATTGAAAAATCATTAAAAATAACTTCTTTATATATTTCTTTTTGCTTTGTGCTAAGCAAATCACCATAAAAATCATAAAGAAAATCTTTTTCTAAAAAATTATCCATAGCTTTTTATTCTTTTTAAATTTATTTTAAACCTCTAGTATACTATAACAATTCAAAAAAAATGTCAAGCACTTTCACTTGACATTTTTCAACTTTATTGCACCCATACCCCATCTGCATTAACTACAAAGCCATCAGGAGTAGTAGTATTAATTAATAATTTACCACTATTATCAAAATAATACCAATATTCTTTTATTTTAAACCAAGATGTTTTCATCATAGAATTTTCATCAAAATAATACCAGCTATTATCTATAAATTTCCATGTGTTTGTCGCAAGAGTATTATTATCTTCTAAATAATACCATACATTATTATATAAATTCCAACCTTTTTTACCATTTGAGCTTATGCTATATAATGGTCCCTTAAAAACATTTGAAGTCCCCGGTCCACCATTTATGCCCTTACTTGCTCCTTGATAATTAGAATTAAATTCTTGCTTTCTTTCATTTTTATCTGTCTGTCTATTTTTATTATTCCTTTTTAATTCAGATAATTGTTCACTATCAATTACTAATTCTTCTGATTCTTTCTGTGCATTCTTACCTAATTTGGTTGGATAAACTACAAATTTATATTTGCCACTACCTTTTTCAATAATAAGCTTTGTAAAATCATAAGTAGAATTATTCGTAGTTATAAAATTAGTAATCCCTTTTTTACCTTTAAATAATTTTATTTTATAGCTTGTCTTATCTTCAGCTTCGTTCCAACCTGCCATAACCTTATTATCAGTATCATCCCAATAAAGATCATCTATAGTATAATCTTTTGCTTCTTTTTCCTGTGCATTTATCACTAAAATATTTGAAGCATATTTTATAGGTGAAACAAATACAATGAATAAAGCTGAAAATATAAATGTAGCTTTAATTATAATATTTTTTTTATTTATCATAATAATATAAAATGAACTCCTTTCATAAAATATATTTCTATAATAATAGATTATTATTTTTCATTACCTCTATAACCTTGTCTATATATTCATTACATTTTTCTATACTTCTTGCTTCAAGCATAATTCTTAAAAGTGGCTCTGTGCCACTGGCTCTAACTAATATTCTACCATCATCCTTCAACTCATTTGTTATATTATCAACAATAGCCAATACTTCTCTATGCTTACTTGCCAAATTTTTATCCTTAACTCTTACATTCTTTAAAACCTGTGGAAAAATTTCAACTTCACTTGCAAGCTTGGATAAGCTTTCCTTTTTTTCAAGCATTACTTCCATAACTTTTAACGAGGTTAGAATACCATCACCTGTTGTAGCATGCTTTGAAAAAATTATATGTCCGGATTGCTCTCCACCTAAACAATTACCATTTTTTTGCATATTTTCATATACATATTTATCTCCTACAGCAGTTTTTTCGTAGCTTATACCCTCTCTGTCAAAAGCCTTATAAAGTCCTATATTAGACATAATGGTAGTAACTATAGTCTTATTTTTTAAAGTTCCACTTTCTTTCATATATTTACCACAAATATATAAAATCAAATCTCCATCTACTATATTTCCATTTTCATCTACACAAAGGCAACGATCTGCATCTCCATCATAAGCAAAACCTACATCACATTTATTTTTCTTGACAAAGTCTACAAGTGCTTCTATATGTGTGCTGCCACAATTAAGATTTATATTTAATCCATTCGGCTCATCATTTATAACATATGTTTTAGCTCCCAAAGCATTAAATACATTTCTGGCTATACTTGAGGCACTTCCATTTGCACAATCCAAGGCAACTTTTTTATTTTTAAATGAGCGTGTTGCTATTGATATCAAATATCCTATATATCTATTTCTTCCGGCTGAATAATCAACTGTTCGTCCTATATCTTCTCTTTTTGCAAATCCTATATCTTTTATATCCCCATCTATATATCTTTCTATTTCATCTAAGATATATTCTTCCATTTTTTCACCATTAGAATTAATAAGCTTTATCCCATTATCATAGAAGGGATTATGGCTGGCACTAATCATTATACCACAATCAAATTCTTCAGTTCTTACAACATATGAAACACTTGGAGTTGTAGTTACATGTAGCAAATAAACATCAGCTCCACTTGCAGTAAGTCCGGATACAAGTGCATATTCAAACATATAGCTTGAACGTCTTGTATCTTTTCCTATCGCAACTCTACATCTATCATGATTTTTAGGATTTTTACTATAATACCAAGCTAAAAATCTACCTATTTTATAAGCATGCTCCACTGTCAAATCAATATTTGCTTCTCCACGAAATCCGTCTGTTCCAAAATATTTACCCATATTACTTCCTTCCATTCAACTCATCTAAGTATCTTTTTAAGGCATCCTTCCAAGATGGTAATAAATTAAAACCGTTATTTATTAATTCTCTTTTATCCATTCTGCTATTGTGTGGTCTTTTAGCCTTGGTGATAAAAGAATTAGAATCAACAGGATTAACTTTTATATTAATATTTTCTTGCTTAAATATTTCTTTAGCAAATTCATACCAAGAGCAAAATCCTTCATTACTTGCATGATAAATACCATATTTATCACTAAGTATCATATCTGATAATAATACACTCAAATCCTTTGTATATGTTGGTGATCCGACCTGATCATCAACAACATTTAATTCATCCTTTTGCTGTGCAAGCTTCAGCATTGTTTTAATAAAATTATTTCCATGCAAACCAAATACCCATGAAATACGAATAATAAAAAATCTCTTTAATTTTTCTACAAATAATTCCCCTTCATATTTAGTTTGACCATAGACATTTAAAGGCTCTTTTTTATCATTTATTTCCCAAGGCTTTGTTCCTTCACCATTAAAAATATAATCTGTACTTATATACATAAGTGGAATATCTTTTTCAGAACAAAATTTGGCAATATATTTAGTTCCCAAGGTATTAATTTTATATGCCAATTCTTTTTCATCCTCAGCCTTATCAACAGCTGTATAGGCCGCACAATGTATTATAGAATCAATTCCGGCTTTAATATATGAATTCAAGACTTTATTTACAATATCTTCATTTGTAATATCCATTTCTTCAATATCTAAAGCTATAGTATTTATATTTCTTTTATTTAATTCTTCAATTAAATCATTACCTAATTGACCTTTTGCACCTGTTATTAAGATATTCATTATAATCTATCTCCATACATTTTATCAAAATATTTTGTGTATTCTCCACTTATGATATTTTTCCACCATGCTTTATTATTCAAATACCACTCAATAGTCATTTTTATACCATTGTCAAAATTATATTCAGGCTTCCAATTAAGATCCTTTTCTAATTTTTCAGGATTAATTGCATATCTTCTATCATGTCCAGGTCTATCACTTACAAATTTAATCAAGCTTTCAGGCTTACCTAAGGCATTTAATATAGTTTTTACTACTTCAAGATTAGTTTTTTCATTATGACCGCCTATATTATAAATTTCTCCGGCTTTAGCTTTTCTGATTATCAAATCAATAGCATTACAATGATCTTTTACATGCAACCAATCTCTTACATTTTCTCCTGTTCCATATACAGGTAACTCTTCATTTGCTAAAGCACGACTTATAATTAAAGGTATTAATTTTTCAGGAAATTGATATGGACCATAATTATTTGAACAACGTGAAATAGTTATAGGTAAATTATATGTTCTTTGATATGCCATAACAAATAAATCTGCACTTGCCTTAGATGATGAATATGGACTTGATGTATGTAATGGAGTTTCCTCAGTAAAGAATAAATCAGGTCTGTCAAGTGGTAAATCTCCATATACCTCATCAGTTGAAACTTGATGAAATCTTTTTATTCCATATTTGTTACAGGCATCCAACAATGTAGTAGTTCCAATAACATTCGTTCTGACAAAAGCTTCAGGATCTGTTATTGATCTATCTACATGACTTTCTGCTGCGAAATTTACAACTATATCCGGCTTTTCTTTTTCAAATAATTCAAATATAAATTTTCTATCAGCTATATCACCTTTAATAAATTTATAATTTTCTCTATCTTCTATATCCTTTAATGTTTCTAGGTTTCCGGCATAAGTAAGCAAATCCAGATTAATTATCATATCCTGTGGATATTTATTAACCATATAATGTACAAAATTTGCTCCGATAAAACCTGCTCCACCTGTTACTATAATTTTCATATTTGCTCCTTATTATCTTATTTTATCTATATATTTACCATCCAATATATCTTTTAAATATTTTCCATACTGATTTTTTTTCAAAATCTCATATGCTTCTAAAACCTTTTTTTCATCTATCCAACCGTTTAAATAAGCTATTTCTTCCAAACAAGCGATTTTTCTATGTTGATGAGTTTCAACTGTATGAACAAAATTACCTGCTTCAATTAAAGATTCATGAGTACCGGTATCAAGCCATGTGAATCCTTGACCTAATAATTGTACTTCCAATTCTTTATTATCAAGATAAATCCTATTTAAATCTGTAATTTCTAATTCTCCTCTTTTTGAAGGCTTTAAACTCTTTGCAAAATCCACAACTCTATTATCATAAAAATAAAGACCTGTTACACAATAATTAGATTTTGGATTTTCCGGCTTTTCTTCTATTGAAACAGCTCTACCATGTGAATCAAATTCCACTATTCCAAATCTTTGAGGATCATCTACATAATATCCGAATACAGTTGCACCCTTTTCTTTTTTTGCCGCCACTTGAAGCAACTTTTTCAAACCATGCCCTTGAAATATATTATCACCTAGAATCATAGCTACACTATCATTTTCTATAAAAGACTCACCAATTATAAATGCTTGTGCAAGGCCGTCAGGACTTTCTTGTATAGCATAATTTAAATTTATACCGAAATGATTTCCATTTCCCAATAAGTCTTTAAATCTCGGTGTATCAACAGGTGTAGAAATTATTAATATATCTCTAATTCCTGCATCCATAAGAACTGAAAGTGGATAATAAATCATAGGTTTGTCATATATAGGTAAAAGCTGCTTTGAGGTTACTTTAGTAAGTGGATATAGTCTTGTGCCACTTCCACCTGCAAGGATAATACCCTTCATAATATTTTCTCCTTTAAATTTTACAAAAAATTTTTATATTATGTTAATATGTTTAACTTATTGAATATAGTATTAATAAGTATATTTTTCTATATGCTTTTTGATCAATTCCTTATCTTCAAAATAATTTATACGCATAGCTTTTTTTACTTCACTCAATGTTTTAGCCGCAATATTTCTTGCAAGCTCGGAGCCCTCTTTCAAAATATTATATACCATAGGAATATCTTTTTCAAATTCAGCTCTTTTCTTTCTTATAGGCTCTAATTCTTCTTCAATAATTGAATTCAAGAATTTTTTCACCTTTACATCTCCTAAGCCTCCTCTTGTATAATGCTCTTTTAATTCATCCAAATTTTTATAATCCTTTAAATATCTATCGAAATGTTCATCCTTTGCAAAAGCGTCAAGATATAAAAATGCTGTATTCCCCTCCAAATGTCCGGGATCTGAAACTTGTATATGCAAAGGATCTGTATACATTTTCATTATTTGATTTTTAACATCTTTCTGACTATCTGCAAGATAAATACAATTACCTAAGGATTTACTCATTTTAGCTTTACCATCTATACCCGGAAGTCTATGACAAGCCTGATTTTGTGGTATCAAAGCTTGTGGCTCTACTAATACTTCATCATAAATAGTATTAAATCTTCTAACTATTTCCCTACACTGTTCTATCATAGGAAGCTGATCCTGTCCTACAGGAACAGTTGTAGCCTTAAATGCCGTTATATCTGCGGCTTGAGATATAGGATAGGTTAAAAATCCTACAGGAATACTATTTTCAAAATTACGCATTTTTATTTCTGACTTTACTGTAGGATTTCTCTCAAGTCTTGATAAAGTAACCAAGTCCATATAGTAAAAGCTTAATTCACATAGTTCAGGAATCATAGATTGTATAAATATTATTGATTTTTTAGGATCTATACCCACACTCAAATAGTCAAGTGCCACTTCTATTATATTTTCTCTTATTTTGTCCGGATTTTCTATATTATCGGTAAGTGCCTGTGCATCTGCTATCATAATCATTGTTTTTTCAAATTCTCCGGAGTTTTGCAATTCTACTCTTCTCTTTAAAGAACCTACATAATGTCCCAAATGTAATCTTCCTGTCGGTCTATCTCCTGTAAGTATAATTTTATTCATTTAAACACCCCTTTAGATAAATTTATCCTTATTAAGCTTAATAATAAGCTTAAGCACATTTATTGCATATTTAATATAACTATACTATCAAAAAGTATAATAACAAGCAATATAATTAAGCTTTTTAATTGTTATATTGATCTATATTTATTTCTCCATCAAAGACCTTTTTTGCCTGCCCGCTCATAAATATATGTCCACTATTTTGTTCATATCTTATAAGCAAATTACCGCCCTTTAAATGTACACTAAGCTCATTGTCAACCATCCCTCTTAATATACAGGCATATGCACTCGCACTTGCACCTGTTCCACAAGCCAAGGTTTCTCCGCTTCCCCTTTCCCAAACTCTCATATAAATATTTTTTCTATTTTCAACAAAAATAAATTCCGAGTTCACTTTTTGTGGGAAATATTTATGATTTTCATAATATTTTCCGATTTTTTCCAAATCTAAAGTTTCCAATTCATCTTTACTATTAACAAAATATATAGCATGAGGATTACCCATATCAATAGCTATAAATTTTTCATTTCTTCCATTTATAACTATATCCTGCATAATATCACTTTCAAGCTTAGGTACTCCCATATCAACTTCTATAATATCAGCTTTATTATAAATATCTTTTTTTAATATTCTTATCTTTTTTATCCCTGCCAAGGTTTCCAATAAAATTTCATCTTTTTTTACATATCCCTTATCATAAGCAAATTTTGCAACACATCTTGCACCATTTCCACACATTTGTGCCATGCTTCCATCGGCATTATACATCTTCATACAAACATCTGCTATTTCACTTTTACATACTAAAATAAGTCCATCACTACCTATACCATAATTTCTATTACTGAGTATTATTGCAAGCTTACTCGGATTATCTATTTTATATTTGAAGCAATCTATATATATATAATCATTTCCGGCACCTTGCATCTTTTCAAATTTCATACATTTACCTTTCTATTCATTTATGCCTAATATCATTAATGAAAGCTCTACCATAGATATACTCTTATTCATACTTGTTTTTTGTAAATATCTATGTGCCTGTTCCTCTGTCATATTATTTCTGTCCATTAAGATATCCTTAGCTTTTTCTATAAGTTTTTTATCCTTTTCATTTTTAAAATTCTTTTTTTTCTTTTTAATTCTTTCCAAATTTACACTGATAATATTTATACTTTCTAATAATGCATGAACCTTTAAAGGTAATACCAATAATAAGGTATTTTCATCCGGAATTTCTAAAACCTGATTTGCCCTTGTTATTAAAATCATATTTATATTACAATCCAAGCTCTGTCTTATTTGTAAATAATGCATATCAGGAAAGGAATATGAGGATATAAGTATTGCCTCATTTAAATAACTGACAAGCTGTATTGCTCTTGCCCCTGTAGTTGCAGTAGCTATAACATTGTAGCCTTTTCTTACTAATATATTTTTAATTGTATCAATATCTTCTTTTTTTGGAAATGCTACAACAATATTTACCACTTTATCCCCTTTCACTATTTAATATTTATATAAATAATTTTTAATTTCCCAATCTGAAATAGACCTTGAATATTCCTGCCATTCTTTTTTCTTCGCCTGTAAATATTGGTTAAAACTATGCTTACCTAAAACATCCACCATAAATTCACTATTTTCAAATGCTT
>CAMQCZ010000021.1 GCA_946999385.1 uncultured Lachnoanaerobaculum sp.
TATTCCTGCTTAGCTTCGTCATCAATATTTTCTTTTATTCCTTCTTGAGTTGTACCGGTTTCTTTATTTTGTATTTCTTTACTTGGTATTTCTTTACTTGGTATTTCTTTACTTGGTATTTCTTTACTTGGTATTTCTTTACTTGAATTATGTTTTTTTATACTACTTTCTTTATTAATCGATACATCTTTATCATTTTTTTCGGATATACTGATATTAAATGGAGTATAAGAATCTATATCTAAGCTTTTTGGTAAATTAAATTTTAAGCTTCCTGCATGTTCACCTTTAGTAAAAGCTGATACATCCAATTTTGCATTAAGATTTTTTATGTTCAAGCTATTTAGATCACCCTCTATACCTGAAACTATAATATTAATTTTTTCAGGATTTATCTTATATTGATAATTTTCCTTTTCTCCTTCAACAGATATATCATTTAAGCCAAGTATAAAATTTTTTTTGATTAAAGGCTCTACCTTTAAAGTAATACTGATTTGTGAATTACCGCTGACTTTAACATTAGCAGGTAAAAGTTCTGAAATATCAAAATTTATAGTTTTATTTGAACTAAGATTATTTAAGTTCAATATATTTGAAGGTATATCAACAGAATTTAAATCTAATAAATCCTTTGAGCTTCCTGTAACTGATATTGATTTTGTAGACGTATCCATACCAATAAAGCGATAGCCCTTTGCCACTTCTCCACTTGTATTAAAATTAATATTTATAAGCTTTCCTTGTAATATACTAACTTTATATTTTATATCATCTTTATCAAAATAAACATCCGGATCATCTATATTAATCTTATTACCATTTGCATCATAAAAAATAGGCTTTGCATCCCCATGAATATCCGAACTTGCTCCGCTTACGTCGATTTCAACACCTATACTTGATACTCTTCCTATGATAGATACAGGTCCATTTAAATATACATTGCCAGGCTCTAATAAAATATTGCCTACACTATAGCCCTCGCCTGCATAACCTTTTATCTTAGCACTTAATTTAAATTCTTTTCTCTGAATATCTTCGGTGCTTACACTAATAACACTTGGACTAACACTAGGACTGCCTATTATATAATTGTGTTTATCCAATACTTCAACATTAACAGGTACAGCCCCTGTAACATCATACAACTGTGCTAAATCTATGCTTGCTTTAAAATCATCAGCACTTATTTTTCTTTTATCCTTTGTTCTTACTTTATAGCTCACTGTAACTACGTTGCCTGAATTAAGCGTATATGCCTTGCCTGCAGAACTTATTACACTCTCTCCTTTTATCTGTAAGGGTACTATTTTGGTCATAGTAACGGGCGGATCTGAAATATCAATAACAACCAACCATACAATAAAAGCGACAACAATAGAGATAAGCTTTAAAAATAAATTATTTGTCAATTTCTCTCTCATTTTTAATTTTCATCCTCCAAAAAGCAAATCTATTTGTATCAGAATATTGTTCATCACTATGTAACAAATTTAACAATTTATTTTTCAAATCCTTTGTATTTTTTATCTGCATCATTTTTCCTTGATATGCAATAGATACTCTTCCTGTTTCTTCTGAAACTACAACGGTAACAGAATCACTAACCTCACTTATACCTATAGCAGCTCTATGCCTTGTACCTAAAGCCTTGCTAATACTTGTATTTTCTGATAAAGGCAGGTAACAGGTCGCTGAATCTATTCTATTTGATACTACAATTACAGCACCGTCATGTAAAGGAGTATTATGCTCAAAAATATTAATTAATAATTGTGAGCTTATTATAGCATCTATCTTTATACCTGTTTTAATAAATTCTTGTAAAGATTCTTTTTTTTCTATTACAATCAAAGCTCCTGTCTTGCAAAGAGATAAATCAAATGAAGCTTTCACTATTTCATCTATATATTTTTCATCTTCCTTTTCACTATCCTTATTACTAAAGGGAAAAGCATTTAAAATAAAGTTGCTCCTTCCAAGCTGCTCTAAGGCTCTTCTAAGCTCAGGCTGAAATATAATGACTAATACTGTAACAGCTATTGTAGCTATCTTACTCAAAATCCATAATATTGCATCAAATCTAAATATTGCGGCCGCAAGTGTAAAAACCAATATGAGAACTAAACCTTTTAATAATTGCCAAGCTCTTGTACTTTTAATCCATAATAAAATAATATATATAATATAGGCAATTATAATTATTTCTATTAAATTTGTTAATATATCCAATATATTTTTAGGAAATAATGATGTCCATGAAAGCAAAAATCTTTTCAAATTCATAAAACTCTCCTATTATATTTTTTATTTTTCACTCTTATTTTTATTTTTTCTTCTTTTATTTTTTATTGTAGTAATTTTTTCATTTTTATAGTCAGGCATTTTAATACTTATCTTAGGAACAGCTTTGACATAATAATTATATTCATCATCCTCAAATTGAAGATATTCTGTTCCTGTATAATCAATATTAAATATAAAAAATTTGTAAATATATACTATAAAGGTAGAAAGTATAAGTGATAAAATCAGCTCTAAAATAGGAAAAACCACATTTATACTAAATTCACCTACAAATATTAAGATAAGTAATGAAACAATTCCGATAGCTATTGCTATATCCCAAGCATAATCAATATGTAAATTATGTACAATATATACACTTAAAAAGCTTATAATAAAAGCCAAAATAATTATATACATAAGTTTATTTGATATTATAGCATTTAATATTTGCAAATATCTTTGGGTAATATCTATTGATATATCATTAGTAAGAATACCTACATTATTTTTTACATATAATAATAAATAATATAAAATTGTTCCTGCACAAATAGGTATAATACTAAAAATATTACCTGACAAGCCAAAAATTAATGGAAGCGAATATTGGATTTTAAAAACAAAAAATAATGGAGTTATTATAAGTAAATATGAATCTCCCGGCTTAAAACCATAATATAATAAAGCTATTAAAAGCAAAAAGATAGCTATCAAAAAAGCAATTTCCAATGAAACTGTATATATATTTAATATAAGATATATACTTAATATTACACTTATAATAGAAAAGGGTAATACCATTGAAACTAAAGATATTAATAATATATATATATAATTATTTAATAAAGGCAAATATCCTAAATTGAAATTAATCAATAAAATAACTGTTAAAATTAAAAAAAGCTTTATCATAGGCATAATAAATATACCATGCTTTGAATAAAATATTTTCATTTTTTCTCTAAGCATTATTAATTTTAGCATTATCAACCTCCTTTGCAAGCTCTTTTATCCTACTTGCAAATTCATATCTTTTTTCCAACCTGTTTAATATCAAAATATACTTGTAATTCTTTTTTTTATAATCTTCATATCTTTTAGCATATATATATATTCCTATAGTTTCAAATAAAAATAATAATATTATATAAGTAAATATATATATTTTTATTATTTGAGAAAATTCAAATATATTATTGCTACTTAAAATAATCTGTATACTATAAAGACAAAATACTAAAGTGATAAGAAGATAAGCAAAAGTAAACTTAAAAAATATTTCTATCAAATTTCTTGCTATATAATCCTCTTTGAAATATTTTTTTGCATTTTCAATAGACTTTTTGTGTTTTTTTTCATATATAGAAAGCTCTATCATCAATTTTAATTTATCTTCATTAAGCATAATGAACTCCTTAATGATTTTTTATGATTATAACATAAGTAATATAAGCTTGCAAATATAGTAACTATACTAATATAATAAATATAAAAGATTAATTATGTTATAATATAATAAATAATACAAAGCATAGGAGTTTTTATGAAAAATATTTTTGAAGATAAGCTTGTATCTATTATTATACCTATTTATAATTGTGAAAATTATATAAAATATGCCTTAGACTCTGTTTTAATGCAAACATATAAAGGTAAAATAGAAATATTGGTTATAGATGATGCTTCACATGATAATTCTGCAAATATTGTAATGGACTATATGAAAAAATATCCAAATATATTTTATTATAAAAATGAAAAAAATATAGGGGTAGGAGCAAGCAGAAATATAGTTATAAAAAAAGCAAGAGGGCGTTTTATTGCCCTATTGGATGCAGATGATATCTGGAGAAAGGATAAATTAGAAAAGCAAATAGACTTTATGTGCGAAAATAAGCTTGCTTTTTCTTATACTGCAATAGAAATGATAGATAAATATGGAAAGCTTTTTAAAAAAAAGCGTAATATAAAAACCGATGTTACATATAAATTTCTTTTAAAAAATACTATGATTGCCAACTCAAGTGTCATCATTGACAGATATATAATAAATGATTTTTTGATGTCTGAAAGAAGACTAAGCCCTGATTATTCTACCTGGCTTAGATTGTTGAGAAATAATTATATAGCTAAGGGAATAAATGAAGCTATGCTTTCATATAGAGTATACTCAGGTTCACTTTCTTCAAATAAATTAAAAAGTATAAAATATATTTGGGATGTACAAACTCAGGATGAGCATCTGAATCCTTTCTATGTTGCCTTTAATATTATTTTTTGGAGCTTTAATTCTTTCAAAAAATATTTCTTATAATTATATCTATAATAAAATAACCGTAGCATTGCAAATAAAATCTAAAAAGCTACGGTTATTATTATTATTATTATTGTTGTTGTTTTTTCACCTTACTCAGCTTCCATATGCTTGGAACAAAAATAATTAACATAGGATATAATTCCAATCTTCCAAAAAGCATTGCAAAAATTAATGTAATTTTGGATATAGCTGAAAAACCCCCGAAATTCCCCATAGGTCCCACTATTTCAAGACCGGGTCCTATATTATTAAATGTAGCCGCAACGGCAGCAAAATTTGTTACCAAATCAAATTTATCAAAGGATAAAATAAATATTGATATTGTAAATATAACAAAATATGTAGCTAAAAAGGTATTTACCCCCTTAACAGTTTCATTATCTACAGTTTTTCTATCAAGTCTTATATGTCTGACGCTATTCGGATGAATAAATTTTAAAATATCTCTTTTTATATTTTTTAATAAAATTATGATTCTTGAAACCTTTATTCCACCGCCTGTACTGCCTGCACAAGCACCTATAAACATAAGTATAAGCAAAATATTTTTAGATAAATTCGGCCATATATTATAATCCGTTGTTGTATATCCTGTTGTTGTTATTATAGATGCCACCTGAAAAAAAGCATCCTTAAAAGCTATAAGAAAATTTTTATTATATAAAGGACAAATATTTATACCTATAATTATGATTGCTATTAATATAATAAAAAAATATACCTTAACCTCCTCCTGCTTAAAAATATCTTTTTTATGTTTAGCTAAGAATAATATAAAATAGGCATTAAAATTAACTCCGAATAAAATCATAAATATTGCAACTATATTTTGTATTAAAAGACTATAGGATGCCATACTGTCATTTTTTATACCAAAACCTCCGGTTCCGGCACTTCCAAATGAGATGGTAATTGCATCAAATATAGGCATTTTTGCTATTAAGAGCAGTATAATTTGCAAAATTGTTAAAAAAATATAAATGCCATATAAACATTTAGCCGTATCTCTTATTCTTGGGACTAATTTACCAACATTAGGTCCAGGGCTTTCTGCACGCATAAGATGCATACCATAACCACCTGTGCTTGGTAAAATAGCAAGCAAAAATACTATAACACCCATACCGCCTATCCAATGAGTAAAGCTTCTCCAAAAGATACTTGCATGACTTATTTTTTCAACTTCCTTTAATATACTGGCACCTGTTGTAGTAAAACCTGAAACCGTTTCAAATAAGGCATCGGTAAAATCCGGAATATCTTTATTTATAATAAATGGTAAAGCCCCTAAAATACTCATAAAAATCCAGCTAAGTGCAACTATAGCCATACCCTCTTTAGCAAAATATAAATTATTTGCCGGCTTTTTTCTTTGCATTAAAAATCCTAATATAATACATATAAATGCGACTAATAAAAAAGAGAATGCCTCTTCTTCTTTATATATCATACCTACGATAAAAGGTGGAATAAGAAAAAAGCCTTCAAGGCTTATAACCTTTCCTAATATATATATAATAATTGAATAATTCATTTTAAGCTCCAAGTATATCATTTAAGTCGCTCAAACCCTTTTGAGTACTTACTATGATAATGCTATCTCCCTCCTTTATAATACTTTGACCGTTAGGAGTCATGATTTCACCTCTTCTGATAATGCTTGCTACTAAAATATTATCTTTTAAATTAATTTCCTTCAAAGACTTATTTAACATAAGGGCGGCCTTTGTTACTTTAAATTCCAATGCTTCAGCTTTTTTATTAATTATTTTATATAATGTTTCAACATTACTTCCCATACCATTTTGCAAGCCTCTTACATAGCTTAATATATATTGTGCAGTTATATCCTTGGGGGATATAATACTTCCAAGCTTAAATGTATCAACAATATTATCAAAAGAAATTCTATTTATTTTTGTAATTAATTTAGCCGCTGTCCTTGATCTTGCATATAAAGATAGAAATATATTCCCTTCATCTATGCCTGTCAAGGTAACAAAGCTTGAAGCAGTATCTATTCCTTCTTCTATCAATAAATCCTGATTTGTTGCATCTCCATTTATAATTACAGCCTCTTCCAATAATGAACTCAAGCGTTCACATCTTTCTTTATCTTTTTCTATAATTTTAACCTTAATACCCATCTTAATTAAACTTGAAGCTAAATAATATGCCAAAGTTCCTCCACCTACAATCATACTGTCTTTGACTTGATGAGTATTAAAGCCTATTTCTTTAAAAAATAATTTTGTCTGTCCCGGAGTACCTATAAGACTAATCAAATCCCCCTCTTTAAGAACAAAACTTCCATTTGGAATAATAGTTTCATTTTCCCTTTGTACACCGCAAACCAATACGTCAGCTTTCAAGCGTTTTGACATATTCATGATACTGATTTCATTTAAAATAGAGTTTTTTTCTATTTGAAATTCTAATATTTCTATTCTACCACGTGAAAATGTTTCTATATTTATAGCTGATGGAAAACGTAATATCCTCGCTATTTCTGTAGCGGCTGTCAATTCAGGATTTATTATCATAGACAAGCCCAGCTCTTCTTTAATAAAATTAATTTCTCGACTATATATAGGATTTCTTACTCTGGCAATCGTCTTACAATTTGATTTTTTTCCTGCAATCATACAACAAAGCAAATTTAATTCATCAGCATCTGTAACTGCGATAAATAAATCAGCCTTTTCTATTCCTGCCTCCATCTGTACCAAATAGCTTGCACCATTTCCTACGGCTCCAAGTATATCATAAGTATTAACAAGCTCTGAAACTATCTGATTATCTATATCAATAATAGATATATTGTGATTCTCATCACTTAAATGCTGTATCAGATTTCTTCCAACCTTGCCACAACCCACAATAATAATATTCATAATATCCTCCCAAAGATATACTATATCTCATAAATACTTTCTTTTAAAATATAAGGTGTATTTTGATAAACATAAAAATTAAGCCAATTAGTATAAAATGTATTTGAAAAATTTCTCCAAGTAAGCAATGGAATCTTATTTACATCATCATTTTCAAAATAATTTTTAGGTATTTTAGGATTTAATCCTTTTTTCAAATCCCTTTCATATTCAAGCTTTAAACTCATTCTGTCATATTCAGGATGTCCTTGTATAAATATTCTTCTTCCATCCCTTGATTTTACTAATAGCACTCCGGCTTCTTCACTAGATGCAAGTATCTTTAAATCATCAATTTTTTCTATATCCTCTCTTCTTACTTCGGTATTTCTTGAATGAGGACAATAAACATAATCATCCATAGAACGTACAAGAGGGATTTTTTTATCTAAAATTTTATGCTTATAAATCCCGCTTAATTTTTCATTTAATGCATATTTTTTTATTCCATAATGAAAATGTAAGCCGGCTTGTGCAGCCCAACAAATATATAAGCTTGAGGTTACATGCGTATCAGACCATTTCATAATTTTTTCTAATTCTTTAATATATATCACATCCTCAAAGTTCATATTTTCAACAGGGGCACCTGTTATAATCATTCCATCATACTTTTTATTTTTTATATCACTAAAGCCCGTATAAAATTTATTAATATGGCTTTGGCTTGTATTTTTACTCTCATAGCTTTCCATTACTAGAAATGTCAAATCAAGCTGTAAAGGTGTATTGGATAAGGCTCTTAATAATTGAGTTTCAGTATCTTCCTTTAAAGGCATTAAATTCACTATTAATATCTCTAAAGGTCTTATATCCTGACTTATAGCCCTATCCTCGTCCATTACAAATATATTTTCTTCTTCCAATATAGCCTTTGCAGGTAAATCTTTTTGTATCTTTATAGGCATTTTATTCTCCTTGTATAAGCTTTATGAAATCTTTTTCAGATAAAATTTTTATACCTAATTCTGTAGCCTTTTTATTTTTTGATGAATTAGATAAAATATCATTATTTATTAAATAGCTTGTTTTTTTACTTACTGCTGATGACACCTTTGCTCCCATTGATTCTATTAGCTCTTCTAATTCCTTTCTATTTTTAAATTCATATAAGCTGCCGGTAATAACAAATATTTTTCCTTCAAGAGCCTTTACTTTTTTAGAAGCATTTTTTTCTAATTTTATTTCTTTTAATAAATTGTTCAACTTATTAATATTATCTATATCATGAAAATATTTATAAATATTTTCGGCTAAAATACTGCCTATACCATCAATTTGTTCAAGTTCTTCCTTATTTGCATTAATAAGCATATCTAAATCTTCATTAAAATGCTTTGAAATAAGCTTGGCTGTCGTAGCTCCTATACCTATAATACCTAAAGAAGCTATTAATTTTGATAAGCTTGTATTTCTCGCTTTATTTATTGAAACAATCAATTTATCATATGATTTTTTCCCAAATCCTTCCATATTTACTATTTGCTTTTCATATACTTGTAGTTTAAATAAATCAGCAAGCTCTTTAATATAAGCATTTTTAACAAAGCTTTCTATACCTGCTTCCGATAAGCCCTCTATATTCAATCTATCTCTTGATGCGGCAAGTGTAAATAATTTTATATGCTTTATAGGACAAGCCTCATTAGGACAGTGTAAAGTTTTCACTGCCCCTTCATTTTTTATGATTGTTTCGCAATTACAGGACTTGCAAATTTTAGGTATTTTTATATTATTACTTCTTGTTAAATTGTCAGAAATTTGTGGAATAATCATATTGGCTTTATAAACCTTAATAATATCTCCTATCCCTAGCTCCAAATTTTCTAAAATACTTATATTATGTACACTTGCACGACTAACAATAGTACCCTCCAATTCAACAGGCTCAAATATTGCAATAGGATTTATAAGTCCTGTTCTTGAAGGGCTCCACTCTATATCTAAAAGCTTTGTTTGCTTAATCTCATCAAGCCACTTAAATGCTATGGCATTTTTGGGAAATTTTGCCGTAACTCCCAAGGACTCTCCATATTTTATATCATCAAAAAGTAAAACCAAACCATCACTGGGAATATCAAAATGCTCTATTTTATTTTTAAAATTTTCTACCTCTTTTTTTATATTATTCTTATTTACTATGCTAAATTCTACTACATCAAAACCATTATCCTTTAAAAATTCAAATTCCTCTTGCCTCAGCTTTTTTTTATCTGCTTCATCAAGAGTAAGCAAAGCAAAAGCATAAAAATATACTTTCCTTTCTTTGGTAATTAAAGGATTTAATTGCCTTACAGATCCTGAACATAAATTTCTCGGATTTTTATATTTATTATCAACATCTTCTATTTCTTCATTTATTTTATAAAAATCACTATATTTAATTATAGCTTCACCTCTTATTGTAAGCTTTTTTTTATAATCTATAGAAATAGGAACATTCATAAAATATTTAACATTATTAGTTATAACTTCACCTATAATACCATTTCCACGTGTTACAGCACTTGTAAGTTCACCATTCTCATAATTTAAAACTATAGTAAGTCCATCCATCTTCCATGAAAGCAAAGCATTTTTATCACCTAAAAATTCAGCCAATTTATCTATATCCTTTGTTTTATCTAATGAAAGCATAGGCTTTTCATGTGCTTTTTTTGGTAATGCTGATAAAATTTCAGCTCCTACATTTACTGTAGGAGAATTTGAAAATACTATTCCTGTATCTTTTTCTAATTTTAATAGCTCATCATATAGTTTATCATATTCTACATTAGACATAAGCTCCTTAGCTTCTTGATAATAAGCTATATTTGCTTTATTCAATATTTCTATAAGCTCTTTTATTTTTTTGATTTTTTCCATATACCTACCTACTTATAGCCTCATATAAATTTTCTATTTCCTTTTTGTCCAATAATCTATATTCTCCATATTTTAAATTGTCAAGCTTTATATTCATTATCCTTACTCTTTCAAGCCTTTTAACCTCATATCCTAAGCTTTTTGTCATTCTTCGTATTTGTCTATTAAGTCCCTGTGTTAGAATTATTCTAAATCTTTTTTTATCTATTCTTTCTACCTTGCAAGGCTTTGTTTTAACATTTAAATCCTTTAAATATATACCGATTTGCATTTTATGTAAAAAATCATCATCATATTCTTTATCTAAGCTTACTATATACTCTTTCTCATGATTTGAGCTTGATTTCATAAGTGAATTTACTATTTTACCCTTATTAGTAAGTAAAATAAGTCCTTGCGAATCCTTATCAAGTCTTCCTATAGGATAAATTCTAAAAGGATAAGCTATGTAATCAACTACATTTAAAGCTTTATCCTTATTTGATGTAGTACATACAATACCTCTTGGTTTATTTAAAGCTATTATTATTTCTTCAAGCTTTGCTTCATCTTCATAAAATGCTAAAAATTTATCTTCAAAATATATCTTATCATATTCTTTTATCAGATCACCCTTTTTAGCTTTCTTATTATTTATATATATTTTACCTTTATCTATCAATATATCAGCTTTTCTTCTGGAACAATAACCTATATTACTCAAGAATTTATTAATTCTAATTGACATATTCACACTACCTTTATAAAAGAATTGAGCTTAAGTATAGCATAAAATAAAGTAATTTTATATTACTTATTACTTAATCTTACAATTTATAAATTTATAAATTGTAGTTTTTTTTATTATTCTATTGCTTTTTATAAAACTTTAACTATATAATATAGATTATTTTTTAGGAGGTAAAGATGAAAAAGAAAATACAGTTATCACTAGCAGCTCAAATATTTATTGCCTTATTTTCAGGTATAATTTTTGGACTGATTTTATTAGAAACAGGATATGTCAGCTTTGCAGATACATTTTTAAAGCCTATAGGACAAATTTTTTTAAATCTTTTAAAATTTGTAGTTGTTCCTATTGTACTTACATCTATTATAGATGGAGTTGTTTCACTACAGGATGTTAAAAAGGTTGGAACTATAGGACTTAGTACAATTATTTATTATAGTATTACTACATCCTTTGCAGTTGGAATAGGTTTAATATTTGCTAATTTATTCAAAGGCAGCTTTAGACTACTACAAACAAGCAATCTTAGCTATGATGCAGGAAAAGCAACAGGACTTATGGATACACTTGTTGCTCTCTTCCCTAAAAATGTTTTGGGTCCTTTGGTAGAAGCTAATATGCTTCAGACAATAGTAATATCCTTATTCATAGGCTTCGGAATAATTATTGCAAAGGAAAAGGGAGAAGCCTTTGCTACCATAAATCGTTCTGTAGAGGATGTTTTTATGATTATTATGTCAATGATTATAAAAATTTCACCTATAGCAGTATTTTGTCTTATCACTCCGGTAGTGGCTTCAAATGGTACACAGGTTATAGGTTCCTTGGCAATGGTATTACTTTCAGCCTATGTTGCATATATAATTCATATGCTGATTGTCTACTCATTTACTGTTAAAATACTTGGAAAAACAAGTCCTATTGCATTTTTCAAAGCTATTATGCCTGCAATTTTATTTGGTTTTTCCAGTGCATCCTCAGTAGGGACTCTACCAATAAACAGTGAATGCTTGGAAAAAAATTTAAATGTAAGAAGAGATATCATAAGCTTTGTTCTTCCTCTTGGTGCTACTATAAATATGGACGGTACAGCAATTTATCAAGGTGTATGTTCAGTTTTTATTGCAGCCTGTTATGGTATAACTCTAACTCCAAGTCAATTACTTACCATAGTAGTTACTGCAACACTGGCAAGTATAGGTACGGCAGGAACTCCAGGCTCAGGTATGATAATGCTTGCAATGGTTTTACAAAGTGTAGGTTTACCAATAGAAGGAATTGCACTGGTGGCAGGTATTGACAGAATTTTTGATATGGGAAGAACTGTAGTTAATATAACCGGTGATGCAAGCTGTGCAGTAATTGTAAATCACAGACAAAATCTGATGAAAAATAAATCATAATTTCATATAATATAATTTAAAATTATTATGTTGTCTTATTTTATAGTCATTTTAAAAATATTAATAATAATTCTTATTTTTATTATTGACAAATCTATTTTCATATGCTAGTATATAAATATGATAAATGTATAGATTATCAATGAAATTGATTACATATTAGAAAGGACGTATTTATATGAGTAAGGTTGTTTTAAATTTAAACCAGTTATTAGCAGATTTAAATGTTTTATATCGTAAAATTCAAAATTATCATTGGAATGTTAAGGGAAAAGATTTCTTCCAGGTTCATGCAAAGCTTGAAGAATACTATGATTATATAAGTGATCAGGTAGATGAAGTTGCTGAAAAAATTCTTATGCAGGGAGGACAACCTCTTGGAAGATTAAAAGATTATCTTGAGATTTCTAAAATTGTAGAAGCTGATAATGTAAAGATTTCTTCAGATGAGGTTTTTGATAGTGTATTAAAAGATTTCTCATATATAAGAGAGCAAATATTAGCTATAAAGAAATTAGCTGATGAAGAAAACAATTATGAAATTTCAGCACTTTGTGATGAATTAGAAAGTGGCTACAGCAAGTCTATATGGATGATTTCACAATCCAGAATGTAGTATAAAAAAAATAACCTATTACTTATAATAGGTTATTTTTTTTATCTATTTTATTATTAACAAATTCTTTTAAAAGTCTATATATGACTGCAAAAATAGGTGTAAAAAATATCATACCTAAAAATCCGAACAGACCTCCACCAATAACAGCCGCCACTAAAGTAAAGATAGTAGGCAATCCCACACTTTTTCCTACCAATCTCGGATAAATTATATTATCTTCTATTAATTGCATTGACTGGAAAACAATTATTGATATAAAAGCCTTCATAGGACTTTCAACAAAAATAAATAAAAAGCCTATTAATAAAGCTGTTAAAGAACCTACATAAGGTATAAATGAAAGTACAGCTGCTAAAATACCAATCATAATTCCATAAGGAAGTCCACATATAGTATATGCCACGCTTATCATTATTCCAATAATAAAAGCATCTATAATCTTAGTCAAAAGATATCTGTCATAGGTTTCTACAGAAATCTTAACTATATATATTATATTATTTGTTATTTTATCTCCAAAAAAGGCTCTCATAGCTTTTATAAAAATTGAATACAAATGCTCCTTTGAAGCTAAAAAATTAATCATAAAAATAATACTCAAAAATAAAGAAAAAAAGTTTGAAAATATGGAACCTGCATTTAAGCTTATATGACTAAGTATAGCAACTATCTTATCCATAGAAATAAAATCATTAAGCTGTTTAAATAAGAGCTTCAATAAATCCGGATTTATATCACTATTTATTAAAAATTTTTCTATTTGTACATATGAATTTTTTCCGACTAAAACCAATGCACTGAAGGTATTGGTAAGATTTGGAATAATTATTAATATACAAAGTAAAATAATTAATAAAACTAATATAAGAGTGCATAAAATAGCTAATTGTCTTTTTAATATTTTTAATTTATTTTTTTCAAAAAAGTATTCTATTCTTTTCATAGGTACATTCAAAATAAATGCTAAAAACATACCTATGAATACAGGATTTAATATATTTAATATTTTTTTAAATAAATCATACAATACACTTAAATTTAAAACTATAGCCAACATTAAAAAAATAAATATAATAATTTTATAAATATTATTTTTTATTTTCATATTTCTCCCTTAATATAAATCGGAATTTTTCAAAATAAATCTCATATATTTTAAACAAGCTTTTTCTCCATCATCCTTATTTATCAATAAGATTTTTTCTAATAATTTTCTGGTATCCTTGTGTAAATGTATACCTTTTTCTCTATTTTTATAATACTCCCAGGGTATAGATGTATTATAATTTTTACCGGCATAAACTTTAGAAGCGGCTATTCTATCACAGCACATCTCTACAACATAATTTATAGGCATTTTTATACCGACTAAGCCTTCTTCAGGATCAAAGCTATAATCTATCCAATATTCAAAATGATGCTTATTTCTACCCTTATGATGCAACCATGCACTTGAATAGCCTTTTTCTAATTTTTCTATAGCATTTGGGCTTCTATTACCTTGATAATATTTTACTCCGACTAAAAACTCACAAAGACTATATTTACTCAAATCATGTAATAGACCTTGTTTTATAAGTCCAACTTTAAAACATAAATTCATTACTATAAATTTATGAACTGTTATAGTCTTAAAATGTTTGAAAAAGTTTAAAAAATATTTGAATTTCATATTAACTCCTAGCTTTTTGCTTTGTCATATAATATTTTCAATTCATTTGGAGAAAATATATATTTTTTATTGCAAAAATGACATACAAGCTCTACAGGTTTATCATCATTTATCATATTATTTAATTCCTTTTCTCCCAGACTCATCAATACTCCTTCTACTCTTTTTTTACAGCAATCACATTTGAATGATATATCCAATCTTTCATTTATAATCAAGTCAAAATCTCCTAATAGCATTTTAAGTATATCTTCTATAGACTTACCACCTGATAATAAATTAGTTAAGCTATCCATATTTTTTATTTTTTCTTCTAATTTTTCTATAATTTCTTCAGGACAATAGGGCATTAATTGTATTATAAAGCCACCTGAACTATTTATAGTATTATCTTTATTTAAAAGCACTCCCAAAGCTACACTGCTTGGAATTTGCTCGCTGCTCGCATAATAATATGTAAGATCTTGTGCAATTTCGCCTGAAACCAATTCCACCGTCCCTACATAAGGCTCCTTTAATCCTATATCAGAAACAACTGTTAAAAGACCTACTCCAATAGCACCTGCTACATCAAGCTTAGAATCCTTATTAGGTGGCAAAATCACATCATTAACAAAAGGATATCCTTTTACATTTCCATCGGAATCGGCAGTGGCTAATATTCCCTTCATAGGACCTGAACCCTCTATTTTTAATGTTATCAGATCATCCTTATTTTTCATCATAGAACCCATCATACAAGCTGCACTTAACATTCTTCCCAAAGCTGCACTGACTACAGGAGAGGTATTATGTGCATTTTTAGCATATTCAACTATTTCTCTTGTATTGCAGGCAACAGCTCTTACCATACCATTTCCTGCACTGGCTTTAATTATATAATCAGACATTTAATTTTCTCCTTATAAATTTATAGTCTTTCCATTTTCTGATAAAATAAATAGATATCTTTGTGTTTTTTCATTTATAGATGTACATGTTTCTCCATCCTTAATATCCAAAAGTTCAAGCCCAGATAAAATAAATGCTTTTTTAAATTCTTCAAGAGTATAGGCTCTTTGTATATGATATTCTTCAAATCTCTCATATAAATTATTTTCAGAATTTTTTATATATAAGCTTAAATCATATTTATTCAAATTATTTTTTTCATCAAATTCATTTTCCCATATAAAACTACCTAAATCTCTATTTTCAGCAAATGTATTATTTGCTAATATTGTTTTATACTTATATATAGTATTACAATCAAATATAAATATACCCTTAGGATCCAAGTAATTATTTACAAGCTTAAATGTTTTTACCAAATCATCAAAATCAAGTATATAATTTATACTGTCGCAGGTACTTATTATAGCCCTACAGGTACCATATAATTCAAATTCTCTAATATCCTGATAAAGATATAAAATATTTTTATCAACCGTCTTTTGTCTTGCAATATTAAGCATATCGTAAGAATTATCAATACCTATCATATCATAACCTGCATTTGCTAAAATTCCGGTTATATTTGCAGTGCCACAAGCAAGATCTGCTATAATCCCTTCATTTATATTCTTACTTTTTAAAATATTAATAATATTTTTTGCCCATTTATCATAGGGAACCTCACTCATAAAATCATCATAGACTAGGGCAAAACTCGAATATGTATCCATATAATAAGCCTCATTATAATTTTTATATTCAGATAAAGCAGAGAATATAATCTCTGCTTTATCTGATTAGTTTTTTCCACAACAATATTTATATTTTTTACCACTTCCACAAATACAAGGATCATTTCTTCCAGGTAGCTTTTCTTTTCTAATAGTTTTACTCTTTTTTTGTGATAAATATAGCTCTTTTCTTCTTTCTTTTGTTAATAATTTATCCCATTCCTTTAAATTATATAACCATTCAGCCTTCGCCTCAACCATATTATAATATAATTTTTCAAGATCTATATCAATATTAACTATTGTATCCTCTGTCATAGTTTCTATAGGATTTTGAGATTTCAGAGAATCATTTATACCATCCAAGAAACCGGTTATAGTTTGTATATCTGTACCATATTTATCTGCCAATTCCTTTACACTTAAGCTTAGCACCTTTGTAGGATCCTCCAAAAGCTGCTCATATATTCCTTTTTCAATTATAAAATATTTTTTCCACAACAATTCTTTCTCTTTTTCATTTGTCTTATCACCATATGCCTGCAATCTCCAATTTTCCAACAAAGTCATATTAAACACCTCTCAATATATTTTATTTATTATTACCATACTTATAAAATGTCTTTTCATTATATATTAAGTTTTAATTTTTTGCAAACCTATCTAATTTTATCTCTGTATTTTCATAGAAAAATTCTATAATTTCTTCATAATTCATTTTATCCTTTGCCATTTCATTAGCCGCTGTCTGACTCATACCTACTCCATGCCCATATCCGCCACCTTTTATTTTAAATTTTATTAGATTATTATCATCAGGCTTTGAAGCCTCAATATAAAATAAAGAGCTTGGTAAAGAATTAAATGCTCTGATTTTTTTATTATTATTTTTTAAAAGACTTGCATACTTAGAACTCAGATAAAATCTAATATTAGCTTCTCCTATTATCTTATATTTGCCATTTTCTCCTATAACCTCAATTTCCTTAACTATTCCATCCTGAGCTCTCTTGGTAATATTAATATCCAAAACATTTCCAACCTTAGTTATTTTTTCATTTAATATCCTATTACTTGTTTCTAATTCCCATCTATAAAAATCATAATCTTTTTCATAAGCATTTTTATCTTTTTTTTCAATAAATTTTTTGAACTCTGAATTTGTACTAATATTTACTTTTTCCTTATTTTTACTAATAGTATAACTTTTCAAATATGGCATAGAATTATTCTTTTGTCCCCAAATACTTGAAGAAACACTAAATCCTGCGGAAGTTGAATAATAAAAAGTGTTTGCTAAAATATTATTATAATATATTTTTTTACCCTTTGTTGCTAAAATTGCCATATCTGCCTTTTGATTAATAGCATTATTTGCATACACCTGATAATTAATACTATCATCAAGATTAGCTCCTAAATAATTCAACTCTCTATTATTTTCTATAGCTTTACAAGTATATGTTCTTGCAACTACAGCTTGTGCTTTTAAAGCTTCAAGCTCAAAACTTTTAGGCATTTCACTAGGAACAACCTTTCTCAAATATTCCTCTATTTCAATTTCATTTATCAAATATATTTTATTATCTTTTCTTACTATTTCCAAATGCCCTAAATATCCTGGTGTACCAAAATCTCTTTTTAAACTCAAAACTTCAATTTCTTTATTATATTCAACAGGCTTTATAATAATACGTTCATTTTCCTCTAAATTGTCCTTAGTAAAATTTATAATATCCCTTGTTTCAAAGCTTGTATTTTTTCTTATTATCTTTAAGCCTGACTTACTATATAAACTTATAGTATTATGATGCTTTACTTTAAAATAATCATTTAATATTAAAACCCTTACATTCTTATAATCATCTTCACTTGGTTTTATAATAAATTTAATGTAATTATTTTTATCTATATAAATATCATATCCTGCTAATCCTACTATAAGCTTGGATATATTTATTATTTGCATATTTGTCTTATCTAAAATAATCATATTTTTATCAAATAATAAATATCCATGATTTTTCAATTCTATTAAATTTTTATCTATGCTTAAAATAGTATCATTTATTTTAGTTCCTCTTATATTTATTTTATAAATCAAGCCATCTCTTATATTCAAATCTACCAAAATATCTTTTTTATCATTGTATTCATTTATATTTTTATCTAATTTAAAATCTCTTTCTACACCATCAATAAAAGCTTTCACTTTATTATTTTTTATAGTGCTTATCATAACATTAGTATATACAATTTCATTACTGATTATATCTGCATAAAATATTTCATCGTCAAGTATTAAAAGCTTTGAATATTTATCAATATATTTAAATAAAGAACGGCTTTTATCTGAATAATAATTTTGAAATTTTGTTTTTACTTTATTTTGATTTTTATTATTATCTTCAATATCATATATAATTGTATTAACAATTTTTGCCTTCCCTGACTTAAGATGAGTCTTATTAAAATAAATAATAAATTTATAAAAATCGTCTATTTTTATTTTATCTTTTTTTGAATATTTTTTATATATATTATCTACAACTTCATTTTGAGGCATATTTCTATATATCTTATATAAATCTTGCAAGCTCAAAAGGCCCTCAAGACTTTTTTTAGAGAGCTTTTTATCTATTATATTATTTTCCAATAAATAATTTACATATACTTTTGAAGGTATATTTTTTAAATCAAATTCATTTTCTTCTTCTAGTAAATCCTTTTTAGTAGTCATAGTAAGAGTAATAGCTTTAAATGCATCTTTTCTTTTAATATAAATATTTTTATTGGAACAGGACACTAATAATGTAGTAAAAAATATAAATATTAACAGTTTGATTTTCATTATCTCTTTTTATTAAACCTCTTCATTTGTTTTTATATATTCTTTTGTATCACTATCTATGTATTCTAAATTTATATAATCCTTACTTTTTGTAGATAAATTTTTCTTTGATAATGCTAAGGCTGATTGACTTGCCAAAGTTCTATATATAATTGCAAAGCTTGGCACTCCTATCACCATTCCAACTATTCCAAATAGTCCTCCAAATAATAATATAGAAAATAAAATCCAAAAGCTTGGTAGACCTGTAGTTTGCCCTAATATTTTTGGCCCTATAATATTCCCGTCTATTTGTTGTAAAATCAATATCCATATAGAAAATTGTAATGACTGTACCGGTGATATAAGTAATAATATAAATATTGACGGTATGGCACCTATAAATGGACCAAAAAATGGAACTACATTTGTTACACCTATTACAACAGAAATAAGAACAGGATATTTCATATTTATAATAGACATAAATATATAATTAATAAATCCTATAATTATTGAATCAATAATTTTACCAAGTATAAATTGTGAAAATACTGTTTTTATATACCTTGATTCTTTAATAATTATATTTGCTACATTTAATGAAAATATACTATATAAAATTCTTTTTATTTGAGCTGATAATGTGGTTTTTATATTTAATAAATAAATCATAACTATAAGTCCGATAATAAAATTAAAAAGCTCTTTAATTATATTAATAAATCCCAATGATACATTAGATATATATATATTCAAATTAGGTAAAATATTTTTATTCAAAAATTTATTTATTGTTTTATCTAAATCATATAAATAATTTGATAAGTATGTCTTTAATTCAGGATAAGAATCAAAAAAAGCATATATTTTATCATTCCATCTATCTATATCAGCGGGTAAAGTTTTCAAAACATCACTAATACTTTTTATAATTTGTGGTATAAGCATCATTATAAGTGCTATTAAAATACTTAGAATTAATATTAAGCATAAAGTACTCGCAAATATTCTTGAAATAGTTTTTGAATTATTTTTAAATATATTTATTTTCTTCAAATTCTTATCTAAAAAATTGGAGCTTTTATTATATACAGGAGCTAATAAAAATGCCATAATAGCACCATATGTTATAGGTCTTATTATATCAGAAATTCTGGTTAATATATATTTTAAAACTATAAATCTATTTATTATAAACCAACATAATATGGAAGATAAAATTACAAGAAATAAAGTAATACCTATTTTCAAATAATTTTTATGTTTATATTTCATCATATTCTCCTGTCTTAAAAATAAAAACACACCTAAGTGTGTTTTTAAAAATCCAAAATGACGGTCTTGCCTTGTTGACGCCTAGCAGTGCCAGGTGGGTCAGCTCACTTCTATATCTATTTTCCACTTAAAAGAGGCATAATATCCATAAAATGCTATTGCCATCCCTTATATCAAAATGTAGGTTCAAAAAATACAAGAGTATCGTTCATCCCAGAATTATTATATATTGTATTATATACCTATCAAGCTCATTTTTCAATGCTTTTATCAAGCTTTATTATATTTTATACCAAATTATTTCATTTTCATTTAATTCAAGCTCAAAGAAGCTTCCATCTCCTATATAAATAGTTGTTTTTTGCTTTTCATAAGTATTATTTACTACACAATATTTTTTATTTTCCAAATAAACATGTATCTCTACATTGAAATTTGAAGAGAACCATTTCTTTAAATTTTTTTCATCATGTGTAGACCATAAAACAGCTCTATAAAAAATTCTGCTATTTTCAAAAGTATATGGCAAACCGCTTATATAAACACCTCTACCTTTACCGAAGTCTTTGGTTGCCATTTGAACCTCTTTATCTTTATGTATCAATATATTTGTTTCTTCTAAGGCAAATATATTTTTTTGTCCCTCTCCAAAGTCAGGCTCCTTGGTACAATCCTTTAAAATAAAATGCTTTCTATCTTCATTCCAATTATACTTATCCTTATTTAAATCAAATCCTCTTTCTTCTTCAACTCCTAAAATATCTGAAAGCTGAAAAAATCTTCCCTGATATTGAACAGCTGTAGGTTCCCCTACACCTATAAAGGCTCCGCCATTGTAGACAAAATGTTTAATTTTAGTAATTACTTTTTCATCAATCCAATTTTCTCCACCACTATATGCAGTATAAGCTGCTCCTATATTCAAAATAACATCAAAATCTTTATTTAAATCTGAATTATTTTTTATGTCATCAAAATCTATGAATTTTACATCAAATGGCATACCGCTAAGCATTTCTATAATACCAAAATAGGAATAGTTTTGCTTATAATAAATCGCATGATGAACCATATGATTTCCCCATGCTCTCATCTTCCCCCAACAATTTAAAATTGCAATTTTTTTAATATTATATGGCTTTACATCCTTAATATTTTCATATAATAATCTAAATTCATCACAGACTTCTTTTATATAATTAATAAAGTCAGGAAATTTTAAGGCTAATTTTAAATATCCACCATAGCCGATACGAGAAATAGGACTTCTCAAAATAGCTCTTCTGGCTGTAACCCAATTATATTTTGCTTCTTTCACAGGATCTCCGCCTTCGTGAAATGTATCCGGAAAGAAATAAGGTAAAAATCTACCTTCTGTATATTTTAAACCTTTGATATCACTAAATAACCTAAGAGTTGCACCATTCCCAACACTACCAACCACTGCATCCAGTCCTATCTGTTGAAATTCATCCATAAAAGGTTCCATACCTATCCAATGATCACCCATAAACATCATCGCTTCTTTTCCATATTCATGAACTATATCAACCATTTCTTTTGCAAGCTTTGCTACTTCTCTTCTCTGAAATGCCTGAAAATCCTTAAATTCTTTGGAAGGTATTCTATATGTATTATTCATATATCCTTCATCTATTATAAATTCAGGTCTAAATTTATAACCTATTTCTCTCTCAAATTTTTCAAGTATATAAGGACTTACTGAAGCTGAATATCCATACCAATCAACATATTTTTCTCTTGCCAGCTTATCAAAAATCAAAGTAAATTGATGAAAAAATGTTGTAAATCTTACCACATCTACATAAGGATGAGCTTCCAAATACCTTCTAAGTCTTTCCATAGAATATTTTCTTGTTTTTTCCTGCCTGACATCAAAAGTTATTTGTGGTATAACATTCTTCCATGAATTTACTACTGCGTTATACATATGAACAGGATCCCACATAATATATGCAAGAAAGCTAACTGTATAATCATGAAAAGGTATGGCATTATAAATTATAAGCTCCTGTGTATCTTCATTATATTTCCAATTATTACATGGAACAATTTCTGCTGTGGTCCTATCTATTACCTCCCACCATCTATATATATCATCATGATTATTAATCTTTAACATATCAGGATATAAATTATCCATCAGATTTATTTTTAATTCATTACTTGTAGCACATTTAAAATTTGTCATAATATACATCTGTTGTACTTCATCAAGATTTTTTAAAGCCCATTCATTATCTTTTCTTGTTGTATAATATGTTGCATAAATTTTTGCACCACTTTTTCTTAATTCAAGTGGAAATTCTGTACCGTCACAATCTCTTATAGCATCAGCTCCCCAAAAATCCATAAGTTCCAAGGTTTCTTTAACTATGTCTACATCTGTAGGTATAGTTACCCTACCATTTAATTTATCCATAAGCATCATCCTTCTATAAAACTATCTAATTTCCGTATTTGCCTCTATTGTTTCCTCTGTACTATTAGTTGTTTCAACAGACTGAGTACTATTTTGTATCTGAGTTTCTTTATTTTTAGATTCTACAGGCTTTTGATTGCTTTGTTCTTGCTTTTCTGTAGTAGTCTTAGCTTCCCCATGTCTTGTTTCTTTTTGATTAAGTGAAGCCTCAGGCATAATAGAGGTAGGAATAGGATTTGTTTGAGCTTGATTAGAAGATCCTAAATTCTTTCTTATAGTAGAAGGCTTACCCTTATATGTAGAATAATGTAATAATTTATCACTTATGATATTATCACCTTTTTTATGTATTATATTAGTTTCCCATCTACTGCCCTTGGTACCTGCTTTTACTAAAATCTCCTGACCGGCAGGCAGTGTCGGATCATCCTCATAATTTGGTGCAGGCTCATCATATTCTAAAACTTTTTTTGATGTCATATAAACTTTTTCATCTTTATCAAGTATTGGTAAGCCTATTATTGAAACAGTCAATTTTTGCTCAACAAGCTTTGCTCTTATAGCTATAGCTGTCTTGGATGTATTTATAAATCTCATATCCGGTCCTGCATAACCGTCATAGCTTACCATGGCATCTTCTCCCGGTGTTACATAGCTTGGTTCAAATGAATGTGCATGCCTTTCACTTGTATCAAGTCCCGAAAAAATAACTGCATTATATAAGGTTGACGAAACCTGACATACTCCTCCACCAGGCTCTTCAACTAATTTTCCATTAACATATGCTCCTGCCGGTTTATATCCTCTTTCTAAGGTTCTATTTCCTGTAGTAGCATTAAAAGAAAATTCTTCTCCTGGTTTTATTATAATACCATCCAAGGCTAAGCTTGATATATTAATATTAGTATTTCTATCTTTATTTGTAGTAGTCTTTGTTGTATATGTACCTATTATTTTATATTTTTGTTTAACATCTTCCTTGCTAACAATTTCAGGTTTAGTCGTCTTGGCATCAACATCAATTATAGCCTTAAAATTTTTTTCTTCTATTGCTTTTTTAATCTTAGCTTTTAGCTTATCTTTATCAATTTCTATTCCATCCAAACCATCTTCATAAATAAATTCATTGGTTTCTTTATTAAAACTGACTAAGCCTGCATTTTTGGCTTTATGCTCCCATTTTTTTGAAATATTATCAATTTCTTTATCTATATCTTCATCTAATCCTTCAAAATTTATATCATAATGATTTTTATTTATATCACCTTTGAAAATTTTATCTAAAATTTGTGATAATTTTACTTCTATAATATTTTTAATTTGATATTTTTCACCATTATAATTAGCAAGCATATTCCATTCATATTTTTTTAAAATGGCATCATAAGCCTCTTTCTTTGACATACCGCTAATATCAATATCATCAACTATCACTGAGGTCTTTAAAACCTCTTGTGTTGTAGTCTCTTCAGGTTTTTTATTCTTATTTTTATTAAAAAATATTCTATTAAAAATTATAGAACTTAAAAATATAATTATAATTAGTATAAATATAAAAATGATATTATTTTTTATCTTAGAAAGCTTTTTTTTATTTTTTTTATTAGCTTGTCTATTTACATAACTCTTATTTGTTCCGGATAGTCTATATTTAGTAGCTTTATTGCCTATATGTCTGTCCATAAATTCCCCTTAAATCAATTTTAAATTAAAGCTTTAATGCTATAATATATTATGTTTATAAGTATAGCATACTAAATATAATAAAAGTATAAATAAAAAATTAAATTTAAATTTCTAATTTGATATTTTCCCATTTGTCACTTACCATTGTACCATCTTGACATAGCTAGTAGAAATCATCTTTAAACTTAAAGCAAGCTTTAATCATAGTTCCTTGATTGTCAAATATATAACATCCTCAATTTATATTACACAATTCACCTTTAACACCATTATAATAGAATTTATCACCTTTTTTGACATTTTAAGAAAAGCTTATAAGTACATAAGTAAATAAATTATTGAAACATATATATAGTGTTATCAAATTTTTCATTTCCTTTTACTATTTAGTTTTAACTGTTGTATAAAGCTCACTTACTAATATACAAAATAATTTTAAAGCATTGTATTCGTTAATACCATGTGCTTTTAATCGTTGGACGTTTTGTTCCTGTGCATTATCATATTCTAGTTTTCCATATGTAAGTAAGAAAAACTATGTATTTATAAATATTGATAAAATATTATTTTTATATTACAATATCAAATATTTTCTTTCCAAAATTTCAAATCACACATAATATTAATAGATAGCGAAAAATAAGCTATCTATTATATAAATATAAATTGTGCCATAGGGAATATGGAAATTTATGTTTGTGTAAGCTGTGTAAACTTAAGTCTTACGACAATGAGATGGTAGTTGAAGCTGAAGTATTGTAGCTTTATTCATTTGAACATCAAATATTGAAAGGAAAAATAAGTATATGTTAGAACATATTGAAACAAAAGATATTGCCGGCTATCAAGTTAGTTTTTATAAATATAAAGATTATGAAATTATAGTTAAAGATGGAGTTGACATTTACATAAAAAACAAATTTAGTAATGATTTTGATGCAGTTGGACTTAATGCTGACAATCTAATTGTTAATATTAATATAATGCAAAGCTTATGCGAAAAAAGTATTAATTATATAATTTCTGAATTAAAAGATTTACTAGATATAAAAATGGAACTCAAAAAATTATACCATTAAAAATGAACTGTAAAATATTTATAATATTATAATGTATAAAAAAATTTATTTATAAATACTGGTAAAATATTATTTTTATATTACAACATTAAATAAAAGAATATTAAATATTTTGTTTCAAAATTGCTAAATCACAAACAATATTAATAGATAGTTAAAAACAAAATATATATTAACATTATTTGTACAGTAAGGCATATTGAAATTTATGCTTGTTAAAGCTGTGTAAACCCAAGTCTTACGACAATGTGATGGTATTTGAAGCTGTAATCTGGTGGCTTTATCCAATTGACTGTCCATCTTCCAAAGGTTCTATAGAGACCGTTTCACCTTTTTTGTAATAATCACAAATATTTATTTCAAATACATTTAAAAACACCTTAAGGTGAAACAATTACATCAGGCACTAAATCAGCACTGATACCATTTGTTTTTTCTTCAAAGTTTGCATATTCCCCAAATGTATCATAATTTCCATTTTCCGGTTTATATGTCACATATACATATTTTGGTAAATTGTTTTTATCTGCCGGCACCCAAGGAATAGCACGAACAATGATATCCTCACCATCCACAGTTGCAACATAACCATCGTGTCCTATTTTATTACCGACATATAATTCAATTACGTAATTATTTTTGGTTGCCCTGTAATCATTAATTCCACCAAATGTATAAATTGGATTTTCTTTATAGAAATCATATAAAGTTTTTACAACATCACGAATTGTTACATGCTTTCCATCGTTTTTAATCTTTGGAATTTTTACAGCTACAAGTCCTTCACCATATAAGGTTTCTTTTGCTTTTCCACCAATCGGTCCGGTTAATCCAAATGAATCTATATTTCCTTTTTTAACACCTTTTGAATATACAGGTAAATTTTTAGTTGAATAAATAATCTTTCCATCACTTTTAGCAATTGGTGTATTAAATTTACTTTTTCTTAAACCTTTTTCAAGAATTTCTTTTGTTAAATAAAACGAATAGCTGGATTCAAATTTTTCACTATATTCATCCTTTAATGTAATTGTTCCATCCTGATTTGTTATTTGTTCAACCGGCATTAAATCATCTACATTACTATCATCAAAAGAAATATTTTTCATTCTTTTTAAATTGTTTATATTATAAGAAACTTTTTCTTTTCCAATAACAATTTGTTTTCCATTTTTATCTAATTTAGGGTCTGTTTTATCTCCCCCAGCAATTTTCCAAGCAATATTTGCATTACCTAAATCCTCAGCTGTAAGTGTTCCATCAGGCTTTCTCCAAGCAGGAACATATTCATATCCATCTTGCACTTTTTGTTTTGAATCAACCATTTTTTCACTTTCAGCATATAACTTTCCATGTTCTGGGAAATTTGTTAAAACAATATCATATCCATTATTTTTTGCACCTGTATCTTTACTTGTAATTTCAAATAATACGTGGTTTGCAGGATGTATGTTTTCTTGTGGATGAATATAAGTTTGTGTGCTTACATAAACAGTTCCTTTATCCTCTACATTATCTAAATAATCAAAATCATCTGTTTTACTTGTAGTTGATGCCGCTTTTGCATTTACACTAAGTTCATATCCTTCAGACCTTGATAATTCTTTAATATAATATTCACCAAGGAATAATGGTCTACCAATCCATCCGTTCATATTGTTATTTTCATTATCATCATATAAACGTTTTGTTGGAGCATCTTTATAAGTATTATCCTCAGTATAATCATCAACATACCAAGATGTGTCTTGTAATTTACCACTGTTTTCACTGTCAGCTACACTTGATACATCAGTATCTTTAAAACTGTCTTTTTTATCTATATTAAAAGCATTATTTGGTGCTTTATTATACCAGTCTGTTTTTTCAGTCATTCCTGTTTTATAATTGTAAACAGTTCCCGGT
>CAMQCZ010000022.1 GCA_946999385.1 uncultured Lachnoanaerobaculum sp.
CAGTTTGAAATCCGACAATTTTTTCCAGATTTTTATCCAAATATCCCGGTCCATGACTTGTTATAGTAGATACGATTGAAGTATCCATATCAAGCACGCCACCTGCTTCGATTTCCTTCTTAGATAAATCCATTACCATATCCCAAAGCTTTTTAGTAGCATCTGTAGGACCTGCTAAGAAGCTGTCATCACCTTCGTATGGGCTATAGTTTTTTTGGATAAAATTACGAACGTCTACTTTCTTTTGCCATTTTCCGGCAGTAAAACCTTCCCAACCCTTATACATAAAAACCTCCTTAATGAATGACTTAGAAATTTAACTATATAAAACTTTAGTTGAAGTCATAATTTATATTTATAATTAAAGTATAGTAAATTACTAGGAAAAGTCAAGATAAGTATTGTTTTTTTGAGAATACAGCTTTGTTTTTTTTATAGTACAATGAAATAAGTATATTTATAAGAGAAATTCACTTTTCGTATGCTTGTTAAAATTTCTAAATTTAGTATAATGTAGATAAATATATAATAATAGGTGATTGAAATGGAATTGTCATATAATGAGGAAAAAAATAAAAAAAATATTTTAAAATTAAGAGATTTTCTTCTTGAATTGCCTCCTTATTGTAAAGATTTTTTTAGAGGTATAGAAATGAGGACACAGTCAGGAACCAGAATTGCTTATGCTTATGATTTAAAAGTATTTTTTTCATATTTAATAGAAAATAATCCTTATATAAGAGATAAATATAAAATTATAAAAAATATACCGCTTGAGGCCTTGGATTTACTTAGTGTCAGTGATATTGAAGAATATATGGAAGCTTTAAAATATAGGCAAAAGGATAATAGAGAAATTTTTAATAAGAATTTGGGTATAAAGAGAAAAATTTCTTGTCTAAAAAGTTTTTATAATTATTTTTATAAAAAGGAATTTATTAATAATAATCCGCTTGCCAAAATTATTTTGCCAAGAGAGGGAGAAAAAGAAATTATTAGGCTTGAATTGGATGAGGTTGCAAAATTATTAGATGAAGTTGAAAAAGGTAATAATTTAAGCAAGCAACAAAAAAACTATCATTATAAAAATAAGCTTAGAGATTTAGCAATAATTACATTACTTTTGGGAACAGGAATAAGAGTTTCCGAATGTGTGGGAATAAATATTTCTGATATTGATTTTAATATATCAGGCATTAAAATATATAGAAAAGGTGGGAAGGAACAAACTGTATATTTTGGAGATGAAGTTGAAAAAGCGATTTTGGATTACCTTGAGATAAGGAAACGACAAATTCCTGCTTCCGGTGATGAAAATGCATTGTTTTTATCTTTACAATTAAGAAGAATTAGTGTTAGAAGTGTTGAAAAATTAGTAAAAAAATATTCAAGTATAGTTACACCTCTAAAAAAAATAAGTCCTCATAAGTTAAGGAGCACTTATGGTACCAGCTTATATAGAGAAACAAATGATATTTATTTAGTTGCTTCAGTCTTAGGGCATAATGATGTTAATACTACAAGAAAGCATTATGCGGCAATGGAGGATGATAAAAGGAGATTGGCAAGAAATATAGTTAAATTAAGAGAAAATTAATAATAAAGTAGGACTAATATATGAATATAGTGTATGTAGCTAATGAAAAGTATGTAGAGTATTTATGTATAAGTTTAATTTCACTTTTGGAAAATAATAAGGGTGATTTAAATATTTATATAATATCAATAGGAATAACGGATAAATCTAAAAATATATTAAAAGACAGTGCAAAAATTTATTCAAAATCCTTAGAGATAATAGAATTTTATGATATACAGGATAAATTTGATTATAAACCGGATGTCAGCAGGTTTGATATTTCAGCCTTAGGAAGACTATTTTTATCTGATTTATTACCTAAGAGTGTAGAAAAAATTATTTATCTTGATTGTGATACTATAATTTTAAAAAATATAGAAGGATTATATAATATAGATTTAAAGGATAAATTGCTGGGAGCTGTTATTGAACCTACGATTTATCCGGAATTAAAAATAGATATAGGTATTTATGAGGATGTAAATTATTACAATTCGGGAGTTTTGCTTATTGATTTAAAAAAATATAGAGATACAGATGCAAAAAAAATAGTATTAACCTATCTTGAGAGTATAAATGATTATTGCTTATTTACAGATCAGGATGCAATTAATGGTGCTTTTTTGCATAGAATAAAGGTAATATCTCCAAAATATAATTTTATTACAAATTATAGATATTGGAAATATAAAGATTTAGTAAGCTTATCCAAAGGATATAAAATAATACCTAAGAAAGTCTTTGAGGCGGCTAAGAGGAATCCGTACATACTGCATTTTGCAGGTGATGAAAGACCATGGAACAGATGGAATTTAAATTATTATAGAAAATATTATTTTAAATATAAAAGAAAGTCATATTTTGCAATGAAAAAACAAAAACCGGCTAATATTTTTTATATGTTTGCATATCATATGATGAATATTATGACTTTATTTTTACCGAATGTACGCTTGTATATTTCCAAGTATTTTTATTATAAGCTTAAAAAAGAAAAATTTATTAAAAATAAATATGGAAAATAATATGAATAATTCAGAGCTGGCATGTATAGTATTAAATTATAATTGTGCCGATATTTGTATAGAATTGTTGGAAAAAATAAAGAAATATAAAAATTTAGACTACATAATTGTAGTAGATAATGATTCTAATGACGATTCTTTTTGTATACTGGATAAATATATAAAAAATAATATTAATGCTAATATAGAGCTTATAAAAAACAAAAAAAATTTAGGATATTCAAGTGGAAATAATTTAGGTATAAAATATGCAAAGGAAGTAAAAAAATGCAAATATGCTTTAGTTGCAAATCCTGATGTAGAATTTAAAGAGCTAAGCATAGATAAGCTGTTATCATGTATGAAAAAATATAAGAGCCTTGCTCTTATAAGTCCTATTATGATTTTAGAAAATAATAATTGTATTGATACATTAAATGCTCCTCCTGCTTTTAAGGAGCTTACATTTTTTGGCGAGATATTGGATAGCTTACCTATATCAAGGAGAATATTTAATCATATATTAAATTATAAAAAGGATATTTATACCCAAAATGTCGATATAGTTGAAGTTTTTGCTGTGGCAGGATCCTTGCTTATGCTTGATATTGATAAGTTTCTGGCTTTGGGCGGATATGATGATGATATTTTTCTATATATGGAGGAAAAAATATTGGCTAAAAGATTAAAGGCCAATAATTATAAATCTGCAATTTTATGTAATGATTATTATATACATAAACATAATCTTAGTATAGGAAAAAGCTTTGATACAAATTTAAAAAGACAAAAAATAAGAGAAGAGAGTACACTGATATATTTCAAAAAATATTTGAATATAAACAAATTAAAATTAATCTTGTCTAAGGCAGTATTTTTTCTGATAAGAATTGAAATATATATTTATTCAAAGTTAAAAATGTAAAAATGGAAAGAATAATAATTTTATTAGCAACATATAATGGTGAAAATTTTATAAAGGCTCAATTAGATTCTATTTTGAATCAAAATTTTAAGGCTTTTAAGCTTGTAGTAGCAGATGATGCGTCCATAGATAAAACAAGAGATATTTTACTTTCATATAAAGAAAAATTTAAGGATAGGCTTGAGCTTATATTTAACAAAAAATCTTTAGGAGTTAAAAAGAACTTTTTGAAGCTATTATATACATATTTAGATGAAGCAAACTATTTTATGTTTTGTGATCAGGATGATATTTGGCTTGAAAATAAAATAAGTTTAAGTCTAAAAAAAATAAAAGAGATAGAAGGTATTGAAGTAATACCGAGCTTGGTACATACAGATTTGAGTATTTGTGATTCTGAATTGAATATAATAGAAAGGTCTATGAATAAAAAATTAAAGCTGGATAAAATAGATACTTTTGCCAAGCTTTTAGTAGAAAATAAAGTAACAGGCAATACTATAATAATAAATAGAGAATTGGCAATTAAAGCTTTTTCACCGAAATTACCAAAGGATATTTTGTTGGAATTTATTTCAAATAATATAGTAATGCATGATTGGTATCTTGCATTAGTTGCAGCATATATAGGGAATATTTATTTTATTAATAAAAGTCTTGTTTTATATAGGCAGCATAATAAAAATGTATGTGGATTAGAAAAAAATAATATAAAAGATATTTTTTTAAGAAAATTAAATGCTAAAAATATATATAGCTTGATATATAAGCAGGCAAATTTAATTTATAATATTGATATTGAAGATAATCAAAATAAGAAAATATTAAAAGATTTTATATTAATGCAGGATAAAAGTCGATTTTATAAGATATACATATGCTTAAAGCATAAAATTTATAAAAAGACTTTCTTATTAACTATAAGTAAATTTTTTAGTATTTAGGGTAATATAATGAGAGATAATACTTTGTCAAAAAAAATAGGCTTTAGTTTTTTTTGGAAAATTATGGAAAATAGCGGTTCACAGGGAGTACAATTCATAATTTCAATTTTACTTGCACGCCTATTATCACCTAAAGAATATGGTCAGGTTGCAATAGCTACTATATTTATAAATATAGCAAATGTGATTATACAAAATGGATTTGCTACAGCCTTAATAAGAAAAAAAGAAGATAATCAGGATGATTATAACAGTGTACTTTTAATTAATATATTTGTAGCCTTGATTTTATATATATTATTATATTTTTCAAGCCCATATATAGCAAAATTTTATAATAATAATGATATAATAAATATATTTAGAGCTCTTGGTATAGTGATGTTTCCGGGAGCAATAATTTCAGTGCAAAATGCTTATATAGTGAAAAAATTACAATTCAAAAATTTATTTATAGGGACTATATTATCAGCTTCTATTTCGGGCTTTATGAGCATCTATTTAGCCTTTAGAGCTTTTGGCGTTTATGCTTTGGTATTTCAGCAGCTTATATATTATTTTAGTCTTATGCTTATACTTTTTTTTATATCTGATTTTAGATTTAGAATAAGATTTGATATTTATAGAGTTAGAGCCTTATTTGATTTTGGATGGAAAATATTATGTGCATCTTTAATAGATATAAGCTTTGAAAATTTAAATGCACTCGTTTTAGGAAAGGTATATAGTGAGCAGGTTTTAGGAAATTATAATAGAGGTGAGCAATTTCCTAAGCTTATAGTTATGAATCTTGGCAGTGCTATACAATCAATTATGTTGCCACTTATGTCAAGCTTTCAGGATGAAAAAGAAAAGATAAGATTTTTATTAAAAAGCTCAATATCACTTAGCTCATATATTATATTTCCTATGATGTTCGGAATGATAGCCATATCAGATACACTGGTTTTAGTTTTACTTGGAGAAAAATGGAAACTTTCTATTCCATTTTTAAGGTGGCTTTGTCTTGCATATGCTTTTTGGCCTATACATATAGCAAATTTACAAGCCATAAATGCTTTAGGTAGAAGTGATAAATTTTTGAAATTGGAAATCTTAAAAAAAGCTTTAGGTTTAATTATTTTAGCTTTTGCAATATATAAAGGCAGCTTAGTTGTTGTTGCTATGAAAGCTTTTGCAGATTTTATCGGAATATTTATAAATGCCTATCCTAATAAGGCTTTGTTAGATTATGATATAAAAATGCAATTAAGAGATATATTACCTTCATTATTATTATCAATTATTATGGCTCTTGTGATATTTTGTATAGGCTATTTGTTTGAAGCAGGTTTTTTAAAGCTGATTATATTAATTTTATTAGGAATAATCATCTATATTTTATTGTCTATAATTAGTAGAAATAAAGATTATTATTTTTTAATGGAACAAATTTTAAAAATCAGGAGAAATGATGGAAAATAAAAAAATATTGGTAACGAAGGCTTCATTACCTAAAAAGGAAGAATTTTTTGAATTATGTTCAAGCATATTTGATAGTGCATGGCTTACAAATATGGGGGCTTTACATAATAGGCTGGAAAATGAATTAAAAACTGTCTTGGATACAAATAATATCAGCTTATTTGTTAATGGCCATTTGGCTTTAGAGTTGCTCATACAGGCAATGGAATTAAAAAAAGAAATAATAACTACACCATTTAGCTTTGCTTCTACTACTCATGCTATAGTCAGAAATGGAATAAGACCTGTTTTTTGTGATATTAAAGAAGATGATTTTACTATTGATGAGAATAAGCTTGAAGCTCTTATAACTGAGGATACTACAGCTATTTTGGCTGTACATGTATATGGAAATATATGTAATCATGAGAAATTATCAAAAATAGCTAAAAAGCATGGTATAAAATTGATATATGATGCGGCACATGCTTTCTTGGAAAAATATCATGGTAATAGTGTTGCAAATTTGGCTTATGCAAGTATGTTCAGCTTTCATGCAACAAAGGTTTTTAATACTATAGAAGGTGGAGCAATAAGCAGTGCAGATCAGGAATTACATAAAAAATTATATTTTTTGAAAAATTTTGGCATTGCAGATAAGGAAAACACTCTTTATGTAGGCTCCAATGCAAAGATGAATGAATTTCAGGCCGCCATGGGTTTATGTAATTTAAAATATATTAATATATGGATAGAAAAAAGAAAACAAATAGCGTATAGATATTTAAAAAATTTAAAGAATCAAAAAGGAATAAGATGTAATAATTATAAGACAGAACAAAGTTATAACTATTCATATTTTCCTATAGTAGTAGATAAGGAGACTTATGGTATGAGCAGGGATGATTTATATAATAAGCTTGCAGAAAATAATATATATGCCAGAAAATATTTTTATCCATGTATAAATGAATTGGAGTGCTATAAATCTCATAATTATAGAGGTGAAACCAAGATGGCCTTAGATATTTCAAAGAATATTTTGACATTACCTATATATCCGGATTTGAGTCTTGAAATTGTAGATAAAATATGTGAATTGATAAAAAATTAAAGGATTGGATAAGTATGAATATATTGTTGACAAGTGTAGGTAGAAGAGGATATTTAGTAAGATATTTTAAAAATGAATTAGCTTTAACAGATAAAATTATTTGTACAAATTCCTCAAGTCTTGCAACAGCTATGCAAGAAGGAGATAAAGCTTATGTGAGTCCTCTGATTTATGATAAAGCTTATATTCCATTTTTGTTAGATATATGCAGGAGGGAAAATATTGATATTTTATTATCTTTATTTGATATTGATCTTGCTATTTTATCAAGACATAAAAAGGAGTTTGAAAAAATCGGTGTTAAGGTAATAATCAGTGATGAAAAGCTTATAGATATTTGTAATGATAAATTTAAAATGTATGAATTTTTAAGGGGGGCCGGTTTTGATACATTATATACAAGCCTTAATATAGAAGATAAATATATAAAAGATAGCTTGGGAGAGGATAAAAAATTTATCTTAAAGCCCAGGTGGGGAATGGGAAGTATTGGTATATATAAGACTGAAGATTTTTTGGAAGCAAGAGTTTTATATAAAAGGATAAAAAAAGAAATACAAAATTCATATTTAAAGTATGAATCAAAAAATGATTTTGAAAATTGTATATTGATACAAGAATTTATATCGGGAGAAGAATTTGGGCTTGATATTATAAATGATTTAGAGGGGAATTATATAAAAACGGTAGTAAAAGAAAAAATTGCTATGAGAGGTGGAGAAACAGATATAGCTAAAATTGTAAAAAACGATATATTGGAAGAAATTGGGCGAAAAATATCAATGAAAACAAGGCATATATTGAATATGGATTTAGATCTTATAGTAAATAGCAAGGGTATTTTTATAATTGATATGAATGCAAGATTTGGAGGCGGATATCCATTCACACATATGGCGGGTGTAAATGTAATAAAATTATTATTAGACTTAGTCAATAAAAAAGAAATAGATAAAAATAAATTAATTCCAAAATATGATGAAATATATGCTAAGGATATAAATTTACTAAAAATAAAAAGAGAGAATGATTAATGGATATTATATCAAAAAAACTATATGGAAATGATATTAATATTGAAAAAAGAAATATATTGTGGAACATGCTGGGAAGCCTTGTTTATGCATTGACAAGTATGATTATAGGCATAATTGTAAATAAAATATCAGGTGAAGAAATTGGAGGTATTTTCTTTTTTGCTTTTACAACACTTGGACAGCAATTATATATAATTGCATATTTTGCTATACGTCCAATACAGATAACCGATACTTCAAATAGATATAGCTTTGGAGATTATTTGCTTTTAAGAATAATAACAAGTGCTATTGGACTTATTTTAGGATTAACTTATATTTTACTTTTTTCAAGGAATAAGATAGAGCTATATATTTGTATTTTAATGCTGATATATAAAATTTTAGATGCTTTGGCTGATTGCTATGAATCTGAATGGCAAAGAAAAGGAAGATTATACATGGCAGGCAAAAGTATACTTATTAGGACCTTAGTAAGCGTATTTATATTTGTATTTATTTTGTATTTTACAAAAAATATTATTTTAGGATCTATATGTTTTGTTTTATCATTAATATGTTGTATATATATTTTTTTAATAAGACCACTTTCTTATATTTCAATAGATAAAAAATTTATAAAATATAGAGTTATTAAATTATTCAAAGAAAGCAGTTATTTATTCATTTCTACTTTCTTAGATTTATTTATATTTGCAGCTTCAAAATTTTCAGTTAATTTGATAATGGGCTCTAAATTTAATTCTTATTATAGTATTATATTTATTCCTACATCTATTATTAATTTAATGGCAGGCTTTATAATAAGACCCATACTTGGTAACTTATCCTTATACTATGAAAAAAAGCAGTCTGATAAATTAAAAAAAACAATATTCAATATTTCATTACTTATAATAGCCTTTACTATTATATCAAGTATTTTTTCAAATTTTTTAGGTGGGCATATTTTGAAAATATTATTTGGAGCTTTATCAAAAAAAGAATTAAAAGAATATACATATGTACTAATAATAGTTATAATAGGTGGGGGATTTTATGCTCTGATGAACCTATTATATTATATACTTGTCATTTTTAGAAAAGAAAAGTATATTTTAATAAGTTATATTTTTGGAAGTGTATTAGCATTTTATATAAGCAATCGTGCGGTATATTCATATGGTTTGATTGGAGCAGGCATTTCTTATTTATTACTTATGATATTGCTTAGTTTAATTTTTCTATTTTTGTCATATAAATATATGAAAAAAATATAAAGGAGATATTTTGGAAAATTTAGTTGATGTTATTATACCTACATATAAACCCGATAATAAGTTCTTAAAATCAATAAATAGATTGTTATCACAGACTGTAGAGATAAATAAATTTATAATTATAAATACCGACAAAGCTATTTGGGACAATTTTTTGATTGATGATAAATTATCTGATATTATTAAAGATAAAAAAGATAAATTTATTATAAAACATATAAAAAAAGAAGAGTTTGATCATGGGAAGAGTAGAAATTTTGGAGCTTCTTTATCATCTTCTAAATATTTTATTTGCATGACTATGGATGCAATACCTGCTGATGAATATTTAGTAGAAAATTTACTTTCTAAAATGTCTGATGAGATAAAATTGACATATGCAAGGCAGGTTCCAAGTGTCCTGGCTGATGATTTAGAGAGCTTTACAAGAATTTTTAATTATCCTAATATAGACTGTATAAAAAGGCAGGAGGATATAAAAAAATATGGTATAAAGACTTATTTTTGTTCTAATGTATGTGCTTGCTATGAAAAAGATACATTTTTGAAAATTGGTGGATTTAGAGAAAATATAATTTTAAATGAAGATATGCTTTATGCAAGAGATTTATTGGTGTCAAAAAAAGCTTTAGAATATGTATCAAAGGCTATAGTTATACATTCACATAATTATAGTGGAATTAAACAATTAAAAAGGAATTTTGATATTGGAGTATCACAAGCTGTTTCAAAGGATATATTTAAAAATTTGAATTCACAGAGTGAGGGTATTAAGCTTGTAAAAGAGAGTATAAAATATTTAATAGCAAAGAAAAAAGCTTATCTTATACCAAAGCTTTTATATATTTCAGCTTGTAAATTTATAGGCTTTAAGCTTGGTAAGTCTTATAAATTTTTACCAAAGCCCTTGGTGAAAAAAATAAGCTTAAATAATACTTATTTTAAATAAATATTGTAAATTATATTATTTTTTCGGAGGTTATTTTTGAAAAAAATTTTACTTATAATTCCTGCATATAATGAAGAAGCTAATATTGAAAAGGTGGTAGAGGAAATAAAGGCTTATAGTGATTTAGAATATATTATTATTAATGATGGTTCAAATGATTCCACCTTGGATATTTGTAAGAGAAATAATTATAAAATAATAAATTTACCTATAAATTTAGGATTGGCAGGAGCATTTCAAACAGGCATGATATATGCATATAATAATAAATATGACTATGTAGTTCAATTTGACGGAGATGGACAGCATAAAGTAGAATTTATTTATGCTATGAAAGAAAAAATTATTAAAGGATATGATATAGTTATTGCTTCAAGATTTTTAAATAATAAGAAAAAATTAAGTCTTAGAATGCTTGGCAGCTTTTTGATTGCATTTGCAATTAAGATAAGTACAGGAAAAAAAATAAATGATCCGACATCGGGAATGAGAATGTATGATAAAAAGCTTATAAAAGAATTTGCATTTAATATTAATTATCCTCCCGAGCCTGATACTATATCATATTTGATAAAACAGGGTATAAGGGTGGCTGAAATTCCTTGTACTATGAGATTAAGAAATGCTGGGGAAAGCTATCTTAGTCCTATAGTAGCTATAAAATATATGTCGAGGATGTTGATTTCAATTTTATTTATTCAAAATTTTAGAAAAAGGAAAAGGGAGTAATATTATGAGTCCTATATTTAGAATTTTATTAATAATATGTAGTATTTTAGCAAATATTACTATAATGAAAAAGGTAAGAGAATCCAGTTTACAAATAGATGACTCTTTATTTTGGGTAGTATCTTCATTTTTTATTTTAATTATTTCAATATTTCCAAAACTAATATATATTATAGCAGATAAATTAGGAGTCAGTTCTCCTGCAAATTTAGTATATTTGTTAATAATTACAATATTACTTGCAAGAACATTTTCTATGAGTATAAAAATTTCAAATTTAGAAAATAAAATAAAAATTTTAGCACAGAAAATGAGCTTGGGAGAAAGAAATTAGGGGATTAATATGTTTGATTTAAAAAAGGCAACATTACTTACTAATAATGATAAGGTATATGAAAAATATAAAGACAAATTAAAATGTATATATGAAAATGAATATAGAGATATTTTATTAAGAGCAAGAGATTATATTTATGATAGAAATAAATTATTAACTCACCCACAGGCTTCAAGCTTGAAGCCTAATCAAACACCATACAGATCTATTTTAGTTTATGAAGGTAGCGGTGAGGATAATACTGCCGATATTTTATTAATAGAAAAATGTATTGAAGTATTTTTAGCATGGCAGGATATAGCAAAAACTCCTAAAAATTATAAAAATAATATAAAGGAAGATTTTAAAACTATAGATTTATCTATAGTTGATAATATAATGGATAGAATTATATAATATGGATTATTTTAAAGGATTAAGCAGGAAAGAGTATATTATAAAAGTTAGTGAATTAATAAAAAGAGATGGAATAAATAATATATCTATTAGAAAAATAGCTAAGGAGTTGGATTGCTCTTCTGCAAGCTTATATAGATACTTTTCAAGTCTGAATGAGCTTATTTATTACTCGGAGCTTGGAGAGCTGAAAACATACATAATTTCTTTGAATAGAGCAAGCTTGGTATGGAAAAATGTATGGGATAAATATGTAGGCGTTTGGTATTGCTATGCTATGGAAGCATTTAGAAAACCTATAACATATAATTTGTTATTTCTTATAAAAAAAGATATAAAATTAAATGAGGCAATAGGAGAGTATTATGATATGTTTCCTGAAGATATTTTAAAATCATCTCCGGTTTTTCAGACTATGTTAAGAAATCCTGATTTTTTTGGGAGAGATTATGAAATGTGCAAGCTATGTATTAATGATAAGGCTATAGATAAAGAAAATGCTATTATTTTAAATAGAATGGTTTGCTTGCTTTATATGGGATATTTAAAGAATATACTGGATAATGGGGTTGAAAAAGTAAATATAGATGAATATGTTTTTAAATTTATAAATGATATAGAAAGAATAGTAAAATCACTTGCTCTTGATATGAAGGGATATAATACTTATAACGAAGTATTAGCTAGAAGGATAAAGTGGTAAAAATCGAGTGAAAATATATTTTCACTCGATTTTTAATAATTATCAAAATTTAAGGCTTTTGCAAAAATTCTTTCATAATTTTCAAATTTAGATAACTCGAAAAAATTTATATTTTTAGATAAGGTGTTCATTATATTGAGAGCTTCGTTATCTAAAAGACATAAATAGGCACCTGTCAAAGATGTATTACCAAGATATTCGATATTTTTAAATTCTTTTGGAATTATAGATAAATTTAACAAAATATCCTTAGATATATATTTACCGAATTGGCCTGCTATATATAAGGTATCAATTTTATCTTTAGCTATATTTGCTTTTTTTAATAGGCATAGAATACCTGAGAGGATAGCCGCTTTTGAAAGTTGAACCTGTCTTATATCATTACCACTAAAGTAAAGATTAATATCTGTTTTATTTTCAATTTCTTGTAAGTTATTTTTATAGATATGTTTAGCTTTATTTAAATCTATATATGACTTATTATTTTTATCATAGGATATAAAGTCGTTATATAAATTATTTTCCTTTGCCGGGGCTTCCTTCTTTATAATATTTCCCCTATTCGTAATTAATTTATTTTTTAATAATTCATTTAAAATAGATAAAACACCACTGCCACAAATTCCAATAGCTTTTTCATCTTCGATAGTAGTATATTGTATCTCTCCATCTTTAATAAAAAATTTATCAATAGCACCTGAGACTGCAAGACAACCACAGCTTATATTCATGCCTTCTAAAGCAGGACCTACGGCACAAGAGCTTGCAATTAACTTATCATCACTTTTTAAAAGCATCTCTCCATTGGTACCTATATCAATAAAAAGTATATTAGCTTTGGAATTTTCTTTATAGAGCTTACTTGTATATATTCCCGAAACTATATCAGACCCGATAAAGGCTGATATATGAGGAAGAGTTGTGAGTATGCAGGTTTCATCCAGATCAAGTCCGATGCTGACAGCTTTTATCTTAATGCTTTCGGTAAATATAGGTGTATAGGGTGATTTACCAAGACCTTTTATTTCTTTATTAAGTAAAATATGGCACATACATGTGTTTGATGAAGATATAAATTCTTTTATTAATTTTGAATTAATACCGGATTTTTTTATCAGGTCTTTAATCATATAATTTAAGCTTTCAACAAGACAAGTATGTAGTGTATTTAGTCCATCTTTATTTTGCATAGTATATGCTATACGGGACATTATATCAAAACCATATTTCATTTGAGGATTTGTTGCAGTAGTACTTGCTATAATTAAAGTATTTGATAAATCTACTAAATTCATAGCCATTGTTGTAGTTCCTATATCAAGAGCTATGCCAAAATAATTATGCTTTTTAGAGTGTGTGAAATTTGGAACAAAGCTATCTGATAAAATTTGTACATTTTTAGGTATTTCTTTATCTTTATTTAAATTTTTATAATATAGACTTAATATATCTGAAACCTCATTATCTTCTATATAATGTTCGCAGGCTAATCTAAAGCCTGAATTGATTTCATCTTCTGTAAGATATATTAAATCATTTGGAGCAATTTCAAAATCCTTTGTCAGCTTTATTTTGCACTTTGTACACCCCCAAAGTCCATTACATGTTCCCTTTATATGAATATTGTTTTTAATTAAATGGTATAAAATAGTTTTTTTCATATTATTCCTTATTATATATATTAAAAATATTTAGATTTTGTATTTTCCCCAAGTAATGTATACATTTTAATCCACTAATTGAAAAGGCTTTTTTATCCAATAATAGCTCTAATAGGGAGTTATAAATTTTATTATTACTATATTTTTCTAATTTGATTTTATAGCTTAAATTATTATTTATAAAAGCCTTATGATATAAAAGTGTAATACTTAAATGTGGGCACAGGTGAATATGTGCTTTATTTTTACATATATTAAAAGCACTGTATAAAAAATCTAATAAAAAAATATCAACATATGTACTTGATAAGCTTGGACCTAAGAACTCCAGATTTGCCGTAGGATCTGCTATGCTTATAATTTTATAATTCATATAAAGAGCTTGCTTTATATCATCCAATAATATATTTTTTATATCTTCAATTTCTAATAAAATAGCTTTTTTTACTTCTATATTTTCTCTTTGAATACTCAAAATTTTTTTATAAGCTTTATTTAAACTATTTTCTTTATCAAAATAATTTAACAAGCCACCTATTTCATATATATTATCATTAAATAATTTGATATATTCTTCATTATATTTATAAAGTGATAAATCAGGGCATTTATATATATTTATTTTCTTCATATTAATTAAGTTTGAATAAGGCTTTAGCAACACTTACAGCTTCGATAGCATTTCTTGAATAGGCATCCGCTCCTATTTCCATCGCAAAATTATTATTAACAGGACCTCCGCCAACCATAATTTTAACCTTATCTCTATAGCCCTTTTCCTTTAATTTATCTATGACATCCTTCATTCCATACATAGTAGTAGACATAAGCGATGACATACAAACAAGCTTTGCTCCATTTTTAATACAGGAATTTACAAAATTATCAATAGAAACATCTCTTCCAAGATCTATCATTTCAAAGCCGGCAGTTTCAAGCATAATTTTAACGAGATTTTTACCTATATCGTGAGTATCTCCTTCTATGACACCTATTACAGCTTTTATTTTATTGGTTTTTGTTTCTACAATAGCTTCCTTTAGTATATTAATGCCGGCATACATAGCATCAGCACATAATAATAATTCTGCAATATAATATTCTTCTTCATCATATAATTTGCCGGCTCTTTTCATTCCTACCGTAAGACCGTCAAGTATACCTTCTTTTGCAGGATAACCACAAGCAAGATATTCCTTTGCAATATAAATTATATTATCATCTTCCATATTAACAACATAATCTGCTAATAATTCCAACAATTCTTCTTTACTTTTCATATAAACCTCTAATCAGTTCATTGCGTATATGCCTATAAATATCATAAGAAATATATTCATCTAATATTAAAGCCTTATCAATTCTTTTAGCCAATACTTTTATATTTAATTTTTCTTTTAGTATATCAATTACATTTATACCATTTTTTTCTAATTTTTTAAATATATTAAAGTCCTGTATTGAAAAAAGCAGGTTTTTTTCTCTAATACTTGGATTAAAATTCATATTTTTACTTGGATAGCTTAAAAACATATCTCCTGAGGGCCATTTATGAGTCTTATATGGTATAATTTGATTGGAATTTTCAGTATATAATGAATATGCCCATCTTAAGATGCCTTTAAAATTCCATAGATATGTATATATACCTATGTATCTTGACTCTATCAGGGGACTGGAAATAAAGGTATTTAATGTTTTAGGAAAGCAGCAGGGATACCAGGTCATATCCTTTGAATGCTTGGCTAAGGTGGATTTTATAATCCCATCTTCAATATAATCTGCAATATTTAATGAATTGATAGAAAAGCTTTTAAAATCTCCTGAATAATTATTAATAAAATTGCTGCTATGTATTGCATACTTAAATGAAATTTTTTTAGGATAGCTTGATGATATGAAGGCTTCAAATTTTTTGAATTTTTCATAATCATCAGGCTCATCGGCAACAAGCTTAGTTATCCTTAAATAATTATTTTCATCTAAATATTTAAATAAAAGCTGTAGATATTCCTTTAATTCTTTTTTAGTTCTTATATAGTCAAAGATTTGTTCGTCTTCATCATAAAAGCTTATGCGTATAGGATCTTCATAATCTAAAAGAGGGGATTTAAAGTCTTTTCCATGCCAATTTCCTATAAGTCCGAATAGATTTATTTCATCCTTTATTCCATATTTTTGACAGAGCTTTATATATTTATCAAGATATGAAAAATTTAATTTTAAAATATTATTTTTTTTAGTTACCTTGATGATATTATATTCATAAAGTCTTGATGAATTTTCTTTTATTTCAAAGCAGCCTTGACCTGCCCAAGGAAAATCGGATACACATAAATCTATTACTTTTTGACCGAGCTTTGCTAAGGATTTTAAGTTTTTTTCTATAATATTAAAGTGTTTTTCACTAAAATATGACAGAGAGTAGCATCTTGCAAGACTACAAGGATGTTGCCAAAGATCAAGAAAAAATATATTATCCTCTTTTTCAAGGCAGAAGTCTAATATATTTATAGTTATATCACTACTGTCTATTAGAATTTCTTTATCATAAGAATTATTTTTATATAGATTAAAATGTAAAGATAGTTTATTATATTTATAATTTTTAGATATTTTTCCTGATATATATATTGGGATGGTATTGGTTTCATAATATAAGCTATTTTCATCGCTTAACATATCTGCATATAAAATACCGTCATCAGCTTTTACGTAAGCTGTAAGCTTGGAGCTTATTGAAAATGTATCTGTAGATTTTTCTACGATTTCAAAACGATATCTATCAGAAAGTCCCCACCAAGGCAAATCAAAGTTTTTATTTAAACAGATAAAGCTTGGATTTTTAGTTTTAAAGCTGACAAAGAAGCCAAATTCCTCATTTTGAATGACAGATATATTTGTAATAATATTTGTATCATCATTATATTTATCTAAAGTGTTAAAGCTATGTGTACTATCATATATTTTCATTATATTCTCCATTTACAAATACTGCTTAAATTTTAGGATAAATAAGTATATAAATAAAATTGATTTTATCAATAACATAAGCTATTTATAAAAAATAACTATAGTGATTTTGTAGCTTTTAATATATAGCTTTGATATAATCGGAAATGCTTTACAGTATTTATTATAATATGAAAGGAGAGTATGCAAGGCATACCGGTATTATGAGAAAAAATTTAAAATTTATGTTTCTGACTTTTGCCATAGTAGGAAGCTTTTTGACAGCTTGTTCATCAAATAAAAAAAATGATGAAAATATTAATAAAACACAGGATAGTCAAGTGGCTAAAGAAGCAGATAATAATCAAAGCTTAATAAGGCTGTTAGTTCCGGGATATGATTCAGGTTATTTAAAAAAAGAGCTTGATAATGGTATTAAAGGCTTTGAAAAAGAAAATAAGAATGTAAAGGTTGAAATAGTTTCTGTTGGATGGGATGAGCTTAATTCTAAAATAGTATCATTATATCAGGCAGGAGATGCTCCTGATATTATGTTAACCGGTTCAAGAACTCTATCTCAATTAGTTTCATTAGGTGTTTCTCAAGAATTAGATCAATATATGGATGCCGATTTTATTGACAAAAGAGTAAAATCTGTTTTAGATACAGGAAAGGTTTATGGTAAGCAATATGGAATACCTATGGCATTTTCTTCAAGAGCCTTATATTATAGAAGTGATTTGATTGAAAAAGCACCTACAAATTGGCAGGAGCTGTTTGATATTGCAAATGATATTAAAAATAAGAATGATAATTTATATGGTTTTGCAATACCTACCGATTTAACCAGCGGTACAGATGAATTATTAAATTTTATTTATCAGAATGATGGTGCATTAGTAGATGATAAAGGGAATTTTACCTTAAATAGTCAGGAAAATATTGAAACATTGGAATATTTAAAAAAATTTAATGATGCTAAATTAGTACCTGATGTTGTAAGCACAAAGCGTGATGATCAGGCAAAATTATTTGCAAATGGTAATTTGGCTATGTTTATTTCAGGTCCATGGGAAAAGGAAACTTTGGATGCTTCAGCCGATAAATATCCTTACTCAGTAGCACCGCTACCAAGTGGGAAAAAACAGGCAGAGACTTTAGTTACAGATTCATATGTTATATCAAGTATAAGTAAAAACAAAGATTTGGCATGGGAATTTGTTAAATTTATGGGACAATATGAATATCAAAGATCAGTATCTGAGGCTTTTTCATGGTTCCCTATTTTGAAAGAAGAATTTAATGATGAAAGATTTAAAACAGATTTTATGCAAGCTTTTGCAAAAGGTATAGATTATGGTATAAGTGAGCCGGCTGTTAAGGATTGGGACACATTCAATAAAAGCTTTTTAACTGCTGTACAAAAATCTTTAACAGGTCAAGTCAAAGTTAAAGAGGCATTAGATGAAGCACAAATGGAATTGCAAAATTAATAAAAAAATAAAAGATAAAATAGTTCCCTATTTGCTATTAGTACCTCTATTTTTGATGGTAGCAATACTATTTGCTTATCCTATTATTAGAGTAATAATTGGAGCATTTAGTAAAATATCCATATTAGATGCCAAGCTTGTATTTGTAGGCTTTGAAAATTATAAAAAAGTATTTTCATCATCTATATTTGTTCCTACAATGGTATTGACCTTTAAATATGCCATAATAACAATCTTTTTAAAATTATTTTTTGGTTTTATTATGGCTTTATTTATGAATAGTGATATATATTTTCCAAGGACCTTGAAATTTTTGTCGATATTACCTTGGGCATTGCAGCAAGTTACAGTTGCAGTTATTTGGAAATGGATTTTAGATGGTAACTATGGGTATTTAAATTATTATTTACAAAAATTTAATATTATTAATGCTAATATAAATTTCTTATCACATCCTAGGATTGCTTTTTTTATGGTAAGTATAGTTGATGCTTGGCTTGGTTTGCCTATGGTAGCTATGATGTTTATGTCAGGTCTTGCAAGTATTAATCCAAATTTGTATGAAGCTGCAAAGGTTGACGGTGCAGGCTTATTTATTCGCTTCTTTTATATCACCTGTCCATCTATGAAAAAATTGTTTTTGATAATTTTAACTTTGGTAGGTATATGGACCTTTAATTCTTTTAATGTAATATTTGTACTTACGGGTGGTGGACCGATGAGAAGTACTGAAACCCTGATATTTAAAATTTATGAGGAGGCATTTTCAAAATTTGATTTAGGTGTTTCTTATGCTTTGTCCGTTATAGCAGTACTTATTTTATTTTTATTTACACTGATATATTATAAGTTGGACGTGGAGGAGGATTAATGCTTAATAAAAAAAATATATTGAAATTTTTACGTACATTTATTTATGCTATATATATTTTTATATTTATAAGTCCTATATTTATTATGTTGAATACATCCTTAAAAAAATATGAGGATATAATAAAATGGCCTCCTACATGGTTTTTAAGAAAATTTGAATGGATTAATTATAAAGTAGTATTATTTGGGGAAAAATCAATATTACCTGCATTGAAAAATAGTCTGATAGTATCAAGTTGTAGTTCAATAATATGTATTATTGTAGGTATTTTAGCAGCTTATGCTATTTCAAGATATAAATTCAGATTTAGAAAAATTGTTATGCTTATAATTATACTGACACAGATGTTTTCAGAGGTAATATTAGCGACGCCTATTTATATAGTATTTAAAAATTTGAATTTATTGGATACAAAATTGGCTTTAATAATTGCAAATTGTGCCATATGCTTACCTATGAGCCTTTGGCTGTTATATTCATATTTTACAGATATTCCAAAGGAAATAGAAGAAGCCTCTTGGGTTGATGGTTGTTCAAGATTACAGGGTGTTATATATATTTTGGCTCCGCTTATATTCCCCGGGCTTATAACTGCATTTTTGTTTGCATTTATAAGAGCTTATGGTGATTTGATTTTTTCAAGAACATTTATTTTAACATCTGCAAATAGAACTATAGCAATGGCACTTACAGATTTCCAATCTCTTTATAAGACAACATGGGAAACTCAAATGGCTGCAAGTGTTATATCCATGCTTCCGACATTATTAATATTTATATTTATACAAAAATATTTAATCAAAGGAATCTTAGGTGATAGTATAAAAGCTTAAATATAAGAAAGGAGAATATTGATATATTTATTATATCATACAAAATAGCTATGAAAAAAATATTAAAAAGTACTTGTATTTTAGGACTTACGTTACTTAGCTTAACAGCTTGTAGCACAAATAAAGAAAAAGCACAAGAGGTAGGCTCAAATGAAGCTGTTGAAGCTCAAAACACAAATCAAACAGGTGAAGCCTTACAGGTTATGTTGCCGGAATGGGCGGCTCCATCAGATAAGCTTTTACAGGAATTTAAATCTTTATCAGGTGTTGATGTTGTGGTAAATAAGGTTGACTGGGACGCTATACGTGATAAAATCGGAATTGCCGCAAGCGGAGGTAATGCGGCCGCCGATGTTGTAGAGGTTGATTGGTCTTGGGTAGGAGAATTTAACAGTGCTGATTGGCTTGAACCTATTTTTGTTACTGATGATCAAAAAAAGGATATGCCTACAATTTCATCATTTAGTATAGGAGATAAGGTTCTTGCTATTCCATATTCTAATGATTATAGAATAGCTTATTATAATAAAAATCATTTTGAAGCGGCAGGAATTAATGAAGCACCTAAAACTTATGATGATATATATAAGGATATGAAAGCAATTAAGGAAAAGGGTATTGTCGAGCATCCATATCCACTTGTGCTTACAGCAGAGGAAAAGGCTTGTACAGGCTTGATTTGGACAGCCTTTACTATGAATGGTAAAGTATTTAATGATGATGATACATTAAATGAAGAGTCTGTAAAAGATGCATTAAAATTTTATGATAAGCTTATCAAAGATGATCTTGTAGATCCTGCGGATAAAACTGCAAATGGTATAGAAACCTATAGAAGGATAGCAACAGGTAGTGCGAGCTTTTTAACAGGACCTACATCATATATATCAACTGTAGAGGATAGTGAAAAAAGTCAGGTTGTAGGTCAAATTCAAGCCATTTTGATGCCGGGTAAGACAGATACGGCAAAGGTTACTATGGCATTACCGGAGGCTTTGGGTATTACTAAATTTTCAAAAAACAAAGATATGGCAAGAGCATTTATAGACTGGTATACAAGTGCAGATGTTCAAAAAAAATTAAATGAAGAGCTTGGTAATTTACCTACAAGAAATTCAGTGTTGGAAGAGTTGATAAATGAAGGGAAAATAAAAAATCCCGGTGCTATGCTTGAAGAAGCAAAGCTTATAGCTTCACCTTTTCCAAATGGAGTACCTGTATACTATAGCGAGATGAGTAATGCTATATATAATGCTATTAATGGCATGGCACTTGGAAATTTAAATGTAGATGAGGCATTTGAACAAATGGATACAAAAATAAAAGAAATTATAAAAGAAAATAAATAATATTATATAAAATGCGAGCAAAGCTCGCATTTTATAAAATTAAGGATAATATGAAAAAAGACAGGCTTGCTTATATTTTGTTATTACCAATGCTTATTATTATGCTTGCATTAGTAATTTACCCTATAATAGAAACATTTATATATAGCTTGAGAAAATGGAAGCTTACACGCCCTAATAATATAAAATTTATAGGATTTAGAAATTATATTAATATATTAAGCTCTAAATCTTTTTTATATAGCTTGATAAATACAATTTTTATATTATGTATGGTCATTATTATTACAACGATATGTTCCATTCTTTTAGCTTTATTTTTAAATATAAAAAGTAAAATTTCCGGCTTATTGCTTGCTATTACTATATTTCCATGGGCTTTGCCACCTTTTGTAAATGCCTTGCTTTGGAAATTTGTATTTTATTCAGGATATGGATTTCTAAACAAATTTTTAATCAGGCTTCATTTTATAAATCAACCTATAGAGTGGTTAAATACAAGATATAGTTTGTTAGTAATTGTATCTATAGTTGTTTCATATAGGCTTATACCATTTATGACATTGGTATGTCTTGCAGGTAGACAGTCAATATCAGTAGATATTATTGAAGCTGCTAAAATAGATGGGGCGGGTCCTTTTATTATTTTTACAAAATTACTAAGCCCTTTAATGTTACCATTCATAGCAATAGGTATAACATCAACATCAATAAATGCAATAAATGTATTTGATGAAATAGTTGCACTCAGTGGATACTCGGATATCGGTAAAAGCATTTTAATAGAAAGCTATCTTACAACTTTTTCATTTATGGAATTTGGCAAAGGAAGTGCCTATACTTATATAGTAATGCTTTTAGCCGCTATCTTAGGTTTTATTTATATAAAAAATTTAAATAAGGAGCTTGAATATTAATGAAGCTTATAAAAAAGATAATATACATATTTATATTGCTAATTTTCTTTATAATATATATAGGACCTATACTTTGGACATTTATTATATCAATAACACCGGATTCTATGGTTTTATCAAAATCTACAAACTTTTTACCGGACAGGCTCAGCTTTAAAAATTATTTAATATTATTTGATATAAATTCAAATCAAGGAAAGCTTTTATATTATGGTATTAGAAATTCAATAAATTCAAGTATATTAACGATAATAGTATGTATACCGATAGCCTTATTATCTGCTATTGCACTTAGTCGTCTTAATTTTAAAGGAAAAAACCTTATAAAAAATTCTTTGCTTATAACTATGGCTATACCTGTTATGGCAACTATAATACCTATTTATAAATTATTTATGCAGCTTAGATTGTTAAATAATATGTATTCACTTTGTTTAGTTTATGTAACATCATATTTACCAATCATTACTTGGTTAATATTCAATTATTTTTCTACAATACCTAAGAATTTAGATGAGGCGGCTATGGTAGACGGCTGTAATTTTATGCAGGTATTTTTAAAAATAATTTTACCATTATCATATCCTATATTGCTTTCTTCGATATTAATAATTTTTTTGAGTACCTGGAGTCAGTTTCAGATACCGCTTATTTTATCTTCCAATATTGAAACTAAACCAATTAGTATAGTAACATCGGAATTTGTTACCAAGGATACTTTACAATATGGTCTTACAGCAGGTGCAGGGATAATAGCAATATTTCCACCGATGCTTATGGCAATATTTTTCAGAAAATTTTTAACCTCAGGAATGATGAAGGGCTCGGTAAAGGCATGATAGATTTAGAAAAAAATATGGTTTATATGGGTTTTTCTGATGAGTGCATAAAAGAAATGTTGGAATTTAATATATCTATGAGTGAATATCAAGAATATATAAAAATATTTTCTGATAATTTCAATTTTTTTTTGAGAAAATTTGAAAGCAAAAAAGATAAAGAAAAATTGTTATTGTATTTATATATTTGTTTTGCTATTGATTTTAAAGATGAATTAATAAAAAAAATCAGAATGAAAATTTCAAATCTTGTAAATGAAAATTTAAATGTGGAACAAATTTATTATGATACAATATCAGATATACTAATTTGGCAAAAGGTATATAAGAGAAGAAGCGGTAAAATCGGATTAATAGAAGAAGAATGGGTAGCTAAAAGCTTAAAACTTGAGCTGTATCGTTTTGGAAGATTACAATTTGAACCCGATATAAATCGGAAAGTGATTCATATTCATATACCTGAAGGAGAAAAATTGGATTTTGATTTATGTATTAATTCTTTAGATATAGCAAAAAAAGTATTCTATGATTATAAATATTTTGATTGCCTTTCATGGCTATTGAGTCCAAATATTCTTTCAATTATAGATAGCTCTACTAATATTTATAAATTTCAGAAATTATTTAAAATAGTAGATATAAAATTTGATGAAAAACAGGCAAGTAAAAGAATTTTAGATGATGATATATATTCCAATCATAGAAAGAGCAGTTTACAACTAAGGTTTATAGAATATATTAAAAATAATACTGATCCGGGAATGGGATATGGTATTATTAAAATTTAAAATATATTTGGAGAAAATATGAAAAATAAGATAAAGGTTTGTTTTAGACCTGCCATAGCTGAAATTGTAGAAAAAAAATCAAGATTTATAGCTAATATAGCTTATGCTGATACGCAGGAGCTTGCTTTAGAATTTATTAATAAAATAAAAAAGAAATATAGAGATGCAAGACATAATTGTTATGCTTATATAGTAGGCTCTAATTTTGAAATTTGTAAATATAGTGATGACGGTGAACCAAGTCTTTGTGCCGGAAAGCCTATGCTTGATATATTAAAAAATGAAGATATTACAGATACCTGTGTAGTAGTAAGCAGATATTTTGGAGGTGTTTTATTAGGAACAGGGGGCCTGGTAAAGGCATATCAGGAGGCCACAAAGGAGGTTTTATCCAAATCAAAAATTTTGGAAAGAAAATTTGGTATTATATATGAATTTATTCTTGATTATAGTAGCTATGGTAAGGTGAAATATTTTATAGAAGCTAATAATTTCTATATCCTTAATATTGAATATGCACAAAATATAAGACTTAAGGTTTTAGTAGCTTATGACAAGATAAAAAAGTTTGAAAAGAATATATATGATATTATAATGGATAATATAATATTTGATAAAAAAGAATGTACTTATTTATTAGACGGTAATAAATTTATTTTAGAATAATTATCTAAGAATAATAAAAATCAGTCTTCATATTATGAATTATATGAAGACTGATTTATTTAAAAGCAAATTTTTTTGAGATCCTTATAGAAATCAGGATATGAAATATTTATACAGCTATCATCATTAATTTCTATTTCTTCATCACACAAAAGATTTAAAATAGCAAAGCTCATAGCTATTCTATGGTCTTTATAAGAGTTTATACAGGCTTTTTTAATCTTAATATCATTTGAACCGTTAATAATCATACCATCATCCGTTTCTACAATATCTATACCTAATTTTCCAAGTTCATTTACCATAGCATTAATTCTATTAGATTCTTTTACTTTAAGCTCTGAGGCATCTTTTATTATAGTTTTTCCATTGGCAAAGCAAGCCATTATAGCAATAATAGGTAATTCATCTATAAGCCTTGGAATTATTTTTCCTTCTATATTAGTTGCATTAAGATTAGAATATTTTATTCGAATATCAGCACTAGGTTCAATATTATCATATATTTTTAAAATTTCTATATTTGCACCCATTTGCTTTGCAATTTGTAAAATTCCATCTCTGCTTGGATTTATTCCTACATTTTTAATTATAAGGTCGGAATCTTTGCATATACAAGCTCCTGCTATAAAAAATGCGGCTGAGCTTATATCTCCGGGAATATCTATTGATGTGGCATATAAATCATTTGAAGGATTTAAGATAGATGTAGTATCATTAGTTATAATATTACATCCAAAGCTTTTTAACATCAGTTCAGTATGATTCCTTGATAAAACAGGCTCTGTAATTTTAGTTATGCCATTTGCATATAATGATGCAAGCAGTATACAGGATTTTACCTGTGCACTTGATAGTGGAGATATATAATCAATGGAATTAAGCCTTGAAGCTTTGATATATAGAGGTGCAAAGGCTGTATTATTTATTCCATTGATATTTGCATTCATCATTTTAAGAGGTTTGATTATTCTATCCATAGGCCTTTTCTGTATAGATTTATCTCCACTTACTATAGAATCAAAATTTTGCCCGGATAAAATACCGCTTATAAGTCTTGTAGTTGTTCCACTATTGCCACAATCTAATATTTGTTCACTTTTTTTTAGCCCATGTAGACCTTTGCCATAAACCTTTAATTCATTATTATGATTTTCAATATTTATACCAAGCTTGTTAAAGCATTTTATAGTAGAAAGACAATCAGCTCCATTTAAAAATCCTTTAATATGGCTTGTTCCCTTTGCTATTGAGGCAAGCATTATACTTCTATGTGAAATTGATTTATCTCCAGGTATTTTTATTTCACCTAATAATTTAGTCATATTTTTTTGATATATATAATAAATTTATATATATCTTAATCCTTTCATATAAAAATAAGAGGTTAAATACTAAAAATATAATAGCAAATAACCTCTTTATTTAGTTTGTTATAAGTATTATTCACCCTGATACATAAATTTTATAAGTCTGTCAATATCTTCTTTTTCTGTGGCTACTAAATCAAGTTCCTTTATATAGCCATTTGAAAACATAGTAGCCATTGAAAGATATTGTGTCAGCTTGCTTTTAAGGTTTATTCTGTCTCCATCAGGAGAAACAAGTTCAACTTTACCTTTACACTCATCTACAACTTTAAAAAATGCATCAACATCTGAAATATTTTGAATCTTCATAGATACCTCCAAAAATTAAATATAGCTTAATTATAGCAAATAATCCTTGGAAAGTAAAAGACTTTTAAGTATTTTTGAGTATATTAACAGCAGGTATTGGTATATAAAAAAATTAATAATTATTTATAATATTTTCTATCAGCTCACTTGGTATTTTTAGATTACCATAACCTATAGCAAGCTCTAAATTAGGCTTTGTATCACCATGATAATCTGAACCTCCTGTAGCTGCCAAGTTAAATTTATTTGCTAATTTTTTTAAAGTGTTAATTTGGCTTTGACTATGTGTACTGTGATATACTTCAATTCCCTTCATTCCATATGCTTTTAATTCTAATATTAAATTTTCCAATTCAATATCATCTAACTGATATAGAAATGGATGTGCAAGAGCAAAGAAAAGGTCATATTTATTAAAAAAATCACAAGCTCTTTCTATAGTAGTTGTTTTTGCAGGTACATATTTTGAATTATTAGCTAAAATGGTATCAAATGCCATCTTTCTATCTTTGACATAACCTTTATTCATAAGGACTGTTGCAAAATGAGCTCTTGTAATTTTAGTATCCTTGTTGCCAAGCTTTAATTCTTCATAATTAATATTATAATTATCTGCATTTAATCTTTTTAATATTTCAAGATTTCTATTTTCTCTATCCTTCGCAAAAATATCAAGCTCCTTTGATATTTCATTTATTATTTTATGAGAGCCATTAAAATGAAGTAAATATCCTAAAATATGGATTTCTCCATTTTTATTTGCTTTACTTTTATAAGCCGCACTCATTTCAACTCCTGGAATCATATTTAAGCTTGAATTTTTTGCAGCCTCATAAGCTTCTATAGCTCCTGACATT
>CAMQCZ010000023.1 GCA_946999385.1 uncultured Lachnoanaerobaculum sp.
AAGGTCGAAGGCGTAAGCCGTTACTACGACTGGGCAGTTACAAGCCCACCACCTTTAGGTGGTGGGTAGTTGACAAGCAACCTCTTTACTATTAATTAAATAAAGTATACACTGTATCTAATTATATAACTTTATTAATTTGTTTCAAGCCTTACTTTTTTATTTTATATAAATTAGTTTAGAGCTTTTTATAAAGATTTAGGAGGACTTGCTATGCTACTATCACTATCACTTATTTTTATTTGCGGACTATTCTTTTCAGCTATTTGTAAAAAGCTTTCTATACCTAATATTGTAGGAATGATTTTTACAGGAATATTATTAGGACCCTATGTTTTAAATTTATTTGATAAATCCATACTTCTTATATCCCCTGATTTACGTCAAATAGCCTTAATTATAATACTTTTAAAGGCCGGTCTTTCCCTAAATATATCCGATTTGAAAAAAGTCGGTATTTCGGCGACGCTTATGTCCTTTGTACCGGCTTCATTTGAAATTTTAGCATTTTTTTTATTTGCTCCATATATTTTACATATTAACAGACTTGAAGCTTTACTTATGGGATCTGTTCTTGCAGCTGTATCTCCTGCAATAGTTGTTCCAAGAATGGTAAAGGTTATAGAAGAAGGCTATGGTACAAAAAAATCTATACCTCAGCTTATTTTAGCAGGTGCCTCCTGTGATGATATTTTTGTAATTGTATTATTTTCAAGCTTTTTAAATATGCTTATGGGTAATAAAATAAATTTGATCAATTTGTTTAATGTGCCTATATCAATTATTCTCGGTATTATTTTAGGGCTTATTATAGGATATTTATTATATCTATTTTTTGAACTGTTTTATAAAAAGAAAATGTATATACGCAATAGCACTAAAGTAATCATACTATTAGGAATATCATTTTTTCTAATATTTTTTGAACAATATTCAAAAAATATTATATCTGTTTCAGCACTCTTGGCAATTACAAGCATGGCTTGTCTACTAAAATTCAAAATTGAAAATAATGTAAGCAAAAGACTGGCAGAAAAATTTTCAAAATTATGGATTGCAGCTGAATTAATCCTATTTGTTTTAATCGGATGTGCAGTTGATATAAGATATACTCTTTTAGCCGGTAAAAATGCTGTGATTATGATTTTTATTGCCTTGATTTTTCGTAGTATGGGGGTCTTTATTTCCCTTTTAACTACAAAATTAAAAGCAAAAGAAAAACTTTTTTGCATATTTGCTTATCTACCGAAGGCTACTGTTCAAGCCGCTATAGGCTCAATACCTTTATCAATGGGACTTGATTGTGGAAAAATAATACTTTCAGTTGCCGTACTTTCTATACTTATAACAGCTCCTATAGGTGCTATGTTAATAGATATAACTTATAAAAAGTTATTAAATAAATAATATTTTAAAATAAAAAATGTATCTCGGTAAAGTCCGAGATACATTTTTTTTATCTTATTTATCTTATTTTTCTAATTTACCTGACATAAAATACCACCAACCTGATGGAGAATGCCATGTATCCTTAAGTTCATTTTTTTGTAAATAGAAATCTGTATATTGTGCTAAAGGAATAAAAGCAGCTTGATCTAACAAGATTTTTTCTGCCTGATGAAGATAATCAAAACGTTCGTCAGGATTTATAGTTTCAGCAGCCTTGTCCAATAAAGCATCATATTCAGGTATGCTAACCTTTCCGTCATTATTGCCTGAGTCTGTTTTAAAAAGATTTAAGATATTTGTAGGATCATTCCAATCTAATATCCATCCATTACGAGCAACATCAAAGTTTCCACTTCTTCTATCTGCTGTAAATACTTTCCATTCCTTTATAGCTATTTCACAATCAATTCCTAATTTTTCTTTCCATACATTTTGTAAATATTCTGCAACTGCTTTATGATATCCCTGATCATTTGTACTATATTCTACAGTTGGGAAGCCTTCACCATTTGGATATCCTGCTTTAGCTAAAAGCTCCTGTGCTTCTTTTACATCAGCCTCATAATCTCCTGAGCCTATTCCCTTGGTATATTTTTCTTCTGTTACCTTTTCAAATGAACTGCTTGGAGCCGCATCAGAAACACCGATACCTATAAGCTTATTTGTAGGAAGATATGTACCTTGCATTATAGTATTTGCAACATAATCTCTATCAATAACCAATGCTAAAGCCTTTCTTACATCAGGATTGTCATAAGGTGCTTTTTGTGTATTAAAGCTTATATAATATGTTCCCATAAGTGGATCTACATGGAATTCATCACTATCCTTAAGTGTAGGAATTTCTTCTGAAGGAACTGACTTAATCATAGTAATTTTACCTTGATTATATGCTGTATAAGCGGCATTAGGATCTTCAATAAGTCTATATGTAAGCTTATCAAATGTTATCTTATCTTTATCAAAATAATTTTCATTTTTTTCAAGTACAACTCTATCTCCGTCAGTAAATTCAACCATTTTATATGGACCTGCTGTTATATATGTTTCAGGTTTAAGCGTCCAATCCTCAGGATTTGCTTCTATAGTTGCCTGATTAACTACATTTAATGTAGTAAATGCAGCTATTTTATCAAAAAATGGTACAGGATTTGCTAATTCTACTACAAAGGTATTATCATCAACAGCCTTTACTCCCAAAGCATCCAAGTCGCCTTTACTTGCTTGTTCATAGCCCTTTAATTGTCCTAAAACATCAAAGCTGTAAGGTGCGGCTGTATTTGGATCTGCAACTCTCTTCCAAGAATATACAAAATCATTTGCAGTTAAATCACTGCCATCTGACCATTTTAATCCCTTTCTTAATTTGAATGTATATGTAAGTCCATCATCTGATACTTCATAAGATTCAGCTAAAGCCGGAATTGTATTTCCGTCCTTATCAATTTGTAAAAGTCCCTGTGTTAAATGTAATAAAATATTACCTGCATCATTAGCTGAATTAAGTGCCGGATCCAAGGTTTCAGGTGAAGCTCCAACCTGAACAGTTAATTCATTTCCTGTAGCTGCTTGTTCTTTTCCCTCAGTTGCGGCATTATTATCAGCCGGTGCCTTTGCTTTGCCACAAGCGGCAAGACCTAAAGCTGCCACTACAACTAGAGGTAACAAAATTCTTTTTTTCATATTTTCCTCCTTAAATATAAAAATATATTAATAGTTACATTTTTCTTATTATATAAGAAAATAAATATATAATATAAATCCAATGGATTATATTCTAATTAATCTGCTCCAAATTATGACAAGCACAATAATGCCCTTTTGATATTTCTCTTAAAGCAGGATTTTCAACTGAACATCTTGAATTTGCATAAGCACATCTTGTTCTAAAAGTACAACCACTAGGTGGATTTAATGGGCTTGGTACATCTCCATTTAATATTATTCTCTTGGATGTCCTTGCCGTTTTCGGATCAGCTATAGGTATTGCTGAAATCAAAGATTTAGTATAAGGATGTAAAGAATGAAAAATAAGCTCAGAGGCTTCTGCCATCTCTACCATATGTCCTAAATACATAACTCCTATTCTATTTGAAATATGATTAACAACTGATAAATCATGTGCAATAAATAAATAAGTAAGCCCCATCTCTTCCTGCAAGCTTTCAAACATATTTACAACCTGTGCCTGTATACTGACATCAAGAGCTGAAACAGGCTCATCACAAACTATAAACTCAGGTTTTACTGCCAAAGCCCTTGCTATACCTATACGTTGTCTTTGACCTCCTGAAAATTCATGTGCATATCTATTTGCATGCTCGGAATTAAGTCCTACTCTTGCAAGTAGTGAGATAATAATATCCTGCCTTTGCTTTCTATTAGAATAGAGCTTATGTATATCAAGTGCTTCACCTACAATATCACCTACAGTCATACGTGGATCAAGCGAGGCATAAGGATCCTGAAAAACAATTTGCATTTTTCTACGATATGGCAACATTTCCTTTTTAATCCTTGTTTTACTATCAAAAATAGTTTCAGAGTCATATATTATTTTTCCTGATGTAGGTTCGTTTAATCTTAATATTGAGCGTCCTGTGGTTGTTTTACCACAACCCGATTCACCTACCAATCCGAATGTTTCACCTTTTTTTATAAAAAAGCTGACATCATCTACTGCTTTAACAACCTTTTTACTTCCAGCTACCGGAAAATATTGCTTAAGATTTTCAATTTCTAATAGATTCTCACTCATTAAGCTTCTACCTTCCTTTCCATAGCTTCAAATTGTAGTTTTTGTTCTAACCAGCATCTACTATAATGATTTCCGTCATAATCATTTCTTAATGGCTTTTTATTAATGCAAATCTTCATACATGAATTACATCTTGAAGCAAATGCACAACCCTTTGGTGGATTTAATAAGTCTACAGGCTGACCCTCAATAGGTATAAGCTTACTATATTCAAGCTCATGGAGCTTAGGTATTGACCTTATTAAACCCTTTGTATATTCATGCTTGGAGTTATAGAATATATCATCTGTAGTACCATATTCTACAATTTCACCGGCATACATTACAGCTATATTATCACACATCGAAGCAACTACTCCAAGATCATGTGTAATAATTATTATACCCATTCCTAATTTATCCTTTAATTCCTGCATAAGTTCAAGTATTTGTGCCTGAATGGTAACATCCAATGCAGTTGTAGGCTCATCAGCTATCAAAAGCTTAGGCTCACAAGCCAAGGCTATAGCTATCATCACTCTTTGACGCATACCTCCGGATAATTCATGTGGATATTGCTTTAAACGCTTCTCAGGCTCATTTATACCTACAAGCTCAAGCAACTCTTTTGCTCTTTCAGTCGCCTTCTTTCCTTTTTTATCAGTATGTAATTTTATAGTTTCTTCTATTTGATTTCCTATAGTATAGACAGGATTTAAGCTTGTCATAGGATCCTGGAAAATTATACTAACCTCTTTTCCTCTTATTTTTTTCAATTCCTTTTCACTTAATTTATCTATTCGATGACCGTTAAATTCAACACTTCCACCCACTATTTTACCATTATAGGCTGTCAAACCCATAATAGAATAAGCTGTAACACTTTTACCGCTTCCTGATTCACCTACTATACCTAAAACTTCTCCTGCCTTCATCTGTATTGTTACATCATTTAAAGCTTTAACCTCACCTGCAGGAGTAAAAAATGATAATTTTTCATGTTGTATATCAACTAAATATTCGCTCATATTCCCTCCCCTTTAATTTTTAAGCTTAGGATCAAAGGCATCACGAAGACCATCACCTAATAAATTAAAATTTAAGATTATTATAAATATAAGTATAGCCGGTGCAAATAATTTTTCCGGATAAGTTTGAAATCCATTTAATGCAGCAGAAGCCAAGGAACCTAAGCTTGGCATAGGAGCCTGAACACCAAGACCTAAAAAGCTCAAAAATGATTCTGTAAATATAGCTGAAGGGATTTGTAATGTTGTGGTAACTATCAATGTTCCCATGCAATTTGTTATTAAATGCTTAAATAATATTCTACTTGTCTTTGCACCTAATGCTCTGGCTGCAGTTATATATTCATTTTGTTTTAAAACCATAATTTGGGATCTTACTATTCTTGCCATTCCTACCCAATATAATAAAGCAAATACAATAAACATAGATACCATATTAGGACCTAATTTTATAATAAATGAAAATCCCGGCAGGGATGCTATTTTTTCCAAAGGATATTTTAATATTTGAGCTATCAAAATAATTATCAGAACATCCGGGACTGTATAAATAATATCTACCAATCTCATCATTATCTGATCGACCAAGCCTCCGAAATATCCTGCTACAGCTCCATATATAGAGCCTATAATTAAAATAAGTATAGAAGCTACTATACCTACAGTCATAGAAACTCTTCCACCGACCATAACTCTTATAGTATAATCACGACCATTTTGATCAGTTCCTAAAAAATGTGGGAATACCTTTTTACCTGATTCTATTTCTTTTAGCTCTGTGGCTGAATATTGCATTGGAGCAAGTCTTTCAGAGCCTTTCATTTGTTGTTCATATTTATATGGATAAAATAAAGGAACAATAAAGCAAAAAAATATAATCGTCATTACCATAAATAAAGAAAAAATAGCAATTTTATTTTTTATAAATCGTCTTATTCCATCTCTGAAAAATCCTACAGATTCACGCATTACTACCAAAGCCTCTTTTTCGTCCTTTTTTGCTTTGATAAAATCATCAGCATTAAGTTGTAGGCTAAGTATGTTTTTCTCACTCATTTTATACTCCTTACTTTAACTTAATTCGTGGATCTACTATAGCATAGGCAAGATCTACTAAAACATTCATTATAATTATAAAAGTTGCCAAAAATATAGTTGTTCCCATTATCATAGGATAATCTCTGGATGTAATAGCTCCTACAAATTCAGAACCAAGACCCGGTATATTAAAAATTTTCTCTATGATAAAGCTTCCTGTCATCAAAGAAGCAAGCAAAGGTCCTAAATAAGTAATAACCGGTAAAATAGCATTTCTCAGTGCATGCTTAAATATTGATTTAAATTGTGATACTCCTTTTGCTCTTGCTGTTCGCATATAATCCTGACCTATAACCTCCAACATGGAAGAACGCATAAGTCTTGCCATGTAAAATGTGGGATAAAGAGCTAATGCTATAACCGGCATTATATAATTTGTCCAGTCCCTAAGTCCTAAAGGAGGCAATAAATTTAATTTTGTTGAAAATATATACATAAGTAAAGTAGAAGATAAAAAGCTAGGTATAGCTATGCCTGCTGTTGATAAAACTATTAATATATTATCTATTAATTTACCTCTGTTATATGCCGCAACAGCTCCAAGAGGTATGCCAAAAAATATTGCAACTAATATTGCAATACCTCCTATCCTTGCAGAAGTTGGAAATTTTGTAGATATCACTTGAGAAACCGTTCTTCCTCTTTTTTTAAGTGATAAACCCAAATCTCCTTTTAATGCACTTGTAATATATGTAGTATATTGAGTTACCAAAGGCTTGTCTAAGCCATATTTAGCTTCCATAGCTTTTTGTGCCTGAGCTGTTACTGCCTTCTCTGCTAAAAAAGGACCACCCGGTACCATATTCATCAAAAAAAATGTAAGAGTAGCCACTAACCAAGCTGTAACTATAGCAGTAAATATTCTTTTTAAAATATATTTCCCCATATAAAATCCCCATTTACTTATTATAATAAATTTCAAGATATAGTTAATATTTATACACATAAGTGATATAAATATCAAGCTTTTTATAAAACTTTTTCACTTTAAAGTAAAAATCAATTAATTTTTTAAACTTATATAAGTTTTTTATTATTCTCTATATAACTCAAAACTTATGCCTGTTAAATATAAAGAGTTACCATATTATATGGTAGCTCTTTATATTTTATTTACCCTCATAAATTATTAATGAATTTATATCATATTTTTCTAATTTTTTTCTACCTTGTAAGCCGGCTAATTCCATCACAAAACAAATTTTGACTATTTCTACTCCCCTGCTTTCCAATAATTTAACTATAGCTTCAATCGTACCTCCTGTAGCTATTAAATCATCTACTATAACGACTCTTTGTCCCTTTTTTATATCATCTCTATGTATTTCCAATTCAGAGCTTCCATATTCCAAATCATATTTTATACTAATTGTTTCCAAGGGTAATTTACCCTTTTTTCTAACCGGTATAAATCCTTTTTTCATTGAATATGCAAGTGGAACTCCAAAAATAAATCCTCTTGATTCAGGACCTATAATATAATCAAAATCCACATCCTTTAATCCTTCTTTTAGGCTGTCTATGGCTAAAGTTAAAGCATTCGGATCCTTCAAAATACTTGTTATATCTCTAAAAATTATCCCTTCCTGTGGAAAATTCTCTATACTCCTAACATAGTCTTTTAACTCTTTCAAATTATTTCCTCCATTTTTAAATGAATTTTTATCAATTATTTATTATATATAGGATATTTACCACAAAGCTTATTAACCTGTTCTCTAATATAATCAGCTTTATCTTCAAAATCTGTTGCAGTCAATTTAATCAATTCAGCAATAATCTGCATATCAGCCTCTTTCATACCTCTGGTTGTTACAGCAGGAGTTCCTATTCTAACACCACTGGTTACAAATGGACTTTGTGGATCGTTTGGAATACTATTTTTATTTAATGTTATACATACTTCATCACAACGATTTTGTAACTCTTTACCTGTTATATTTAAATTTCTTAAATCTAAAAGCATCAAATGATTATCAGTACCACCTGTTAATATATCAAAGCCTTCATTTACAAGTGCCTTTGATAAAGCAACCGCATTTTTTACAACCTGTTCCTGATACAATCTAAATTCAGGTTCCATAGCTTCCTTAAAGCAAATAGCTTTTGCAGCTATAACATGCTCTAAAGGACCTCCTTGCACTCCCGGAAATACAGCCTTGTTAAAATTGAATTTATCATTTGCGTCTTTATTAGCTAAAATAAGTCCTCCTCTTGGACCTCTAAGTGTTTTATGTGTTGTAGTTGTAACAACATCAGCATAAGGTATCGGACTTTCGTGTAAGCCCGTTGCCACCAATCCTGCAATATGTGCCATATCCACCATTAAATATGCTCCAACCTTATTTGCAATTTCTCTAAATTTCTTAAAATCTATTTTTCTTGCATATGCACTTGCACCGGCTATGATAAGCTTAGGCTTATTTTCTATTGCCAATTTTTCAACTTCTGAATAATCTATAAATCCCTTATCATCAACCTCATAAGAAATTGAATTAAAATACAAGCCTGAAAAATTAACCTTTGCACCATGTGTTAAATGTCCACCATGATTAAGTCCCATTCCAAGAACGGTATCACCCGGATTTAAGATTGCTAAAAATACCGCCATATTAGCTTGTGCACCTGAATGTGGCTGAACATTTGCATAATCGCACTTAAAAAGTTTTTTAGCTCTGTCTATGGCTATATCTTCAACAATATCAACTTCACTACATCCACCATAATATCTTTTCCTTGGATAACCTTCAGCGTATTTATTTGTTAAAACGCTTGCCATAGCCAACATTGATGCTTCTGATATTATATTTTCAGAAGCTATTAATTCCAAATTTCTTTGTTGCCTGTCATACTCGCCTTTAATGGCATTTGCTATATCTATATCATTAGCTGCTATAAAATCCATAATTTGTTCTATCATATATAGCACTCCTTTATTTTTAATAATCATATTAAGTTAAATAAAAATAATTAAAACAAGCTTAAGTATATCCTAAAACTAAAGCCTTGTAAAGATATTAAATAGCACTCCAATATATAAATATACTAATAAATATCAAGATATTTACTCAATCTAATAGTAGTAAGCTATCTTTTTTTCCACTCTTTTATAACTAATTGTATTTTTTTGTTATTATTATAGATATTTATTTGTGGGTAATATATTATATCTATAATATTATTTTTAACAAGAGTTTTTATACTTATATCATCAGCCGCAAAAAAAATAGCTGATATCTTTATAGCTTCGTCTTCCAATAATAATTTAATAACATTTTTTTCTTTTCCTAAAATTTGACTATCCAATATTCTGACATTTCTTCTTGCAAAGTTTGGCTTTTCATTAGAATTTCCAAAAGGCTCAAGTAATTCCAATTCATCAATCAAAGTAAAATTAATATATTTAAAAGGTAGCTCCAAATCTATCCATATTTTACAAATCAAAGAATCATCATTTAAATTAGAATTATTATTAAGATATTTTCTAAAATCATCCAAATTATTTTTTTCTATACTTAAGCCGGCAGCCATCGGATGCCCTCCATATTTTAATAAAAGCTTATCAGCCTCTACCAGCTTTTCAAATATATTATAGGCTTCTATAGATCTTGCAGAGCCCTTCAAAAATCCTCCACACGTATCTGTAAAAATAATGCATGGTTTATTATATTTTTCTTTTACTTTTCCTGCTATAATACCCGCCAAAGACTCATGACAAGCTTCTAAATATATAACCAGAACCTTATCATCTTCATATCTTTCATTTACTATATCTAAAGCTTTTTTTGTTCCTTGTACTGTAAGATTTTTTCTTTCATTATTTAAATCAATCAATTTTTTTGCCATCTTCATTGCAACAGTCTTATCAGTATTAGAAAATAATTCCAAAGCTGTTTTAGCTGACTCAAGTCTTCCTCCGGCATTTAAGCAAGGGCCTATTATATAGCCTATATGAAAAGAATTAAGCTTTATATTTTCTAAATTACATTCTTCAATAAGTAATCTTAATCCTAAATTTTTGGCATTATTTAATTTTTTCAGACCTTCCTTTACTATATATCTATTTTCACCTTTTAAAGGCATTACATCACCCACAGTTGCAACTGCAACAAAATCAAACAATTCTTCAAATATAGACATATCCTTATTAAGATATATATATAAGCCTTGAACAAATTTATAGGCTACATTAGCTCCACAAATATTTTTATTCGGATAATCACAAGCCTCCTGCTTTGGATTTACTATAAAATCAGCTTCAGGCAATTTTTCTTTGCCATTGTCCTTTCTTATGTCATGGTGATCCGTTACTATAGTTTTTATATTATATTCTTTTGCTTTTTTTATAGCTTCAAAAGCTGCTATACCATTATCACAGGTGATAATAAGTGATATATCATTATCTATAGCTTCATCTATTATATGCTCATTAATACCATATCCATCCTTTATTCTATCAGGTATTTCATAGTATACAAAATCACTTAATTGCTTTAATGCCTTATATAATATATAAGTTGCACATACACCGTCAATATCATAATCACCTACAATTAATATTTTTTTATTTTCTTTTAAAAATTCAGCTAAACAAATGATAGAAGCTTTTAAATCCTTCATTAAATTTATATTTCCAAGGCTTTTTCTACTTGGATTTAAATATTCTTCAAATTCTTCATCCTTAATATTTCTATTTATAATAATTCTTGCTACTATAGAAGATATGTTGTATTTTTTTGATAAACACTCAAAATTCGCCTTCTTGGTATATATATACCATTGTACCTTTTTATCCACTGCTAGTATAACCTTTCAAAATTTTCATATCCGTCTTCAGTATAAAAAATCAATCCGTCATTAGAGTAAATTATTCTTTTAGAATTTCTCACTCCTCCGGTATAATCCACATCTGCTTCATAATATTTTCTACCTTCCTTTTTAGGTAAACAATCTGAAGAATTACCATATTCATCTCCACCTATACTCATACCCGGAAGTATACTGTCAAGATTTTCTTCTCCTTGCTTCCATCCTGCTTCTATTGCATCTTTTTTACTTATATAATTAATTGGTAATTTATTATATAAATGTATATACGCTGACAACTCCTCTTTATCTGAATAGTTACCATTTTCTTTTATATCTTCATTTTCAGATGATTGACTCAAATTCACATTTTCTGTAGCTTTATTTTCTATTTTTTTAGAATCATCATCCTTATAAACTATTTTAGCTTCTTCCACTACATCTTTTCTATTAACTCTACCAACATAAATACCGCAAATAAATATCATTAATAATATTATAATTGGATAAAGCCATGATATTTCTGCTAATATCTTTAATATTTTTTTGTACATTTTAATTTCTCTCCAATGGAAAATGACAAGAAGTTCCATCTCCATCTTTATTAATATTCAATTTTACTTTTTCATATAAACATATATCACTTGCATACGGGCATCTATAATAAAATTTACATATATTTTCATATTCTTTTTTTATTTGCTTAAGCTCACAAATATCATCTATTTTTAATCCTATATTGGGATTTAGACTTGGAATAGAATCAATTAATAATTTAGTATATGGATGTTTCGGATTAGAAAAAATATTTTTTGTATGCCCTATTTCTACAATTTCACCTAAATACATTACCATTACTCTATCACTTATAAATTTTACCACAGATAAATCATGGCTGATAAATAGGTAGCTTATATTATTTTCATCTTTAATATCCTTTAATAAATTAAGTATTTGTGCCTGTATAGAAACATCCAAGGCTGAAACAGCCTCATCAAGTATAAGTAATTTCGGATTCAGAGCAATAGCTCTTGCTATACCTATTCTTTGTCTTTGACCACCTGAAAATTGATGAGGATATCTATATTTAAGTTCTTTAGATATTCCAACCTTTTCCATTAAAAAATTTATTTCAGTTTTCAAATCATTTTTATTATTATATATTTTGTGTGCTTTTAAGGGCTCTGCTATTATATCAAAAACTTTCATTCTAGGATTTAAGGAAGAATAAGGGTCTTGAAATATCATTTGTATATCTTTAGTAAGTCGTTTTTTTTCTTTCTTTGATAAATCAAATATATTTCTATCTTCAAATTCTATACTTCCACTATCACTTTTTTGCAATTGTAAAATTATTTTTGCAAGTGTAGATTTACCACAACCTGATTCTCCTACAAGTCCTAAGCTTTCTCCCTTATATATTTCAAAATTTATATTATCAACTGCTTTTATTTTTGTTTTACTATTTATTGAAATATTTTCATACTCTTTGTTAATATTTTGAGCTTTTAAAAGTATATCTTTTTCCATCCTGATATTTCCTCTATAAATTATCAATATATAAAAAGCATCTGACCTTATGTTTATTTATATTTTCAATATTATATAAATCAGGAGCTTTTTCCATGCATATTTTTTTTGCACATTTACATCTATTGTAAAATGAGCAAAAATCACCTAAGTTTTTTAAATTTGGGACCTTACCTTCTATAGTATTAAGCCTTTTTACATTTTTATTCAAATCAGGTATAGAATCCAGCAAAGCCCTTGTATAAGGATGCTTGCTTTCTTCAAATAAATCAAACACACTGCTTTCTTCTACAACTTTACCTGCATACATAACATATACATAATCGCATATACTTGCTATGACTCCCATATTATGACTGATAAATATAACGCTTGTTCCTATTTCCTTGCATAATTTTTTTATCAAAATAAGGACTTGAGCTTGTATTGTTACATCTAATGCAGTAGTAGGCTCATCAGCTATCAATAATTTAGGCTTACATATAAGTGCCATTGCTATCATAACTCTTTGCCTAATTCCTCCGGATAATTGATGCGGATATGAATTATATCTTTTCTCAGCATCAATTATACCGACTTTTTCAAGCATTTTTATAGATTCATTTTTTGCAGCTTTTTTATTTATTTTCTTATGCTTAAGCAAAACTTCGCTAAGTTGCCTGCCTATTGTCATAAGAGGATTTAAACAAGTCATAGGATCTTGAAATATCATAGACATCTCACTGCCTCTTAAATTTAATAATTCTTTATTATTAAGTTTTAAAATATCTTTTCCATCTAATTTTATTGCTCCGTTTAAAATAACGGCATTATCAGGTAGTAAAGACATGATACTCATTGCAAGCATAGTTTTTCCACAGCCGGATTCACCTACCAATCCTATAATTTCACCTTTTTTTATTTCTAAATTTATATTGTCAATCACCTTTGTTTTTGGGTCTGTATTTTTAAAATATGTACAAAGCTCTCTTACTTCTAATATATTATTCATATTAATTATCCTTTATCTGTGGATCTAAGATATCTCTAAGACCATCTCCTAAGAAATTAAATAAAAGCACAAAAATCATTATAAGTATACTTGGTGCTAAAACCAAATTAGGATTAGTAAATAAATATTTTTTAGCCTTTACAACCATAAGACCTAAGCTGGCACTTGGAGACTTTGCACCTACACCTAAAAAGCTCAAAGAAGCCTCTGCTAATATAGCAGAAGGAATATTTAAGGTAAATAATACAATAAGATTAGCAAAGCAATTAGGTAATATATGCCTTAGCATTATTGTTATATCATTTACCCCCATGCTTTTAGCTGCCAAAACATACTCTTTTTCTTTTAAACTAAGTGTAGTTGCTCTAATTATCCTTGCTGTAGAAGCCCAATTTATAAACGCAAGTGCTATAAAAATATTTAAAAGACCGGCTCCTATTGTATATGTTATAAGCATTGCAAATAATAAGGAAGGAAAAGCTAATATTATATCAGCAAGCCTCATTATACAAAAATCTATCTTGTTACCATAATATCCTGAAATAAGACCTAAAACAGTTCCTATAACTAATGATATAAATGTAGGTAGTAAACCAACCAATAATGATATTCTGCTGCCATAAATCAATCTTGAAAATACATCTCTGCCAAGCTCATCAGTACCCAGTAAATGTAGTATCCCGGGTTTTACAAGTCTATTTGATAAGCTTTGAGCATATGGATCATATGGTGATATAATAGGAGCAAATATAGCAATTATTATAAAAATAAATATTAAAATAAGAGAAAAAAAAGCAAGCCTATTATTTTTTATAAGTTTCATTGTTTAACCTCTCTTATCCTAGGATCTATAATTGAATATAAAATATCTGCAAATAAATTTCCAAAGATTATTATAATAGTTGTAAATAATACAGTACCTTGCAACAAAGGCATATCCCTGGTTTCAATGGCATTAACTGCAAGTCTTCCTACTCCTGCTATTCCAAATATACTTTCAGTAATCACAGCTCCACTAAGCATCGAGCTTAATTGTAAAGTCATCATAGTAATTATTGGTAATAAAGCATTTCTTAAAGCATGAATAAAAACAATTTCTTTTTCAGATAATCCTTTTGCTCTCGCTGTTTTTATATAATCCTCTCTAAGAACTTCTATAAGATTTGCTCTTGTCATTCTCGCAATACTTCCTGCACTATTCCAGCCTAAAGCAACAGCCGGCAATATCATAGACAAAAATGTATCATAGCCTGAAGTAGGAAATATTTTCAACTTAAATGTAAATAAATATTGCAAGACTAAGGCAAGCATAAAAATAGGCATTGAAACTCCAAATAAAGCACCTGTCATAAAAATCTTATCAATAATTTTATTTTTGTAAATTGCACTTACTATACCCGAGCTTATACCAACTGCCCATGCAAATATCGATGCACTTATTGATAATTTTAAAGTATTTGGAAAGGCTTCAATAATCATTGAGCTTACATCCCTATTAAGTCTGTAACTTGTACCGAAATTACCTTTAAAAGCATTAAGCACGTATTTATAAAATTGAATATATAATGGCTCATCAAGTCCAAGCTCATTGCGTATTTTTTCTATTGTTACAGGATTTACATGCTCACCCAACATAGTTGTTACCGGATCACCCGGAACTATTCTCAACATAATAAATATTACTAAAATAACTCCTATCAATATAGGTATAGATAATAATAATCTTGAAATAATTTTTCTTAGCATCCTTACCTCATAATAAATTTAAAGCTCGATAAAATCGAGCTTTAAATTTTAGTCTTTTTTTATTGAATAAAATTGTATATCACTTAGACCTGCCCAATTAGGTTTAAAATTTTTAACTTTTTGACTAAGAGCATAATAATGCTTTCTTGAATACATAGGTAACCATGCATAGTCTTTTTGTACTATTTGTTCTTCCAAAGCTTGATATTCTTTTATTCTTTCATCTTGATTTAATATAGCTTTAGCTTTTTGTACTCTTTGCATTATATCTTCATCTGAATAATTTATAGATCTTAATTTACTATTTTCTAAATTGCCGAAAAATGTATATATAAAATTATCAGGATCATTATAATCAGCCGTCCAAGTAGCTATAGAAGAAGGTAATTGCCCACTTCTTCTTGTAGCTAACCATGTTGCTTCATCATAAGCCTTAACATCAGCTTTTATTCCTATCAGACTTAGCTGCTCTGATATAATTTCCAATATGGCTTGAACTGTATCTGAGGATGCTTGATTGGATGCAAGCTCCATTTCAAATCCATTAGGATAATTTTCTTTTGCTAAAATTTCTTTTGCTTTATCCGGATTATATTCCAAAGCTTTGAGATTTTCATTATATCCTATAAGTCCCCTTGGAAAAATACCATTTTCCAAGCTTGCATTATCCTGATACATAGCTTCTATTATTGCTTTTCTATCTATAGCCATAGATATTGCTTTTCTAATATTAGGATTATCAAAAGGCTTTATAGCTTGATTAAAATTTAAAAATGTTATTCCAACTCTTTGAGTTGATACAAGTCTATCTTTAAAATCTTCTTTATATTTAGGTATATAATCAACCATATAATCCAAATCCAAAATATCCAATTCACCATTTCTAAACATTATATTTTGTGTTTCTACATCCGGAAGCACCTTTATTTCAACTCCATCTATACTAGGAGCTGCTTGCCAATAGGCTTCATTTTTTACTAAGCTTATATGATCATTTAATTTCCATTCCTTTACTTTAAATGGTCCGGTTCCAACTGTATATTCAGGCTCAACTCCAAACTTATCACCGGCATTGATTGTAGTTGTTTTATCAAGAATACTTGCCGGAGCGGCCGCAAGACTTGACATAAATCCTGAATATGCCTCTTTTAATTTTATTTGTATAGTATAATCATCTATAATACTAAGCCCTGATAAGCTGTCAGTATTTCCATTTTGTACATCTTCAAAACCTTCTATTTGACTAACATAATCAGAATTTACTGCTCCCTTTAAATTTACCATTCTATTCAAAGAATAAATTACATCTTCAGCTGTAAAAGCCTCTCCATTGTGAAATTTTACATTTTCTCTTAATTTTATAGTATAAACCTTACCATCCTCAGAAATATCCCAAGAAGTCGCAAGTGAAGGTATAATCTTACTTGTTCCATTATCATTTAATTCAACCTCTACCAATCTATCAAATATATTAAGAGGTATCATATAATTATTTGATGTTTTATCTATATCCATTGTTTGAATATCCGACTTTATAGCTGTTCTTATTATATTATCATTATTTTCAACTTTTTTACTTTCATCTATATTATTCTTCTTGCAAGCTGTAAAAATAAATACACTTGCCAATATCAAGCTAAAAAAATATATTTTTTTTATCATTTTTTTCCTTTCATTTTTTTATTTTTTAAATATAATTATTAGTATAACAAAATTTAATTTTACATACAATAAAAAATAAAAAGAGGAATTATGAAATTTGCGATTATAAGTGGAGCTTCAAAGGGTATAGGTAAGGCTATAGCTTTAAAATTTGCCAAACAAGGGTATGATGTAGCAATTACCACATACAAAGATCAAAAAAATTTATATAAGGTTCAAAAAGAAATTATAGATTTAGGCGTATCCTGTATAGCTGAAATATGTGATATGTCTGATTATAATTCCTGTAAGCTTTTTTTTGAAGAAATAACAAAAAAATATAAAAATATAGATGTCTTAATAAATAATGCCGGCATATCTTATTTCGGACTTTTACAAGATATGAGCTATGAAGCCTGGGATAAATTAATAAAAAATAATCTATATTCTGTATTTAATTGTTCTAAATTTTGTATACCATTTATGATAAAGCAAAAGTATGGTAATATCATAAATATTTCATCTATTTGGGGAAATGTCGGTGCAAGTATGGAGGTAGCTTATAGCACCTCAAAAGGTGCCATAAATGCCTTTACAAAATCCTTGGCAAAAGAGCTTGCACCTAATAATATACAAGTAAATGCCATAGCTGCAGGATTAATTGATACAAATATGAATAATATTTTAAGTGAAGAAGAATTGTATAGCTTAATATCAGACATTCCGGCATCAAGAATAGGAAAAGCTGATGAAGTAGCTGATTTAGCATTCTTTCTTGCACAAAAAAATTCTTATATTAATGCTCAAATAATAACTATTGACGGTGCATGGACTTAAGATATCCGACTTTGTAATTTTTCTTTTTTGATAAGAGCAGCAGTTTAAACAAAATCATATACTAACTCTCGCAGACTTTCACTTCAAAATTCCTATCGCAGATACTTAGTTGCTTTTAATATATTAAAAGCAACTAAGACAACAACTTTTACCCCTGTCATTAAGCATCCAACGAAACACAAAAAATCAGATAGTAAAATTTCAGATTTAAACAACAAATTCACATTTGGTCATTTTTGCTACTGTTGCAGGCGATAGACCTACTTTTTACATTGAGTCTTTTTTATTCATATTCTTATCTATCAAGACTTTCCACAAACCTTCATAATTAATTTTTATCATTACCATCCTTAATCAAATTTACTTTTATTACGAAAAATAGACTTACGTTTTTATAAATTTTTCATTTATTATATTATACTCATACTCATTATTGATTTCAAAACCTTTCTTCATAAAGTATTTTTAATCAAAAAAATAAAAGCAGTCATAAGACCACCATTATTTATCTCTATTCACTTTTGCTATTCTTATTCTGATTTTAACACCTGTGATCAATAAATCGTTCTGTATTTCTATTTTTTATTTATACATAGTTAATAAAAGATCTTAATAGATGTGTTAGGCATATTTTGCTGAATCAGCTAAGTGATTTTTTGGGAAACTCTACAGTAATCACAGTACCTTTATTCGGTTCACTCTCTAATGCTATCTTTCCATGGTGATATAGCACAGCATGTTTTACGATGCTAAGTCCGAGTCCTGTACCGCCGGACTGTTTGGAGCGGCTTTTGTCCACACGGTAAAATCGTTCAAAGACACGCTCTTGATTCTCTTCTGAAATACCAATACCTGTATCTGCCACCTCAAGTCTGATATTCTTATCATCCTCAGAAACAGTAATTTTCACGGTGCCGCCACTCCTGTTATACTTAATTGCATTATCACAGAGATTATATACAATTTCATATAAGAGTCTTTGTACACCACACATATTTCCATCAGTGCCACTCCATGAAAGTGAAATATTTTTTGATTTTGCAGAGACAAATAGTGTTTCACATACTTCATCAGCCAGATTACCAAGCGAAACCTCGGAAACAGGCATATCTATCCCTTCATCCAACTGTGATAACCGGATAATATCCTCAATTAGCGTAACAAGTCTGCTTGCTTCCTTTCTGATATGTACCACAAATCGTGGAATATCTTCCGGTTTTGCAAGGCCACTTTCCATTAAGTCTGTATATCCTATGATTCCCTGAAGTGGTGTCTTAAGTTCATGGGACACATTGGCTGTAAATTCCCGACGTACTCTCTCTGCCTCTGCCTTTTCTGTAATATCAAACACCAAAATAACCGTTCCAACCACTTTATCATCGGATAAGATTCTGCTCAAATCAAACTGATATTCTCGTCCGTTTCGATTTTCCCTGAACTCTGCATGCCCGTTTTCCATAGATTTTTGCATGAAATCACGAATTTTTTGATGGCGATCAACCTCAATGATGTTTCTTCCAATGCAGGTATCAGTCACACGAAACAGCTTTTTCGCTGACAGATTGATATTAATAATTTTCCCGGCATTATCCAGTAAAATCAAACTTTCACACATATTGCCGGTTATTTGATTAAATTCATCTTGCTTCTGTTTCAAACATGCAAGTGTTCGTTGTATCTCACATTGCTGCCCTTGAATGCAACGTAATAGAGGAGATAATTCTTCATAGGTATCATTTTCCAGGGGGTTATCTAAATTCAATCTATTTAAAGGATCAACAATGTTCTTTGCCATACGTTTTCCCAATACCGCTGACAAAATAACAGCAAGAATACCAACGATAAGAATCGGTTGTATCATGCCAAGAAGAAGTACAAGCACTGTGATGCGACTGGTAGAAATTCGTAAAACTGTGCCATCTTTTAACCTTACTGCTTCATACAATGTCTTTTCTGTCAGCGTTTTGGAATAGCGTGAACTGCTTCCAATTCCATTTTCAAATGCTTCTTTGATTTCTTCTCTGTCGGCATGATTTCCCATGTTGGCAGGATTGATTTCATTGTCAAACAACACTGTTCCATCTTTGTAAACCCATGTGATGCGATAATTTTTTGAATCAAGTTGATTCAAAAAATCCTTTCCTGCAGCCTCAGTTCCCCGTGCAGTGATTGACAATTCATCTACCAACTGATTCTTTTGAATCTTTCCGAAATAGTCAAACATACAGGCAGTAATAATCAGAAGCGTGCCTAATAATGTACTGAAAGCAACCAAAAGAATGGATTTGAAAATTTTACTGCTCATATCCGGCCTCCCATCGATAACCGATATGACGAACTGTTTCAATGCATTTTCCATATCGGTCTAATTTCTGTCTCAGGGTTTTAATGTGCATATCCAGTGTTCGGCTGTCTCCCACATAATCGGTGTTCCAAACCAAATCGTAAAGCTGTTCTCTTGTAAAAGCACTTCCCGGATGTGATAAAAATAAATGTAAGAGTTCAAATTCCTTAAAAGTAAGCATAATACGCTTTCCTTCTATCGTAAGCGTTCGCTCGTCTAAATTCAGAATTAAACTGCCCACCTGCAAAAGTTCAAAAACCTGTCCTTTCTGACATCTGCGTAAGACTGCTTTTACACGTGACACCAATTCCATCACACCAAATGGTTTCACAATATAGTCATCAGCTCCTAAATCTAGTGCCTGAATTTTTTCATGTTCAGCACCTCTTGCCGTTGCCATAATAACTGGAATATTTTCCAGTTCCACAGAATGCTTCATCTTACCCAAGAGTTCCACGCCATCCATTCCCGGAAGCATCACATCCAGTATAACCAATTCCGGTTTTTCTTTTTGAATGGCATTCCAAAACTGCAATCCATCGGAAAATCCTATTGCCTCAAACCCGGTGGAATTTAACGTGTATATCTCTATTTCCCGAATGTTTTCATCATCTTCTACACACCATATCATTTTTCCCCTCCTTATGCTTTCCTGTCATTGCATAAATAATCCATTCGGCAATATTGACTGCATGATCTCCAATACGCTCCAGATACTTTGCAATCATCAAAAAATCCAGTGCCGATTCGGCATCCGCATATTGTTTTATAATCAATTCTACAACTCTATTTTTCATTCGGTCAAAAAAATCGTCTACAATATCATCTTCAGAAATTACATTTTCTGCAAGTACTATATCTTTCCGAACGAATGCATCCACACTGTCTGTTACCATTTTTACAGCTGCCAGAGCCATATCACCGATAAGTTCTGTCCCATTTATCTGACTGCCATTCAGTAAAATAACAAGTTCTGCAATGTCCTCCGCCTGATCACCAATTCGTTCCATATCGGTAATCATTCTAAGTGCAGCAGAAATTTGACGCAAATCACCTGCTACCGGCTGCTGATGCAAAAGTAACTTCATACAGAGCTGTTCAATGTCTCTTTGTAATTGATCAATTTCTCCGGCATTCTGTTTCTTCTCTCTTGCTAACACTACATTTCCTTCAAACAAGGATTTCGTTACCCCTGCGATTATTTCTTCACACATAGCTCCCATTCGGATCAGCTGTGTGTTAAGTTCATCCATTTGCTTGTCAAATTGATTCCTCATTATCCAAACCTCCCCGTAATATAATCTTCAGTTCTTTTATCCTGTGGCCGGTCAAAGATATTGTCCGTTGCCCCAAATTCCACCAGTTCACCAAGCAGGAAAAATGCTGTATAATACGAGACCCTGACTGCCTGCTGCATATTATGCGTTACCATGACGATGGTATAATCTTTTTTCAGTTCAATAACCAATTCCTCAATCTTAGAGGTTGAAATCGGATCCAGTGCACTTGTCGGCTCATCCATCAAAAGAACATCCGGCTCTACTGCCAAAGCTCTAGCAATGCAAAGCCTTTGTTGCTGACCACCGGACAAGCCCAATGCATTTTTCTTCAGACGATCTTTAACTTCATCCCAAATTGCAGCACTTTGAAGTGCCTTTTCAACAATCTCATCCAAAAGTGCTCGATTTGTTATTCCGTGAGTTCGAGGACCGTAGGCAACATTATCATAAATACTCATTGGAAACGGATTCGGTTTTTGAAATACCATTCCTATTTGTTTACGCAATTCATTGACATCAACATGATGTGCAAAAATATCCTCTTCCCTATAATAAATCTCTCCGGTAATTTTTACGGACGGAATCAGATCATTCATGCGATTCAATGTCTTTAAAAAAGTAGACTTTCCACACCCTGACGGCCCAATCAGTGCAGTAATACTCTTTTCCGGAATTTCAATATTGATCTTTTTCAAAGCCTGATGTTCGCCATACCAGAGGCACAAATCTTTGGCAGTAATGATTGAACCCATATGTTTCTTTCCTTTCTTCATTTATCGTTCATTTCTTTTCTTTGCATAATATTTCTGTGTCATTTCAGCCGCAAGATTTATCGTCAATGCCAAGAGCATAAGTATTGCAGCAATTGCAAAAGCAATGCCAAATTCTCCATTCTCCTTTGCATAAACATATAAACTTACGGTAAGCGTTGCTCCAGGAGAGACAAGGCTATCTGCAAATCCATGCAGTGCATGAGCAAATCCTGCTGTGAAAAGAAGTGCGGCGGATTCTCCTAATATTCTTCCTACGGATAAAATACAGCCGGTAATGACACCATCCACACATCCTGGAATGACTACTGTGCGTACCATACGCCATTTTCCGGCACCAAGTCCGAACGCCCCTTCCCGATAGGAAATTGGAACACTTTTTAAACTCTCCTGTGTATTTCGCATAATAATCGGCAAACTCATGACTGCAAGTGTCAATGCTCCTGCCAAAAGACTTGTTCCCATATGATTTGCAAATATCAGCATACCCACCAACCCATAAATGATTGATGGAATGCCCGACAGTGTTTCTGCCGTGTATTCCATGATAGAAACTATCTTTTGATTCGTCGCATATTCTGTCAAATAGATGGCTGCCCCAACTCCGAGCGGCAGTACAATCAGCAATGCCGCAATCATAATGTACAAGGTATTCAGAATATCCGGTAAAATGCCAATTCGATCACTGATATAACTGGGTGCTGTAGACAAAAAAGACCAGTTGATACCCGGCAATCCTTTTATCAAAACATAAAATAGCAGGAATAACGAAACGGCTGCTGTCAAAGCAGTGCAAATATACATCAGTCCTTTCATGAACACCTCATATTGCTTTCGTCTTACTTTGTAATATTCTATATTCATTTCCTATTTGACACCCCTTTTCAAAAAGAAATTTAATGTAGCATTCAAAAGCATGATGAATAGAAACAAAACCAAGGCAACAGAGAACAGAGCTTCTCTCTGCAATCCTCCGGCATATGACATTTCGCCGGCAACTGCACCGGTCAGAAAACGTACGCTTTGAAACAGGGAATCCGGCATATTGGCAGCATTACCTGCCACCATCATTACTGCCATCGCCTCTCCGATTGCCCGACCAATGCCAATTACAATTGCAGCGGCTATTCCACTTTTTGCTGCCGGAACAGATACCCTGAAGTAGGTTTCTGTCTGAGTCGCTCCCAAAGCAAGAGAAGCATCTTCATATTCCTTTGGTACTGCATCCAGTGCAGTAACGGACATCTTAATTACCGAAGGCAGGATCATAATGGCAAGCACAAGCATTGCTGCCAACAAACTTGCTCCGTCCGGAACATGAAACAAGCTTTGAATTCTAGCTACTAAAATTAACATGCCAACAAGACCATAGACAACAGATGGAATTCCTGCAAGAAGATTTACGAATGACTGCATAAGTTCTTTGATTTTCGGATTTGCTACTTTTGACAGATACACAGCCGTAAAAAATCCAACTGGAACCCCAAGCAGAATCGCACCTGCCGTGCCATAAATACTTGTAAGGATAAAAGGCAGAATCCCATATTGAGGATTTGCCTTAGTAGGTGCCCATTCTGTTCCGAAAAGGAATTTTATAAAACCGATCTTATGAATAGCCGGAATTCCGGATATTACTAAATAAACAGTAATCAGAAGCACACAAGCAACTGTAATTAATCCCAGCAGAAAGAACAGTCCATGGACAACATTTTCAATCATTTGTTTTTTATTCATAAACTTTCACCTCGACAATCGGAAACAGTACATCCTGTACTATCTCCACCCTGCTCTCCTATTCTTAATTTGCAGGGACGACACCCGCTTTAGAAATCAGATCATTTGATTTCCGAGATGTTGCATAGTCAAAGAATTTCTTTGCCGCATCCGAAAGTTCCCTATCTTTTTTTGTTACTAGTACAAATGGACGCTGTACTGTATAACTTCCATTTTTGATGTTCTCCTCATTAACTGCTACCTTATCAACCGTCAGAGCTTTGACAGAATCCTTAACAGATGCAGCAGATGCATAACCTATAGCATTTGGATTCTGTGCAACAGTAGTAATGACATCGCCTGTTGAAGTAAGTTCCTGTCTATACTTGCAGGTGTCTTCAGTCTCTGTAATAGATTCAAATCCATCACGGGTACCGGAACCGGCTTCACGACCAATCACAACAATCTCTCCATCCTTACCTCCCAACTGAGACCAGTTAGTAATTTTGCCTGTATAAATCCCTGCAATATCTGTGAGACTTAAATCCTGTATCGGATTATCGGGATTTACAATTATTGCGATACCGTCATAGGCGAGTACAGTTTCCGTAAGACCGGATACCTTCTCTTCGTCCTTTAAATTCCGAGAAGACAATCCGATATCACATCGTCCCTCTGAAACTGCTTTTATACCTGAACCTGATCCGGTAGGATTATATGTAAATGTAATCCCCGTATCATTTTGAAATGATTCTCCCAAAATACCGATGACTTTCTCCATGGATGTAGAACCGTCCGTAGAAATAGAAGTCGAACCGGTTTTCTTATCGGAAACTGCATTTTCCTGACTCGTCTTTCCTCTGCATGCTGTTAAAACACCCAGGCAAAGCACACCTACTGCAACAATCGACAACATTTTTTTTACTTTCATAGTCAACACCTCGTAATTTCTTATTTCGTGATTTTTCCCTTTCACAATTATAAGTTTACATACTGCTTGTAAAGTTCAAAAGACAAGGTTTGTAAAGTTGTTGTAAAGTATATAATGAACTGCATCTAAATCCAGATAATAATTTTAAAACTAAAAAGTCAAGCATTAAATGCAAATAGCTTTTAAATATAAATTGCAACTGTAAGTGTCAGTATATTATAACGTATGTTCTAAGCTTTTATAAACCTCATTAGAGCTTAATCCATCAAACATTTTTCTAGGATAGTTATTCATAAAGCTTTCAATTTCTTGTATTCTCTTTTTACTAAATTTACCTATATCCATACCCTTTTCAATAAATCTTCTTATCAATTTATTGTTATTTTCATTACTTCCTCTCTCATAAGAGCAGTAGCTATGTTCATAAAAATATTTTATACCCATTTCTTCTATTGCTCTTGCGTTACTAAGCTCTGTACTATTGTCGCTTGTTATACTCTTAAATACCTTATTGAATTTTGTTTTATATTCTTTTCTTAATCCTTCTATA
>CAMQCZ010000024.1 GCA_946999385.1 uncultured Lachnoanaerobaculum sp.
TATAGAATATCTTTAATTTTATACCATAATAATTTATTTTTAAATTTTAAAATATTCCATATAATTTTTTTCTCATAAAAAGGCTCAACAAATTATTATTAAATATAAAAGATAATAGCCAATTCTTTTCTATCTGTGAAATTATCTTTGAGCCAATAACAGTACCGACCATAGTACTCAAAAATAATGATAATATCCATAATATAATTATAGCATTTGCAAAGCCTACAAAAGCTCCGCCGATTTGATTCAAGCCATGAATAATTGGTATTTTGGCAAACAAATCCAAAACCTCCATCAATATATGTAGAATTATCCATATTATCACAAATACAATCACAAACATTATTATATTCAATATGGTGCTGCTGGTATACCTAGCTACATACTCCTTGAAATTATCGACTCCAAGTTGCTCATATATATCTTTTTCATTGTGATTTTTAAGAGCTTTTTTCATGTTATATGGTATGTTCAAGGATTCTATGAGTTCGTTTTGTTCCTCTTCACTTTGTGCATCAATGCTTGATATATTTTCCACCCCTATATTATTAAGCATTATATTTCTTATTCCATTCTGTATGCCTGTATTTTCTTTTATAATTTTATTTATATTAGGGAAAAATAAGCCACTTAAAAATAAGGTTAATATTAAGCTTAAAGTCGATATTGCTATTCTAAAAAGCCCTCTTTTATGTCCGGACAATGTCATTATTATTATATAAAATAATACTCCTATAAATAAAGTATTATTCAATAAATAGTTTATCATAATACAAAATCTTCCTCTTTTAATATTAATCTTCCATCTTTATCATATTTTTTTTCAAATTTAATCAATTTTACTATAGATTTCAAAAAGCCCGGCTTTTCCGCTTTGTCAGCCGCTTTATTTATTAATTCTTCTGCACATTGTCTGCTTAACAAAATATTTTGCTCTTGCATAAGTTCTATTTTTTCATATAAAGCCAGCATAGTTTTTCTTGACATAAAGCAGTCTATTTTATCTGCATAATCGCTTGCATAGGATGCAAAATCATCTATATTAAGTCTCTCTTTTTCATAGGCATAATTTTCATCCACATCAGCTTTTAGTAAACCGCTATCCCAAGTCTTTTTAATCTCTTTTTTATTTTCAGATTTAGGTATATCCTTAGGCTCTTCTATATATATTTTTTTTTCAAGTATTTTTAATTTATCTATTTCAGACCTGTTATCAACTAAAATATAATCTATATCAAAGCTTTTAATGCTAGCTAAAATTTGTAAAAATTTATCTTCCTTTAAATCTCCGGCTTTTTCAATCATTAATGCCTTTCCATCAATCTTTTTAAAGATATCATCCAATTTTTTTTCATTCAGCTTATTTGCTTTTATTTTAATAATCTGTAAATGTTCATTTTCTTCACTATATTTCAATTTTAAATATTTTAAGGTCTTATCTAAAATTATATTATATTCATCATCAATCAGATAAATTATATTCTTGATATTAGATAAAATAAATCCATCATCACTATTAGAAGCTGTAGTTATATCATCTTTTTTATATTCAATATCATCATTTTCTTTTATATCATCATTTTCTTTTATATCGTCTTTTGAAATAGAAATTAAATTTTGTTCTATATCATCAAATACCTCTCTATCCTCCTCAGTAGATATAAAATCTGTTATATCATTTTCAATATCAGCCTTTATTTCCGAAGAAATATCATTATCCTGAAAATTTTGAGCAACATATTCAGATGCGGGTTCATATTGTTCATACTCTTCTTCATCTTCTATAGCCTCATTTTCTATCTCTTCAATCACCTCAAGCTGCTTATTCTTTTTTTGTTCTTTATTATTTAGCATATTTTGCTGGTATGAATTTAAGTCAAAACCAAGCTTATCTCTTTTTAGAACTATAGCCTTATCAAAATATTCTCCCAGACCAAACATCAGCATTATATCATCACACAAGCTAACAGACTTTTCCTTCATTCCCGCTTCATAATATAACTTTGCCAACTCGAACATATATTTTTCATTCAACTCAACAGAATTAAATTTTTCCAATATAGCTATTTTATCTTTGATATCTTTATTTTTTGCTACTGCTATATAATATCCAAGTATATATACTCCGGAATCAGAACCGGCTATCCTTTCAAATTCTGAAAAATAGCTTTCAGCTTCCTGAACATTATTTTCTTTCAAAGATAATTCAACTAATTTATATAAAAATCTTCTTCCTAAGCCTGATTTTTCATATGCTAAGGATAATATTTCTTTTGCTTCGCTATATTCGCAATTTTCTTCATAAACATCTGAAACCATTTGTAAAAGCTTCAGATCCTGAACTCTTCTCCAGTCTATAGCATCTACAATTTTCAAAGCATCCGAATAATCTTCAAGCTTAACAAGCTCCTTTAACCTTTCAACCTTAATATTAAAGTCATATCTATCCATATTATACTCCTATTAAATAGTATAAATACTATATTATAATTCCACTCTTCCCTCTAAAGCTCTTAAAAGTGTAATTTCATCAATATATTCTAAATCTCCTCCTACCGGTACACCACTGGCTATTCTTGTAACCTTAATACCGATTGTTTTTGCAAGCTTAGATATATACATTGCAGTTGCTTCCCCCTCTACTGTGGAATTTGTAGCAATTATAAGCTCTTGTACATCATTTTCCAGCCTTTTTATCAACTCCTTTAGTCTTATATCTGCCGGACCTATACCTAGCATAGGAGAAATTGCACCATGCAATACATGATATACCCCCTCATACTTTGCAGTTTTTTCATATGCCATCAAATCTCTAGTGCTTTCAACAACCATAATAATTTTATGATTTCTTGAAGGATTTGAACATATAGGGCATAAATCTGAATCTGTCAAAGTACAACAGGATTTACAATAATGAATTTTTTCTTTCGCAGATATCATGCTCTCTGAAAGCTCTTCAATCTCCTCTTTCGGCATATTTATAATATGAAAAGCAAGTCTTTGTGCAGACTTTGCTCCTATTCCCGGTAATTTGGAAAGCTCTGCTATCAGCTTAGTTATATATTTACTATAATAATCCATATTAGAATGGTAAGCCTCCACTTAAATTGTTCAAATTAGGCATACCTGTCTGAGCCGCTTCATTTGCTTTTCTCAAAGCTTCATTTGTTGCTGCCATTATCAAATCTTCAAGCATCTCTATATCATCAAAATCCACTGCTTCCTTATCTATAGATACTTTGACAATTTCTTTTTTTCCGGTAACAACTATTTTAACAGCACCACCACCAACTGTTGCTTCAAATTCTTTAGCTTCAAGCTCTTTTTGTTGTTCCTCCATTTGTTTTTGCATCTTTTGTGCTTGTTTTAATATATTATTCATATTTCCAGGTATCATTCCACCTGGAAAACCGCCACGTCTTGCCATTTTTAATCTCCCTTAATATAATTTTATAACATTCTAACATATAAAAATAAATAATGAAATACTAGTAATCTTCAATTTCAACATCCATATTAATCTTTTTTTGAATTTCATCTTTTGTGATATATTTGATATTTTCCTTATTATTAGCTTTTTTAAATAAAATATTAAATTTAAAGCTTTTTTTATATTGCAATTCTAAGAATTTATTTAATTCATCTATTTTATCTTTATTTAGTGCTAGAGAATATTTAGTATTATCATAAAATACTATGCTAAATGTCTTAGAATCAAAGCACTCAACTATAGTACCCTTGAACAAAGCTTTTGTGGAGCTTTCCAAACCTTCAATTATATTATGCCATTCTTTCTTCAATAATATTAGGTCTTCATATTTTGCCTTATCCAGAGCAACTTCTTTTTCCTGAATAATATCGCTCTCATCATCTTCTACAATTATATTATTTTTATGCACCTTAGATATAGTATTTTTTTCAAGCTTTGAAATACGTTCTAAAATGGCTTCTTTATTTTCTTCCATATCAGGATTTATCAGCCTTAATACTTCAAGCTCTAGCAAAACTCTTTTTTGATTTGAATATCTTAATCTATTATATAATTCAGATAGCTTTTTGATATATCTTTTTAAAGCATCTTTTGAAATATTTTCTGATATTCGTCTTAATCTTTCTATATTTTCATCACTTTCATCTATAATACAACTTGCGGCACCACTCATTTTTATTATTAATAAATTGCGTAAATACCATATAAAATCATTTATAAATTGTGATATTTCTCTCCCACTCATAACTAAATAATCTATTACTGTAAATACTTGCAAAATATCCTCGGAAAGTATTGCCTTCAATAATTTTTCAAAATCATCATTATCTGTTGTCCCCAATATCTGCAAAACATCTTCATAGCTTATTGTAGAATCTATATGAAAAGCAAGACACTCATCCAGCAGACTCAAGGCATCTCTCATAGCACCATCTGCAAGCCTTGCTATGTAATTTACAGCTTTGTCTTCTATCATTATATTTTCCATACTACATAAGCCCTTTAAATTTTCACTTATAGTATTTACACTAATTCTTTTGAAATCATATCTTTGACATCTTGATAAAATAGTTATAGGTATTTTATGTGCTTCTGTAGTTGCCAATATAAATATAACATAGCTTGGAGGCTCCTCCAGGGTCTTTAATAATGCATTAAATGCTTGATTGGATAACATATGTACCTCATCAATTATATAAACACGATATTTAACAAGATTAGGCATATATTGAATATCATCTCTTATTTTTCTTATATTTTCTATTCCATTATTACTGGCAGCATCCATTTCAACTATTTCCAAAGAGCTTTCGTTTAATATAGACCTACAAACTTCACATTTATTACATGGACTTGAATCAATAGGATTTTTACAATTAACAGCTCTTGCCATTATTTTAGCAACAGAGGTTTTTCCTGTTCCTCTGGTTCCACAAAATAAATATGCATGAGCCGGCTTTCCTATTTTAATTTGATTTTTTAAAGTTTTTATTATATTATCCTGACCTTTAACTTCTTCAAAGGTTTTAGGTCTGAATTTTCTATATAATGCTACATATGACATATTATACCACCTAATATATACAAAAAGCACGCTTTTAACGTGCTTAATCCTTCATTTTTGTACGTCTTGCTTTGAATATCTTTCATAAGCGTAGCATAGCAGTTGGCTCAGTAAAGGTTATCTTACGGCACACAAAAAATCTTACTTAGTGCTGCTTCATTCCTGATCTGACACGGTTCATAAGCTTTTGTTGCATAAGGACCACTACATCAACACCACTTACTATACTCGTTTTTACAAATAGATACCCGAGGCAAGACCTCACCCCTGCTAAAGCGGATTGCAGGTACAGGGCACCGCTATCTCCCCGGCTGTACATGTCATAGTATAATATTTTTAAATAAGTTTTGTCAAGCTTGTTAATTTCAAATTTGAGATTTATCTATTAATGGAAAAGATAATTTCACCTTAAATAAATCTCCATCTATTGATATATCAAACGAACCTCCTTGTATCAAAGTAAGTGATTTTGCTATAGATAAGCCCAAGCCGCTACCCTCCGTACTTCTGGAGACATCACCTCTTACAAATCTCATAGTCAGTTCATTAGGACTTATATTAAGCTGTCTTTCAGAAATATTTTTTATACTTAATATAGCAATATTATCCTCCATAAGCAAGTCAATATATATCCTTGAATTTTCAGTTGCATATTTATAATTATTATTATAAAGATTTTCAAGCACTCTCCATAAATATCTTCCATCAGCCTTTATAATCATTTTATCCTTAGGTAGCTTAGAAATAATATCTAATCCTCTTTCAGCATATTTTTCCTTAAATTCTCCATTAACCTGTTGTATAAGCTGAACAAAATCAATTTCCTGTAATTCTATTTTTATATTACCACTTGAAACTTTACTGGCTTCTATCAAATCTTCAATAAGATTTTTTAAATACAAGGACTTTGTTTCTAAAATATCTATATATGGTCTTATATCAAAATCATCAGTATTTGCTCTCTTAATCAAATCAATATAATTAATTATGGATGTTAAAGGAGTCCTTATATCATGTGAAACATTAGTAATAAGATCTGCTTTTAATCTTTCACTTTTTATATGCTCATTCATAGCATTAGCAAAGCCTTCACCAATATTATTAAGCTTTATAGCAACTTCCTTTTCTTTTCCGCTAAATTCTGATAAATCTAATTTCTTATTTATAATACCGTCCGAGATATCTTTTATCTTTTCAAAAATTTTATCATTAGCTACAGCTCGCTTATACATATTATTAAAGGCAAATATATTGAAAGCAATAAGAATTATAACTAAAATAATACTTATCAGTCTTTCTATTAAAGTCGTTTCATTGCTTACTAAATAAAATATGATAATCGTTGTGAATAAATTTATCAAATAATATAAAATGAAATTTGATGCCAATCTTTTTGTAAAACTATAGGTTTTTCTATAAATACAGCCATCATCTATTAAATGCTTGATAAATGATTTTTCCCATAATTGAGCTGATTTATATGATCTTACCAAAGAACAAACGCAGGCAAAGCTAATAAAATATATTATAATATATAATATTGATTTCTCTCCATATATCCATAGCTCTTCAGGCATTATCGCATGTATAAATTTATATATCACTCTTTCACTTATAAACCACAATGTTATTATACATACTAAAGCCATGAATATTCTCAATTCAATGCTATATTTATCAATAACATATAATTTTATATTCTTTGATTTTTTTTCTTCTAAACCACTTGTACATACAAGATAAAAAAGTGTATACAATGAAATTATAGAAAATATCATTATTCCGACAAGGGCCTTAAAATAAATAGCCCTTTCTTTTTTGTATGTTAGATTATTAAAATAATAAGAATCCTTTTTTGGATAATTTGTATCCACACATATATATATATTATATTTATCCTGAATATTCTCACTTTTTGAATTTTTTATGAGTATACCTTTATTAGCCTGTATATATATATTTTTAGGTATTTTCACAAGATTAGTATCTATAATTATGCTTTCTGAGCTAACATGTATATACTTACCATAATTTTTATAAGTTTTTTCATTCAAATTATTTCTATTAGTAAATATATGATTCGAATAATCGAGTGTGTAATATATATTTCTATCTTGTTCTTTTAAATTTTTATATCCTCTATAATATTTGCTTAATCTTCCTAAAACCTCATTACATAAGCCTTCCAAGGTTTTATATGCTTCTCCCGGCTCCTGTATATTCTTATTCGGTGCATATCTTTCCCACGTAACTAAATAACGTGTATTATCCGAGTCTTCGACTCCTTCATATACTCTTGTTACTTGATAATCTTCATTTATATAATACCCTATTTTTTTTGCATAATTCAACACATCTTCTAATGTATAAATCTTTTCTACATCAGGTCCCTCATATATAGCGAACATTTTTTGATTTTTATCAAACTTATTATTATTCTCAAATAAAAGTCTATATCTTTCATAATCAAAAATACTTCTGATATCTTCCTCTAAATTTTGCACAAATTGTATTGAATCTTCATATCGCTTTTGATTTAATGTGAAAATTCCGATGTGAAAATTTTTATTTAAATATATCAAAGAAAAAAGTGCCAACAAAGCAAATATTGATATTATATGTACTATCATAAAAATTTCTTTTTTATTTTTATATGATAAGCGAAACCTGTTTTGTTCCATCCTATTGCCTATCTACCTTATATCCTACACCCCAAACTACTTTAACATATCTTGGTTCTTTAGGATTTATCTCTATCTTTTCTCTTATATGTCTAATGTGAACTGCAACTGTATTATCAGCTCCAACAAGTGCTTCATTCCATATTTGTTCATATATTTCATCTATAGAAAAAACTTTTCCGGGATTTTTAACCAGCAATAGCAAAATATTATATTCTATCGGTGTCAGCTTGATAATTTCACCTGCAACTATTACTTCCTTTGTTTCATCATTAATTTTTAAATCTCCACAGGAATAAACCTTGGTATCATCCGTATTTCCCATACTGCCAAGCTGAGTATATCTTCTCAAATGACTCCTTACCCTTGCTACCAATTCAAGTGGATTAAATGGCTTTGTAAGATAATCATCAGCACCTATATTGAGACCTAATATTTTATCTGCATCTTCAGTTTTTGCAGACAGAATTATAATTGGTATACTTGAATTTTCCCTTATTTTCAATGTGGTTCTTATACCATCCAGACCCGGCATCATAACATCTAATAATATAAGATCGATATCTGCTTTTTTCATTATTTCTAAAGCCTCATATCCGTCATAAGCACCATAAACCTCAAATCCTTCTCCACTAAGATAAATCTTGATAGCTTCAACTATATCCCTATCATCATCGCAAATTAATATCCTCATTTTTAAATACCTCTTTCAATCTTAGTTTTGTGTAAATTATATCATTTATTTTCTTGCTAGGCAAACCAAATTATATTATAATTAGAATTTGTAACTTATTAATCTATGTTAAAAATAATATTATGAATACTTATAACAAAAAACATATGAGGGCAGCTATAAATGAAGCAAAAAAAGCTTTCCTTATAAATGAAGTTCCTATAGGTTGTGTCATTGTTTATAAAGATAAAATTATAGCAAGAGCTTATAATAAAAGAATTAAAAATAAATCATGTACCTCTCATGCAGAAATATTAGCTATAAATAAAGCATGTAAAAAGCTTGGAGATTGGCGGCTTGATGAATGTAGTATATATATAAGCTTAGAACCCTGCCCTATGTGTGCCGGTGCTATTTTACAGGCACGTATTCCAAATGTCATAATTGCAGGGAAAAATAAAAAAGCAGGCTGTGCAGGCTCTGTAATAAATCTTCTTAATATGGATGGATTTAATCATAAATCAAAGATTATAGAAGCAGATGAAGAGGACCAAAAAATATCTTCTTCCTTATTGAGCGACTTTTTTAAAAATTTAAGAGAAAATAAAAAACACAAGTCTTAGTCTTAACCTTTTTATTTAGCAGTTTGAATATCCTAACTGCTAAAATTGTATATTTTATAAAGCATTATCTATATATATTGATTTTTAAATTTTTATACTATACAATTAAAGAGCGTTGAATAACAAAATAAGGAGGAGTTCTTATATGGCATACAAAATTACTGATGCTTGTGTAAGTTGTGGCACCTGTGAAGCTGAGTGTCCTGTTAGTGCTATTTCTGAAGGAGATACACAATATAATATTGATCCGGATGCTTGTATAGACTGTGGAACTTGTGCTTCAGTGTGTCCTACAGAGGCTATAATTTCATAAATAAAGCTCGTTTAGCTCACTATAAAATTTAAAAAACTTGCCAAGAAATCTCCTAAGCTTTAGCCTTGCAGGATTTCTTGGCATAATTTTTCTTTTATGATATAACAAAAATATATAAGGGCGAGAACTACCCGAATATAAGCTTGTGGACTTTGTATAAGACATTTTGATTTTTAGAAATAAAATGATAAATGTGCTAAAGGTTGAAGCAATAAGCACCTATACTTTAGAATAGTGTGTAGTTCACCATTAAATAATTAATGATTAATGAAAGTTATAAAAATACCCTAAAAGAAATATTAAACATCTTTCCATTAGGGTATTTTTATTATTAATTTTTAGCCATATTAAGAAATTTAGTAAGCTCAGGCTTCCATAAAAGATTAATGGTTCCTATAGGACCATTTCTATGCTTTGCAATGATTACTTCAGCCTCATTAGGATGCTCAGTATCTTTATTATAATAATCATCTCTATATAAAAACATAACTATATCTGCATCCTGTTCTATAGCTCCTGATTCTCTCAAATCAGAAAGCATAGGTCTGTGATCAGCTCTGGCTTCGCAGGCACGTGATAACTGAGACAAGGCAATCACAGGTGCTTTCATTTCTCTTGCCAATGCCTTTAGCCCTCTAGAAATTGTAGATATTTCCTGTTGCCTATTTTCAGATGTCTTACCACTACCTGACATCAACTGTAAATAATCAATTATAATAATGCTGATACCTTTTTCAAGCTTCATTTTTCTACACTTACTTCTAAGCTCAGCCAAGCCTATTCCCGGAGTATCATCTATAATAAGCTCTGAACGACTCAAATTAGAAACTCCACCTATAAGTAATTCCCAGTCATTATCACTAAGACTTCCAACTCTTAACTTTTGAGCATCAATTCCTGTATCCATTGACAAGAGTCTATTTGCAAGTTGCTCCTTACTCATTTCAAGTGAAAATATCAGGCAAGGAGAAGCCTTTTTTATAGCTACATGCTGTACAACATTCAATACAAAAGCCGTTTTTCCCATGGATGGTCTTGCTGCAATCAAAACTAAGTCAGATGCTTGAAAGCCCTTTGTCTTATAATCCAAATCCAAAAAGCCACTAGGTACTCCTGTAATTGCATCCTTTGTTCTACTTGCTCTATCTATATTTTCAAATACAGCTTGTGCAATCTCTGCTATAGGTGTAAAGTCTGAATGTTTTTTTTCTTGCAACAATTCAAATATATTTTTTTCGGTTTTTGCCAATATCTCATCCAAGCCTTCTTTACCCGAATAACAAGTATCTGCAATATCCTCATTAATTTTTATAAGCTTCCTTAAAATAGATTTTTCTTTAACAATATTTGCGTAGTCTTTAATATTGGCAGAAATTGGAACTATATTTAATATATCCCTCAAATATTCTAAAGAACTAATCATAGGAGGAGCCGATTTTTCTTTAAGCTTATCTTGCAATAAAACCAAATCAACATCCTTAGCTTCATTATATATTTCAATAATAGCTTCAAATATCATTGCATTTTGTTTTGAATAGAAATCCTCTGCACTAAGTATATCAAATGCTACAATTATAGCATCTCTTTTTATTAACATAGACGAAAGCACTGATTGCTCAGCTTCCATGCTATGTGGCAGGACTCTTTTTAATAAAGCCTCTTCCATCTATATCTCCTATTGCTTACTCTTCTTTTACACAAATTTTCAAATTAGCCTGCACACTTGGATGTAATTTTATTACAACTGTATGTGTGCCAAAGCTTTTTATTGCCTCTGCAAGAACAATTTTTTTCTTATCAACCTCTATACCGAGTTGTTCTACTATTGCTTGATATATTTCTTTTGTAGAAATACTTCCATAGGCTTTACCTTCTTTACCTGCTTTTATTGTTACATAAATAGTAGCCAAGTCAAGTTTTTTTGCCAAAGCATTAGCAGCCTCAAGCTTTTCCTTTGCCTGTCTTTCTTCACTTGCTTTTCTTAATTTTAAAGTGTTTAAATTTTCTTTGCTGGCTTCTACCCCCATTTTCTTAGGAATTATAAAGTTTTTAGCATAACCCTCTGCTAATTCTACAACATCTCCCTTTTTACCTAATTTTTTAATATCACTAAGTAATACAACCTTCATAATTATATATCTCCCTTCTCTATCATGTCCTTCAAAGTTTCCTTAAGCTGCTCTTTTGCCTGTTCTATAGTAATATTACTAAGCTGAGCTCCGGCAACAGTTCTATGTCCACCACCACCAAGCCTTTCCATTACTAATTGAACATTAAGCTCATCAATACTTCTTGCACTTATATATATAATACCATTATAAGATGTTATTACAAAGCTGGCTTTAATTCCAACAACATCTAACAAAGCATTTGCCGCCTGTGCTCCAACTACTGTAGGGCTGTCAATATTTTTAGAGTCAAATGTACTTATAGCATACTCTTTCATAAATATTTCACCGGCATCTATAATTCTTGCTTTCGCTTGACAATTATCAAATCTATCCCTAAATATTTTTCTTACCCTTGTTATATCAGCACCCTTTCTTTTCAAAAATACTGCGGCTTCAAATGTACGAACCCCTGTTTGATTTCTGAAATTTAATGTATCAACTACTATTCCTGCATACATAGCATCAACCTCAGCCTGCTTTAATTTTATATCATCACTAATATATTGTACTATTTCAGCAACCATTTCACAGGCACTGCTTGCATATGGCTCAACGTAGGATAAGACTGCATTATCTATAATCTCACTGCTTTGCCTATGATGATCTAAAACTACAATAGTTTTTAATATTTTTAACAATTCAGGTACTTCTGTAATGCTTGGTCTATTTACGTCAACAACTACTACCATACTATTATCATCTATAATAGATTTTATTTTATCCGCACTCAAGAATATATCTTCAGGATAATCTTGATTCTTAAACATTTCTATTATCGGTTTCAATGAAAAATTAGTTTCTCCCATAGCTATATGAGCTTTTTTATTAAAATATGTTGCTATTCTCCATATTCCTATTGCCGAGCCAAGAACATCAATATCCATATTTTTATGTCCCATAATTATAACTCTATCTTTAGTTGCCATAAGCTCACGTAGTGCCTGTGCTTTTACCCTTGCCTTTACTCTGGTATTTTTTTCTACTGTCTTTGATTTTCCTCCAAAATATCTTATAGTTTCACCATTTTTAACTACAGCCTGATCTCCGCCTCTACCAAGTGCCATATCAAGCCCCAGTCTTGCATATTCATAGTTTTGTATATAAGCCTCAGCTCCTATTCCAACTCCAATGCTTAAGCTCATACGTATATCATTTCCTATACTGACACTTTTAATTTCTTCAAGTATATCAAATTTAGCCTCTTCAAGCTTAATCAAATTAGAATTTTGTACAAAAAATACATAGCGATCCTTTTCAAGCTTTTTAACGATAGCATCATATCCTATAAAATATTGATTGATTTTTCTATCGACTAAGGCATCAAGCAATGATCTTCTTACTTCTTCTATATTTTCCATAACCTCATCATAATTATCAAGATAAATAATACCTATTACAGGCTTGGAGTTTTCCATCTGCTTTATGGCATCTACCAGCTCCGTTTTATCATATAAATATGCTATAAGAATCTTATTATTATCAAAAAAGCCCTCTTTTATATCAATATTATATTTTTTTTCACCCAAGCTATAATAATCCTTACCATATCCGGCAAGCACTTCTCTAATATTAATAGCCGGAAATATATCATTTATAGTATAATATTTACTTATATTTTCTTTTATTTCTAAATCCAAATTTTTATTTTTCCATAAAATCTTACCTGTTTCATCCAATACCATATAAGCTATATCTATTTCTTCAAAAAATTTAGACATCGCATTATTGACACTAAATGAAAATTTTATAATATTTTTTAAAATATGTTTTCTCTCTTTTATATAAATATATATTAAAAGTATTATAGAAAAAAATGTAAATATTAATATTATAAAGCAAGCACCCTTGTCAAAAAAGAAGGTAATAAAGCTCATTATAAGTAATAATAAAATCATAAATAGGGGCCATCTAAGATAAGCCTTCATAAAGTCCCCATCTTTTTTTACATTTTTCATTATTATTATCCCTTTCAGTAAATAAATCATTACTTATATATAATATCATATTCAAATTTTAAATGCTATTATGAAAATAATAAGAATGTCAAAATAAAAATTAAGCTTTAGCTGATAAATAAAAAAGCTAAGCTACATTAAGCTTAGCTTTTTTTATTTACTTATTTCGTCAAAGCCGTTCCACAGGAGGTACAAAACTTTTTATCAGGCTTATTTTCAGCACCACAAGAAGGACATTTCAAGCCTTCATCTTTTACTTCATTTGATGAATTAATATCCTTAGTGGCAGAAGCTGTCGTTTCTTCCTTTGGAACTGTATCCGATAAGTCTTCTTTTACAGTTTTTTCTTTATTATCTTTTTTTGCTTCATTTATAGCATTATTAGCAGCTTTTACAGCTGTATTTAAATTTGTTCCGATATTTTTAGCAAGCTCACTTGTTTTTTGAATAGCTTCTTTACTAAAAATATCCTGTGCATCAATATTTTCATGTATTTTCATTATACCGGTATTAATTCCTGCATAAAAAGCAATTATAAATAATATAATATTTAACAAACCATATATAAAACAAGCTATAGTTGTTTTTATTCCTAAATCATATATGCCATTACTTGATGACATTCTTGCAATTACCTTCATAATACTTAATGATATAAAATTAACGGTACATCCAAGGATTAAAATAATATATTGCACCATGACAAGTCTGTAGCTATGCTTGATAGATTTGATTACCCTATTAACAAAAAATAGTATTATCGTAATTATTGGTATTAAATATAAAAAACTAAATATTTTCAAAAATCCCAAAAAAGCTCCATATGAACCTGCCATTGCTAAAATACCGCTACCTATATGACCCATATTAAATGGTGATAAATAAGGCACAGCCTTGTAATCACTTCCAAAAAATGACATATCAACTTTTACAAATCTAAATAAACATAATAGTACCATAAGTGCAGAAATAATAAATAAAATATTCTGTACACTAATTAAATTATTACTTTCTAAAACAATATCATTTTTCTTAGTTCTATTTAATGTATATTTCATAATCTACTCCAGCTTTGCACCACAAGATCCGCAAAACTTTTCCCCCTTCTCATTTTTACTTCCACAAGAGCCACAGAACATATATTCCTTATCTTCTGAGACCAAATTATTTTGTTCTGATACTTCAGGATCTTTTATAGCATTATCTTTATTTTTACCTAACATCTTTATTAATCTAAATATTAATAAAATAATTATTAAAGCAATCAAAATAATTATTAAATATGATATGTATAATAATTTGCTTGTTCTTATACTTCTAATCTCATGAACTAAATAAGCATTTTTTATATTTTCAGAATCTACTGTCTCATCTGAATTATTAACCTTTACATTTTCATATGTTGCTTTATATTTTCCATGCTTTATATTATGCTCATCATTTAATAAGCGTTTTCCAACATTGCTTACCTCATAATTGATTTTCTCTATATTTTTATTTGTTAAATTCAATAAATTAAAGCTATCTTTGAAATCAATTTGTTTTTTAAATCCTTTTATATTCTCTATATAATATTCTGTATTTGAACCACCTTCCTTTATATCAAATGCCGAATTCCATTTATTTTCAAGTTTATTATCCTTTGTATCTTCTTCAAGACTAACCTTAAATCCATCATCAGTTTTTTCGACATTTTTTAATTCAATATCTAAGCCTTCAAAATTATTTTCCAAAAGCGATTTTATATTTTCAAAAGCCTCATCTGACATATTCTGCTTATATGATATATCTACATTTCTAACATAGGTACCATTATCTCTTAAATGTGTTTTTATATTTAATTCTTTTATTTCATAAGAATTATAACATGTATATCCTATTTTAAAATCTATTGCATAGCCTGTAAATAGTGAAGCATATTTGTTATTTTCAAATGCTTTCTTAAGGTCTTTATCATTCATACCTTCATTGAAATCCAAATAAGCATTTCTCTCTATTCCATCGGCATAATAACTAATATCATCACTGTCATTCTTCAAATTTTTATATGCGGCATCAGAATTTACATAATATCCAAATTGAACAGCTTCATAATCTCCACCTATATATTCTTGTAAATCTATATCTTCCTGAATTTTATTTCTGCTGTAGAATATATATCTATTGCCTTTTTTTGTTTCCTTTTTTTCTTCTTTTGTTGCTTTGTCAGCTTTTGTTTCTTTTTCTTTACTGTCTTTTTTTGTTTCTTCCGGCTTTGTTTCCTCTGCCTTTGTTTCCTTTTCCTGTGCTTCTTCCGGCTTTGTTTCTTGAACATTTGCAACTTTATCCTCTAAAAGTGTAAAACCTTTAGCATCCTTTTGACCGGTAAAATTATTAGTAAATTTATCAAGCTTTACAGCATCCATATCCTTAGCTGTTATAGTAAAAATTGTATTATCTCCGGCTTTATCTTTTTCAAACTCTGCACTCTCAGCCTTAGATTTTAAATATTCCTCTATCTCCTTACCCTTTTTATTTATACTACTTTGTGGTACGGAAATAACTATTTTTCTATCAAATATATCATAGCCTTTTATATTCGTAAAAAAGTTGATTGAATTAATCCTACAATATTCCAAATTATCATAAACAATATCCGTCATATAAGTTGATAATTCCAAATCTTGTCCATTATAATTCAAGGTATTACTTGTTTTGTCAAAAATATGACTTTTGTTGCTCTCCTCTATATATCCCTTATCTACAATAAGATCTTCAAACCATTTTAATAAATCTTTACTGCTGAATTTCTCTTCTATTTTCATTCCATTAGTAAAAACAGACTTAGGAGTAATATATGTGACTAATTGTGTATCTGAATCAAATTCATCTGTAGGTAATATATTTCTAAGCTTCTTCTCATAATCCTCCTTGGATTCAAAATCAAGAGTGAATTTATAAATAACATTAGTTCCATCATCGCTGACATCAAGCTTTAAATCCTTAGGTAGGCTTTCCTGCACAGACTGAGTAATTGTATCTTGATCAGATTTTATATATTGTTGATTCTCTGATTTGTTTATATAAAGTTCCATTACTCTGCTTCCTTTAAAATCAGAGTCAATCACTAAGCTTGTTTTTAAATCACCACCACAGGCTGATAATAAAACACAAGCTATCAAAATACTAAATAATAATAATATATTTTTTATTTTTCTCATATATCCTCCCTCTATTGTGCACTTATTATCCACTTTCCATTTTCTTTATATAAGTCAATATATCCTGAGGATATATTTTTATTTCCTCTTGCAAAATAATTATAATATACTCTAGCTTTTTCCAATCCGTCTTCCTCGTAGCTAAGTGGATTAGATATAAGCAACCTTGCCCTATTCAGCCCTTTAACAACTGTTGCATCTAAATATCCAATTTCATATTTAAGTTCATCTTCATCTGAAAATTTATCTCCATCAGCGAACTTATCAGTATAGGCTAGTGCTTTCTTATAATCTCCCTTTGATATAGCTTCCAAATATTTTATGCTAATATTTGAAACACTATTTTTAGGACTTATTTTTAAAGCAAAAAAAGCTATGAGTAATATAAAAATAAGTACAAAAAGCATGATATTGAGTTTATTTGTTACAAATTTCTTCATACACCTCTCCTTTACTAATTTATTTTTAGCTAAAAAACTTATGTTATAAATATATCATATTTTTGTTTATTTTTAAATATTTTATTTATTTTTTGTTATATTTTAACATTTTAAGCCGTTTAATTAGGTAAATTTATCTTATATTTTATAACTATAAGACGTACAATAACTATCAAACTAAAAATTATTATTTCACTTGATATTGTTTTTGGCATATATACATAAAAAACAGCTCCTACAAAGCATAAAAAAGCATATATATCCTCTTTCAATACTATAGGAATTTCACCTACTAATATATCTCTTACGACTCCTCCTCCTACTCCTGTAATAGTTGCAAATATACCTACTGCAACTGTAGAAATATTTGCATTTAGAGCAATCTTAGCTCCTATAATTGTAAATATTGCCAAGCCTATGCTATCCATAATTAATAATTCATAATAAAAGCTTCTTTTTTTATTTTTGCTTTTTTTGATTAATATATATACAATAATTGAGGTTATAATAGCAACATACATATCATCGGGATTTATCAAGACATTTGGTATCTTATTTACTAGAGTATCTCTTATTACACCTCCGCCAACTGCTGTCATAACTGCTAAAACTATTATCCCCAGAATATCTAATTTATATTTCATTCCTTTTAATACACCTGAAATAGCAAAGGCTATGACACCTATTAAATTAGTAATATGTGTAAATTCTTCTAAAAATATACCTTGATTCATATTTTTACCCCTTATCATAATATATTGCTATATTACAATATTATTTTCTTTGAGTAAAGATATATAAATTTATAAAAGCTTTATATATATAATAAAAAGCTCTATGAATATAAATATTTATAGAGCCTTTATTACTTATTATTATTTTATTCTCCGAATACAGCCTTATAATCGGCTTTAAATTTTTCTATACCCGCATCTGTCAATGGATGCTTTATCATTTGATTGATAACTGAAAATGGAACAGTTGCAATATCAGCACCGGCCTTTGCACATTCCATAACATGTATAGTATTTCTAACAGAAGCCGCTATGATTTGGCAAGAAATATCATTTACTTTAAAAATTTCCACTATATCATAAATAAGTCCTACACCATCTGTAGATATATCATCCAATCTTCCGAGGAAAGGAGATACATATGTAGCACCTGCTCTTGCAGCTAAAAGTGCCTGTGCAGGAGTAAATATCAAAGTACAATTCGTTTTTATTCCTTCTTGATTTAATACCTTAATTGCTTTCAATCCTTCTGCTGTCATAGGTATTTTTACTACCATATTAGGATGTATTTTAGCAATTTCTCTACCCTCTTCAATCATTCCTTTTGCATCAACTGTAGTAGCCTTTACCTCACCACTTATAGGTCCGTCTACAATACTTGTAATTTCGTTAATTACTTGAACAAAATCTCTTTTTTCTTTTGCTATCAATGATGGATTTGTAGTTACACCACATATAACACCCATTTCATTAGCTTTTCTAATATCATCAACATTTGCAGTATCTATAAAAAATCTCATTTTTACTCTCCTTTTATTTGTTTATTAATAATTTAGCAGCTCCATATATTCCGGCATCATTTCCAAGTGTAGCCAATAATATTTTTGCCCTATTTTTAGATAAAGGTAAATATTGCTCAAAATATTTATTTATCTTATCTGTCAAAAAAGCTCCCGCCTTGGAAACTCCTCCACCTATAAGAAAAACATCAGGATCTGTTGTCATAGCCAAATTTGCTATTGCAATACCTAAATATCTACAAACCTTCTCTACAACTGAGATAGCAAGCTTATCTCCTTCCTTTGCCATATCCAAAACATTTTTTGCACTTAATTTATCTCCAAAATCTCTTAATTTTGAAAATTCTTTGCTATCATTTTTCAATATTTTTTTAGCCTCTTTAACAATACCTGTTGCACTTGCTATTTGCTCAAGGCATCCTTTTCCGCCACAATTACATCTATCCTCTTCATAATCATTCATATGTAAATGACCAACTTCACCACCTATGCCATGTTTACCTTCAATAATTTTACCGTCAACCACTATACCGCCACCGACACCGGTACCTAAGGTAAGCATAATAACATCCTTATAGCCTTTTGCTCCACCTTGCCAGCATTCACCAAGTGCAGCTATATTAGCATCATTACTTAATACTACAGGTAAATTGTTTAATGCCTCTGATAATATTTTTGCAGGATATAAATCTTTCCAAAATAGATTAACACATATTGGAACATAACCACCCGGTAAAACACTTCCGGGAACGCCCATTCCTACGCCGATACAATCCTCTATAGAATAGGATAAATCTGTTAAATTTTCTTTTATAGTATCAGCTATATCAGTTAATACAGCATCCGAACCATTTTCTTTATTAGTTCTGATTTCCCATTTTTTAATAAGCTTACCTTCTAATGTAAATATTCCAAGCTTTACGCTCGTGCCTCCGACATCTACACCTACACTAACTTTAGCCATTTTTTATCCTCTCATCCTTATCTTATAATATATATTATATAATATATTTTATTGTGAACTACACACTATGCTAAATCATAAGTGCTTCTTGCTTCAACCTTTAGCACATTTATCATTTTATTTCTAAAAATCAAAATGTTTTACATAAAGTCCACAAGCTTATATTCGGGTAGTTCATTTTTATTATATCATAAAAGAAAAATTATGCTAATTCATCTCTCAAAGCTTTAGCTTATGAGATTTCTTGGCAAATATTTTAAATTTATTTTAATTTTATATTTTGTATAGCCGTTTCTGTAAATATAGTATATGAATTTAATAAATCCACCTTTTTTAAGCTTTTTATATCTATATCAATATTAGTATTCAGCTTCAAATTACCATTGATATTATATATTATAAGCCTCGAATCAAATGTATAAAAATATATTTCTTTTTTTTCAATATCACAGAATTTATATTCATAATCAATATCTTTAGAGCATATTTTTTTACCATTGTCTTCATATATTTCAAATCTGTATTTTTTGTTTGAATTAATATTTTTATATACTACAACGATATATTTATCATTATATGCTATGCTACTTATTTCACCTGTATTATTTTCTGAAAAGGTATATTTTTTTATAAGCTCCGGTGATAATAAATTTTTTGATGAAAAAAAGTATAGTCCGGTATCGGCAATAGCAAATGAATATGTCTGATTCATATATTTAAGTCTTGCTATTAAACTATCGCTAAACTCCTCATCAAAGCCACCTACAATTCTATTGGCTACACTTTTACCTACCTCGGAAAAATCATAAAACACAACTCTTCCTCTTAAATTACCGGAGTCTATATATTGATAAGAAACCATGAGTTGCTTTCCACTCGGAGAAATTGCCAAATCTGTAGGATAACCATCTCCCGATATCTTTGATTTTATGCTTATATTTAAGGCTTTACCGCTATAATCATAAAAGCTTATATAAGAAGCATTGGCATCCTCTAATATACCTGCAACAATCCCTGTATCGGATATTGTTACCTTAGTTATA
>CAMQCZ010000025.1 GCA_946999385.1 uncultured Lachnoanaerobaculum sp.
CTTTATTATCTTTTATGGTGGATATAGCGCAGTTGGTTAGCGCGCCAGATTGTGGCTCTGGAGGCCGTGGGTTCGAATCCCATTATCCACCTTCATAAGTATTATTGGGCTATAGCCAAGCGGCAAGGCACAGGACTTTGACTCCTGCATCGATGGTTCGAATCCATCTAGCCCAGCTCTATTTAGAAAGCTAAGCTTTGCTTAGCTTTTTTATTTTATAAAGCCATTAAAAATTTTACTATCTTATTAATAAATCTATAAGTGTTTAAGTATTTACTATATTAGCTTATAATATTGGATATAATAATTATAGGGACTGATTAAAATTTTAATCAGTCCCTATGTAGTGAATGTAATGATAAATGATATAGTCTATAACATTTCTTTTCTAAGCTCTTCAGGAGTTTTATTTATCAGATATGCCGGAGCTATATCAAATACAGTCTTACAACCGCTAATATTTTCTTTTGATAATCTAAAGGCCGCTCTTGCATAGGCTACTAATATAGCTGATGTAAATTCAGGATTAGAATCTAATTTTAAGCTATATTCTATAACATGATTATTTTCATTATTCCAACCTGTTTTTCCTGTTCTTATAACGAAACCGCCATGAGGAATACCTGAATGATTTTTTTTCAATTCTTCTTCGCTTACAAAATGAACTATAGTATCATAATCAGCAAAATAATTAGGCATATTTTTTATTTCATTTTCAATTTCTTGAAGATTTGCTCCTTCTTGTGCAACAACATAACATTCTCTGATATGCTTTTGTCTTACACTTAATTCAGGATTTTCACCATTTCGTACACTTTTTAATGCCGCTTCTACAGGTATAGTATATTGTTTGGCATCTTTAACACCCTTAATACGTCTTATAGCATCAGAATGTCCCTGAGATACACCTTTTCCCCAAAATGTATAGTCTTTTCCTGATGTTAAAATTGCATTTGCTAAAAGACGATTTAGTGAAAACATACCCGGATCCCAACCTATTGATATGATTGCCAATTTGTTATTTTCTTTTGCAACCTTATCAACTTCATCAAAATGTACAGGTATATTTGCATGTGTATCAAAGCTGTCAATAACATTAAAATATTTTGCATATTCTTTAGTTTGTAGTGGTAAGTCTGTTGCACTTCCTCCACAAAGAATTAAGACATCAATATCATTAGTGAATTTTTTGATTTCACTTATATTATAAACCTTTGCTTCTTTTGTAAGTATGTGTAAAGCTTTAGGATCTCTTCTTGTAAATACAAATTTAAGCTCCATATCAGAATTATGTTTTATAGCACATTCTACGCCTTTTCCTAAATTTCCATATCCTAGTATACCTATTCTGATAGTCATATAGTCCTCCTTTTATTTAAAGATAAAAAGGACAAACCTACGTCTTTGTAGATTGTCCTTTTGAAATGCCGGTAGCGAGACTCGAACTCGCACACCCTTTCGAATAACAGATTTTGAGTCTGTCGCGTCTGCCATTCCGCCACACCGGCAAATTTCTTTGAGTTTATCATAAAAAAATAAAAAAGTCAATTATTATGCAAAAATATATTTTCTTTTTATGAGACACAAACGATAATGTCATGATATAACATAAATGAAAATGTCCGGATCTGTGATAGAATATTTCTTATAAGATAAAATCAGATTGGAGGGAGAAACATATTAGAAAGGTAACTGTATTATATGGACTTAAAAAATAAAATTTGTTATAATTCTAATCAAATAAAATATCTTTAAATATTATAAAGGAGAAATAATATGTCAGATAATATAAAAGAAACAAATAGTAAAGTACATATAGCAGATGAAGTAATTGCTATAATTGCAGGCATAGCGGCTACGGAGGTTGAGGGTGTTGCTTCTATGTCAGGTAATATAACAAACAAATTAATTAGCAGTCTTGGAGTTAAAAATCTTGCAAAGGGTGTAAAAGTAGAAATAAGTGAAAATTATGTAAGTGTTTTATTATCACTTAATATAAAATATAATTATAATATTGCACAGGTAAGCAAAAATGTTCAAGAAAAAGTTAAGATGAGTATAGAAAATATGACAGGTTTTGAGGTTATAGAGGTTAATATAAAAATAGCCGGAGTAAGAATAGATTAATGAAAAATAATATAAGTGTAAAGAATATAGTATTGTATGCAATGCTTATATCTTTAGCGGTTATATTGTCATATTTGGAAAGCTTGATGCCCATTAATTTGATGATACCGGGTATAAAGTTAGGTCTTGCTAATTTGGTAATTATAATTACAATATATTTACTGGGGGGAAGAGCTGCAATTTTTATATCTATAGCCAGAATAATTTTAGCGGCTTGCACATTTGGAAATATGGCAGCATTTATATTTGCAATTTCAGGTGCCTTTTTGAGTCTATTTTCAATGCTTATAGCTATAAAAGCTAATAAATTTTCAATGCTTGGAGTAAGTATCATCGGAGGTATAATGCATAATGTCGGTCAAATTTTAATGGCAGTTTTATTGCTTGAGAATCTTTTGATATTTTCATATTTACCATATTTAATGATAGCCGGAATAGTTTCAGGTGCAATTATAGGTATACTTGCTAATTTAGTTTTAATAAGACTCAAAGCTCAGTTTAACAAAAAATAGAGGAATAATATGATAGATAAATATATATATGATTTAATAAATTATGCTATTAATGAGAAAATTTTAGAGGAGTCTGATAAAAATTATTCGATAAATCAAATTTTAGATGTACTAAAGCTTAATTCAATAAAAGAAGAGGATAGCTTAATTTTAGAAAATTATGATAAATTAAGTCTTGAAGCTATTTTAAAAGAAATATTGGATTTTGCATGCCAAAAAGGACTTATAGAAAATAATGTAGTTGAAAGAGATTTATTTGATACTAAAATTATGAGTAAGCTTATGCCGATGCCATCTCAGGTTATAGAAAAATTTAGAGCTTTATATGACAAAGCTCCAAGCTTGGCAACGGATTATTATTATAATTTATCAAAGGCTTCTAACTATATTAGAGATTATAGAGTTGTAAAAGATAAAAAATGGAAGGTTGATACAGAATTCGGTAAATTAGATATAACTATAAATTTGTCAAAGCCTGAAAAAGATCCTAAGGCTATAGCAAAAGCAGGATTAGAAAAATCAAGCTCCTATCCAAAATGTTTATTATGTAAAGAAAATGAAGGATATGCCGGAAATTTAAATCATCCTGCAAGGCAAAATCTTAGGCTTATTCCCTTGACTATTAATGGTAGTAGATGGTTTATGCAATATTCTCCTTATGTATATTATAATGAACATTGTATAATTTTCAATTCTGAACATAGACCTATGAAGATAGAAAGGGATACATTTATAAAATTATTTGATTTTGTAAAACAATTTCCACATTATATTTTAGGAAGTAATGCCGATTTACCTATAGTTGGCGGTTCTATTTTGAGTCATGATCATTTTCAAGGTGGAAACTATGAATTTGCAATGGCTAAGGCTGATTTTGAATATAAATGTAAGTTTAAAGCTTATGATGATATAGAAGCCGGAATAATTAAGTGGCCTATGTCAGTTATAAGATTAAAGGGGGAAAATATAAAAAGGCTTGTAGACTTATCATCATTGATACTTGATAAATGGATTTCATATACAGATGAAAAGGCGTATATTTATTCTTATACTGATGGAAAAAGGCACAATACGATAACTCCGATAGTAAGATTTAGAAATGAGAGATATGAGATAGATTTGGTTTTACGTAACAATATATGCACAAAAGAAAGACCTGACGGCTTGTATCACCCAAATCAAAGTTTGCATCATATAAAGAAAGAAAATATAGGCTTGATAGAAGTTATGGGCTTAGCTATTTTACCGGGGAGATTGGATAAGGAATTAAAACTTCTAAAGGAATATATATTAGAAGATAAGGATATAAGCTCAAATGAAAATATAAAAAAGCATTATGAATGGTCTAACAAAATAAAAAGAAAATATATGGATATAAATATAAATAATATAGATGATATTTTAAAAAAAGAAGTTGGTTTAGTTTTTGAAAATGTTTTAAGAGATGCCGGAGTATACAAATGTGATTATGAAGGCAGACAAGCATTTTTAAGATTTATTGATTATATAAATGATGGGAGTATTTATGAATAAAACAAAAATTGATATAATATCAGGATTTTTAGGAGCCGGAAAAACAACATTTATAAAAGAAGTATTGAACGTTATAAAAAATGAAAAAGTTGTACTTATAGAAAATGAATTTGGAGAAATAGGAATAGACGGAGGCTTTTTAAAAGAATCAGGAATAGAGATAAAGGAAATGAATTCCGGTTGCATCTGTTGTTCTTTAGTTGGAGATTTTTCAAGTTCCTTGAGGGAAATTTTATCTAAATATAAGCCTGATAGAGTTATTATAGAGCCAAGTGGTGTAGGAAAGCTTTCCGATGTAAAAAAAGCTGTTAAAAATATTGAGGATGAATTGAATGTAAGAAGTAATAATAGCATTACTGTAGTAGATGTCAAAAAATGTAAAATGTATATGAAGAATTTTGGAGAATTTTTTAATAATCAAATAGATAATGCTAATATTATTATTTTATCCAGAGTTGATATAGCAGATAAAAAGGATATAGATAAAACTATAGAATTGATTAGACAAATAAATAAAAATGCAACTATTGTAAGTACGGCTATAGGAGATTTGTCAGCTTCTAAAATAGTTGAGCTGTTAGAAGGTCATGATAATTTAGAAAATAGCCTACTTGAAGAATATAAAAAAGAACATCTATTTAAAGAGCATCATCACGATGAAAATTGCGAATGCCATCATGAGCATCATCACGATGAAAATTGCGAATGCCATCATGAACATCATCATGATGAAAATTCTGAATGCCATCATGAACATCATCATGATGAAAATTCTGAATGCAACCATGAGCATCACCATGATGAAAAATGTTCTTGCGGTCATGATCATCACGCTGATGAGGTGTTTACGAGCTGGGGTAGGGAGAATATATATTCAATTAGTAAGGAAAAATTAGAAAGATTATTAGAAAAATTTGCTGAAACTACAGAATATGGAGTTATATTACGTGCAAAAGGTATGATAAAGGATTCAAATTCTGATAAATGGTTTCATTTTGATTTAGTTCCTGAAGAAAAAGAAATAAGATATGGAGAAGCTGACAGTAGTGGAAAAATATGTGTAATAGGTGTAAATTTAAAAGAAAATAAATTGAATGAGGAGTTTGATTCTTAATGAATAAAATTATGCAAAAGCCTGTATTTATAATAAATGGATTTTTGGAGGCAGGTAAAACGCAATTTATGAAATTTACTATAGAGCAGGATTATTTTCAAACCTCAGGGAAAACACTTCTTTTAGTTTGTGAAGAAGGAGAGCAGGAGTATGATGAAGCCTTTCTTTCGCATTATAACACTGAAGCTGTATATATAGATAGCATAGAAGAGCTTAGTATAGAAAATTTGAAAAAATTAGATGAAAAATATAATCCTGAAAGAATATTAGTAGAGTGGAACGGTATGTGGTTGCAGGATGAATTGATTTTGCCACATGAATGGTTTATTAATCAGATGGTATCAATTTTTGATACCTCAACCTTGGATTTATATTTTAAAAATATGAAGGTGTTTATGGGACCTATGCTCAAAAATACAGAATTAATTATATGTAATAGAGCAGATGGTATAGATGAAGAAATATTAGCAAAATACCATTTGAATTTAAGGGCAATGGCGGCAAATGCTGAAATTGTATTTGAGGGTAGTGAAGGAGAAATTAGAGGAGATTTTAGTATAGAGCTTCCATATAACTTAGATGCTGATGTTATAAAAATAGAAAATAAAGATTTTGGTATATTTTACGTTGATTCTATTGATAGACCTGAAAAATATTCAGGGAAGATATTTGAATTTACAGCTCAGGTTTTAAAGCCTCCATATGATCCTAATGGAAATACTTTTGTACCTGTAAGAAAAGCTATGACCTGTTGTGAAAATGATATACAATATTTAGGGCATATATGTAACTATAAAGGCAGCTCCAAGCTTAAAAATAAACAGTGGGTTAAAATCAAAGCAAGATTGGAATATAAATATCATGATGCCTATAAGCAGGAAGGACCCGTTTTTGAAGCTATAGAAGTTGTGCTTACCGGTAAAGTAGATGATATAGTAACTTTCGGATAGTTAGGGGCAGTATGATTGTATGATTACTATAAAAGAAATGTCAAAGATGTTAGGGCTTAGTACGGCAACAATTTCTAATGTGATAAATGGGAAAGAGGATCAGGTATCTGAAGCTACTATAAAAAAAGTTAGAAATGTATTGGAGCAATATGAATATATTCCTAATATGACAGCTAGAAATTTAGCATCAAGTAAGTCTAAACTAATTGGAGTTGCAATGGTTAGTTGTCTTAAGGATGATAATTGCTTAAAGGATGCTTTTATGAGTGAGCTTTTGGGAAGTATAGAGCTTAATCTGAGAAAGCAGGGATATTTTATGCTTACATATTTTAATCAAAATCCTTTGGATCTTGCGAAAGCTATAGTATCTTGGAATGTTGAAGGGCTTATATTATTTGGTATAGGTAGTGAGGATTGCATAAATATAACTAAAAAATTTAATAAGCCTAAGGTTTTTATAGATACTTACCTTGACAACGGATTGGTTGACGGAGTTATTGTCGGCTTGGAGGATGAAAAGGGTGGATATATGGTAGGGCAATATTTGATAGAATGTGGGCATAAAAAAATAGCTTATTTTGCAGATAATATTATAGGTATCAATTTATTAAGATTTAAGGGCTTGAAGAAAGCTTTTAATGAGGCGGGTTTACCTTCTGAAAATGTAAAATATTATAAATTGGATTCAAGTGATGAGAATATACAGGCCGGATTGGAAAGAGTATATTCATTAAGAAATGAGTATACGGCATTTTTTTGTGCTTCAGATTATCAAGCCTTACATGTATGTAATTATTTTGTGGACAAGGGGCTTAAAATACCTGATGATATTTCTATAGTTGGATATGATGACAGTATTTATTCAAGACTTTCAAGACCTGCTATTACGACTGTTAGACAAAGTCCGAGCAAAAAGGGAGAAATAGCTGTTGAATATATTTTTAAGCAAATTGAAAATAATTCACTCATGTCTGATGAGATAATTCTTCCTGTTGAGCTAATAAAGAGAGGCAGTGTAAGAAACTTTAATAGTATTATATAATTATAATCAAGCAAAATGCACAAAAACTTATATTGGTTTTTGTGCATTTCTTATAAGTTTTAAGATTTTGTAGTCAAAATATTATGCTATATATTGACATTATTAAGCTTAAGTAATATAATTTAAGAACAAAACAACTTATACGTTTAAGCAAATTTATTATTAATATAAGATTTTAAATTTGCTTAGTATATGAAGGGAGAAATATATGAAGAAAAAATTATTAATGGGTTTAGTGCCTGTAGCTTTAGCTACTTTATTAGGTGCCTGTGCTTCAGGTCAGGCTGCTAAGACCGGTGATGCTCCAAAGGATGATTCTAAAGAAACAAAAACAGAAGCAAAGGCTTCTGAGGGAGCAATTAGAATTATTAATGGTAAAATCGAAATTGATAAACAATTACAAGATTTAGTTCTTAAATATAAAGAAGAAACAGGTCAAGAAGTAGTTGTAGAATCTATAGGTGGTGGCGGTGATATCCAAGCTGCAGTTAAAGGATATTATCAAGCCGGAAATATGCCTGATATAGTAGTTTTTGGTGGTAAGGGAGATTTTAATACTTGGAAGGATGAAGTAGCTGATTTAAGTGATTGTGAGTTCACAAAAGATACAGATGCGGCTTTCAAGGATGAAAGTGGAAGAGTAGTCGGTTTCCCATATGCAATAGAAGGATATGGTATTACATATAATGCTGATATATTGAAAAAAGCCGGTATTGATCCTGCAACCTTAACAAGTTATTCAGCTTATGAAAAAGCTTTAGATACATTGGAATCAAAGAAAGAAGAGTTAGGCTTGCAAGCTGTTGTATCTATGGCGGCTGAAGGTAGCCAAATGTATTGGTCAACCGGTAATCACTTATTCGGATATTATTTATCAGGTGGTTTAGATAGAGATGATAAGTCTGTATTTGATAAGTTTATGAAGGGTGAGCTTGATAAAGATAGATTTGAGCAATTTGCTAAATTCTTTAAATTATTAGCTGATCATTCAGATCAACAGGTTTTAGTTTCAGGTAGCTATGATGATCAGGTTTCACTTTGGGCAAGTGGAAAGACAGCATTTATTACACAAGGTAACTGGTTAGATGCTTCATTTTCACAATATAATATTACATTTGATGCAGGTATAGCACCATTCGCATTTACTGAAGAAGAAATGCCTGGTATTTTAGCTGATTCTCCTTCTTGGTGGTTTGCATACAAGGATAGCAAGAATTTAGATGGAGTTAAAAAATTCTTTGACTGGATGGCAAGCTCTGATGTAGCAAGAAAAGCTATGGTTGAGGATATGGGTATGGTTTCACCATATAAGAGTGTTACATTACAACCAAAGACTCCTCTTGCTAAGAGTGTTTCAACTTATATATCAGGTGGAAAAACATATGCTTGGGATTGGACAAATATGCCTGAAGGTGCTGCAATGCAATATTTAGGAGGAGCATTCTTCAGCTACGCTAAGGGTGAGGTTGATCTTCAAGGATTTACAGATCTTATGGAAAAACAAATTAAGGAACTTGTAGCTGCACAAAAATAGTAGCAGTTTGATTTAAAAAAATCCTGCGATAGCGGGATTTTTTTTTAAAGAAAAGTACCATTCATTCTCATACGCTTAGCATGGAGGATTAATTGGTATAAGATAAATAATTATATTTTATTTATTCATATATTTCATAGCTTAATTGACAATAGAAAGGATATACAATGAATAAAAATCAAAAAAAATTTATTTCAATTACTTGTATTATCTTAGGTGTTTTAGGAATTATAAGTTCCATATGTCTTGCCTTTTCAGGTAGTACATGGAAATATAGGGGAAATTTACTTATATTAGGATTATTTTTATTAATTTTCGGTTTATGGTATTTGCCTACAAGAAAGCATACTCAAATAATTAATTTTTTATTTGTATTCCCTGTTATTTTTACTTTTATTATAACAGTCATATTACCTTTTATCGTTGGAGTTTTTTATTCCATGACAGACTGGAATGGAGTTACATATAAAAATTTTGTGGGTTTGAATAATTATATAACTATGTTTAAGGCTAATGATTATATATATTCTTTTATTATAACCTTCTTATTTACAATATTTAATATGATATTAGTAAATATTGTTGGCTTTGCCTTAGCTCTGCTTTGTACATCAAAGATAAGAGGAAAAAATTTTTATCGTGCTTCTTTTTTCTTACCTAATCTAATAGGTGGTATCGTTCTTGGATATGTATGGCAATTTATTTTTAATAAAGTATTTGTAATGTTTTTTGGTGGACTCTCAATGCTAACAGATGCTAATTTAGCTTTTGTATCAATATTGATAGTTAGCACTTGGCAATATGCAGGATATATTATGATGATTTATGTAACAGGTTTACAGACAGTTCCAAGAGATGTACTTGAAGCTTCATCAATAGACGGAGCTAATTATTTAACAACTTTATTTAAAGTGAAAATTCCTATGATTTGGAATACATTCACAGTATGTACATTTTTAACCTTAGTAAATTCATTTAAGCAATTTGACTTGAACTTAGCATTGACTAATGGTGCTCCAAGTAGAATTTTAGCAGGTAAATTATATAAGAGTACTGAATTTTTGGCATTAAGTATTTATAATACAGCTATAGCTAAAAATAATTATTCTTTAGGTCAGACAAAGGCTGTTGTATTCTTTATATTATTAGCTATTATATCACTTACACAAGTTTATATTAGCAAAAAGAGAGAGGTGGAAATGTAATGAAGGCGGATAGAATCAGAAGAAATATAGCGGATATTTTTGGTGTTATATTATCAATATTAGTTTTGTGCCCATTCTTTTTAGTTATTATAAATTCAGCAAAGCAAAGTGCTGATATAATTATAAGCCCAATAAGCTTACCACATAATTGGGGTCAATTATTTACAAATATGGTAAATGTTATAAATAATAAGAATTTTAATTATTGGGCATCATTTACAAGCTCAGCAATAATTACTATAGTATCTCTTTCCTTGATAAGCTTATTTTCAGCTATGGCAGCTTGGGTATTATGTAGAAATAAAACTAAATTATCAGGATTTTTATTTATGTTACTTGTAGCTTCTATGGTAATTCCTTTTCAAGTTGTTATGTTGCCTTTGCTTTCTACATTTAGAGATTTAGGTAAATTTTTAGGAATTAATATGCTTCAAAGCTATCAAGGAATAATATTTGCTTATATTGGTTTTGGAGGAGCATTATCTGTATTTATACTTCATGGATTTATTAAAGGTATACCATATGAAATAGAAGAAGCCGCTTTGATTGATGGTTGTAGCAAAGAGGGTATATTTTTTAGAGTAATTATACATTTATTAAAGCCGGTATTAGTTACAATAACTATATTAAATGGTTTATGGATTTGGAATGATTATCTTTTACCATCACTTATGTTAGGCTTAAATGGTAAGATTAGGACATTGCCTGTTGCTGTTACTTCATTTGTAGGTTCATATGTAAAGCAATGGGATTTGATTTTAAGTGCTGCATTTTTAGCAATGATACCTATAATTTTATTATTTATATTTGCACAAAAACAAATTATACAAGGTATGGTAGATGGTGCAATTAAATAAAAATATGATATAATATAAAAGAGAATGAATTAATTCATTCTCTTTTATATTATTAAAAAAAAGGAGAGTAATTATGAATAAGACATGGTGGAAGGAAGCTGTTATTTATCAAATATATCCACGTTCATTTATGGATAGTGATAATGATGGAATAGGAGATTTACAGGGAATAATATCAAAACTTGATTATATAAAGGATTTAGGTATTGATGTTATATGGTTATCTCCTATATATAAATCTCCTAATGCTGATAATGGTTATGATATTAGTGATTATAGGGATATCATGGAAGATTTCGGTAATATGAAGGATTTTGATGAATTATTGGAAAAGGCACATAAGATAGGATTAAAAATAGTTATGGATTTGGTAGTAAATCATAGTTCTGATGAGCATAAATGGTTTATTGAAAGTAGAAAAAGCTTGGATAATCCTTACCGTGATTATTATATATGGAGAAAAGGAAAAGGAGAAAATATTCCACCGAATAATTGGGGCTCTTGTTTTAGCGGTTCTGCATGGGAGTATGATGAGAAGACGGATATGTATTATTTGCACCTTTTTGCTAAAAAGCAACCTGATTTGAATTGGGAAAATGAAAAAGTGAGAAAAGAAGTCTTTGATATGATGAAATGGTGGTGTGATAAGGGCGTCGACGGTTTTAGAATGGATGTAATAAGTATGATTTCAAAAGTAGAAGGCTTACCTGACGGTCCTATAAAAGGAAATAATTTATATGGAGATTTCACACCCTATTCAGTGCATGGTCCAAAGGTGCATGAATATTTAAAGGAAATGAATAAAGAAGTTTTGTCAAAATATGACTTGATTACGGTAGGAGAGACTCCCGGTGTTACCTATGAAGATGCTCTAAAATATGCAGGTGAAAATAGTAATGAGCTTAATATGGTATTTACATTTGAGCATGTTGATATAGGTAATGGAGATAATAAATGGAATACTAATAGAGTTCCCTTGGTAGAATTTAAAAAAGTTCTTAGCAGATGGCAGACAAAATTACATAATAAAGCATGGAATAGTATTTATATAGAAAATCATGATCAACCACGTTGTGTAAGTCGTTTTGGAGATGATAGCGAGGAATATAGAAATATATCAGCTAAAATGTTGGCAACCTGTATGTATTTATTACAAGGGACTCCTTATATTTATCAGGGTCAAGAGCTTGGAATGATTAATTATCCATTTACCAAAATAGAAGAATTTAGAGATGTTGAAAATATTAATGCATATAGAGAACTTGTTTTAGAAAGTAAGCTCAGACAAGCTGATGAATTAATTGCCTGTTTTAGATATAAATCAAGAGACAATGCAAGGACACCTATGCAATGGGATGATACTGAAAATGCCGGATTTACTAAGGCAAAGCCTTGGATAGCTGTGAATCCAAGCTATAAGACTATAAATGTAAAAAATGAAGAGAAGGATCCTGATTCAGTTCTAAATTTTTATAAAAAATTAATAAAATTCAGAAAAGAAAATGAAACTATAATTTATGGAGCTTATGAGTTATTATTACCTGATGATAAGAATATTTTTGCATATATTAGATCTAATAATAATAATAATAAAATATTGGTTATTTGTAATTTTAGTAAAGATAAATTAGTTTTTGACTTGCCTAAGGAATTTTTAAGTGGTAAAATATTGATTTCAAATTATAATAAAACAACATTAGAGGACTTTAAGAGCTTAGATGCTTATGAAGCTATAGCTATAGGTATTTAGACGGGAGGAAAAATGAAAAATAAATGGTGGCATGGAAAGATTGCATATCAGATTTATCCTAAAAGCTTTATGGATACAAATGCTGATGGAATAGGTGATTTGAGAGGTATAATAAATAAGCTTGATTATATAAAAGATCTAGGTATTGATATTTTATGGCTTTCACCTATATTTTTATCACCATTGGCGGATCAAGGCTATGATATAGCTGATTATTATGCTATAGATCCAAAGTTTGGAAGTATGCAGGATATGGATGAGCTTATAAGCAGAGCAAAAGAAAAGGGTATATATATACTTATGGATTTGGTTGTAAATCATTGCTCTGATGAGCATGAATGGTTTAAGAAAGCCTGTGAAGATCCAAATGGTAAATATGGTAAATATTTTTATATAGAAGATGTGAAAAATGGAAAATTACCTACAAATTGGCGATCATATTTTGGCGGAAGTGTTTGGGATAAATTACCGGGACATGAAGATAAATACTATTTACATATGTTTCATAGAAAGCAACCTGATTTGAATTGGGAAAATGAGGAGCTTAGGGAAGAAATTTATAAAATGGTAAATTGGTGGATGAAAAAAGGAATTGCCGGATTTAGAATAGATGCTATCATTAATATTAAAAAGGATTTACCTTTTAGGGATTATGAACCTGATCGTGATGATAATATGTGTTCTCCACATATAATGTTGAAGGAAGCAAAAGGAATAGGAGAATTTTTAACAGAATTAAAGGAAAGATGTTTTGAACCTTATGACGCCTTTACAGTAGGGGAAGTATTTGATGCTAAGGAAGAAGAACTTGCAATGTTCATTTCTGAAGACGGATATTTTTCAACGATGTTTGATTTTAGTACAGAGCTTATAGGGCAAAGTAGAGATGGTTGGTACAAAAATAAGAAAGTAGAGCCAAGAGAATATATCAATGCTTTATATCATTCACAAAATGTAATAAGAGATATCGGTCAATTTGCTAATATTATTGAAAATCATGATGAGCCAAGGGGAGTTAGTCATTATTTGCCTGATATCAATGATAAATCAAAGAAAATGCTGGCAATGATCAATATTATGCTTAGGGGAATTCCTTTTATTTATCAAGGTCAAGAAATAGGTATGGAAAATACTATATTTAATGATATTTCTGAGGTTGATGATATTTCAACACTTGATCAATATAAGGTAGCACTTTTGGCAGGACTTAGTGAAAAGGAGGCATTAAAAGCTGTTTCTTTATATAGTAGAGATAATTCCAGAACACCTATGCAGTGGGATGATAGTTTAAATGCAGGATTTACTACAGCAAAACCATGGCTCAAAATAAATCCACAATATAAAGAAATTAATGTAAAAAATAATTTGAATGATAAAAATTCTATCTATAATTTTTATAAGGAATTGATTAAGCTTAGAAAATCTGAGAAATATAAAGATAGCTTATCATTTGGAGATATAGAAATACTTGATAGGTCTTGCGATAATATTATGTCTTTTATTAGAAAAGGCGAAAAGACTAAAGTTTTAATAATAGCAAATTATCAAAATAAAAAATCTGAATTTAAATTTGATTATGATTTAAAAGAAGTATTAATAAATAATTATGAAGAAGATATAGATTTAAGGGATGGTGTTATAAATCTTAATGAATATCAAGCTTTAGCAATAGAAATAAAATCTTTTTATAATTAATTAATAATATTGGGGGATGCTTTATGTTAGAGAAACTATTTCATTTTAGTAAATTTCAGGGAGCTAGTGTAAAAAAAGAGTTGCTTGCAGGTGCAACTACATTTTTAACTATGGCATATGTCTTAGCTACAATACCTAAAATGCTTGCAAATGATTATATGAACGAATCAGCTATTTTATCTACAATGATTCTTTTAATAATATTTACAACTGTTTTGATGGCATTTGTAACAAATAGACCATTTGCTTTGGCACCGGGACTTGGTAGTGTTGCTATTGTATCAGGTATGATTCAAAATGAGAATATCAGTCCTGAGATATCCGGAGGTATTATTTTTATTAGTGGAGTAGTCTTTGTATTAATTTCTTTTTTAGGCTTAAGAGAGCAGGTTGTACGTGCTATTCCAAAATCTTTGAAATATTCTGTAAGTGCAGGAGTTGGGCTTTTTATTGCTTTGATAGGTTCTAAAGCGTGCGGACTTATTATTGCAGATAGTACAAAAAAATGTTTGACATTTGGTCCCTTGATTTCAAAAAATATTTTATTAGCTTTAATTGGTTTTATGCTTATATTATTTTTTAAAGCTAGAAAAATTCCTGGGGATATATTTATAGCAATTATAATTACTACTTTAATAGGTATTCCTATGGGTGTAACGAAAATACCTACACAAATAGTTTCTTTACCAAAGCATTTTATATTGAAAGTAAATCTTGATATTATAGGTGCATTAAAATTATCATATATTCCTTTTGTAATTGCTCTATTTATACCTGATTTCTTTTCAACCTTCGGTACAGTAATAGGTGTAGGTGCAAAGGCAGGTTATTTGGATGAAAATGGTGATTTGCCGGGAATTGATAAGTGTTTTCAGGTAGATGCTATTTCCACTGTTCTTGGATCTATATTTTGTATGCCAAGTATGACAACTTATTTAGAGTCTTCAGCAGGTGTAGAGGTTGGTGGAAAGACCGGACTTAGTGTAATTTTTACTTCTATATGTTTCTTTTTTGCACTATTTTTATCACCTATTGCATTGATGATTCCTAAGGCTGCTACAGCACCTGCATTGATTTTTATTGGTATGAGTATGCTATCAGCTATGAAAAATATTAATTATGATGATTTCTCTGATTATTTCCCTTCATTTGTCTGTATTATATTTACAATTTTTGCAAATAATATAGCAAATGGTATTACAATGGCAATACCAACTTATGTTTTCTTGAAAATATGTAAGGGTAAAGCAAAAGAAATACCTATAATTATGTATATTTTAGTATTTATTTGTTTTATATACTTTTATATGTTAGCGAGGAAATAATGACAAGGGTAGATATTATTTTAGAAAATGTAAATTATTTTAATTCGTCTTTTAAAAAATTTATTTTGGCAGATATTTCAATTCTTAATGGCAGATTTTACTATATAAGACCATTAAATAAAAAGGGAAGATTGAGGGATATTTTAGTTTGTGATAAAATCATAGATTTGGAAAATAAATATCTGATACCCGGTTTAATTGATATACATATGCATATTGAAAGCTCTATGCTTACTCCATTTCCATTTACTGAATATGTTAAGCAATTAGGAATAACAACCTTGGTTGCAGAGCCACATGAGATGGCAAATGTAAAAGGTATAGAAGGACTTGAGCTTATGATAAAGGAGGGTGAAGCTTCAGATATTGATATTTTTTATGGAATACCCTCTTGTGTACCTTCAACCAATCCTGAGCTTGAAACTACAGGTGCAATCATAGATTATGATGCGATGATGAAATTATCAAAAAATAAGTCTATTGCATGTCTGGGTGAGGTTATGAACTATAGAGGTGTAATAAAAGAAAATAATAATTTGGATGTAGTTAAATTTATAAAAGATATAAAAAAAGAGAAGCCTGCGTATGTTGTAGAGGGGCATTGTCCTTCTTTGATTGATGAAGAGCTTGCACGTTTTATATATCTTGGAATAGATTCTGATCATACTGAGCATAATTTGGAAGAGCTTATTCAGCGATATGAAATGGGAATGTTTGTGGAAATTCAAGCTAAAATGTTACATAATGATATTTTATCATTTATTATTAGTGAAAATTTATATGAACAAACTGCTTTTGTAACTGATGATGTTATGGTAGATGATTTATATAATAAGGGACAGTTAAATTATATATTGAGAAAGGCTGTGGAAAAAGGCTTTCCTTTGGAGATGGCAATATATTGTGCAACAAAAACTCCTGCTCTAAGGATGAATTTTCGTGATAGGGGAGAAATAAAATCAGGATATTTGGCAGATTTTTCCATACATGAAAAGATAGAAGAGTTTAAACCGGAAATGGTATTTAAAAATGGTAGGCTTTTAGTTAAAAGAAAAGATTTTAAGACAAATTTTAAAAAAGAATATTATCACAGCTTGAAGCTTTCGAGTATAAAGGAAGAGGATCTTTTAATACATTGTCCTAAAAAAGATAAAATAAGATGTAGGATTATGAATATTATTGATGGAACAACACAAGTAAAAGAAAGCTTTATGGATTTAAATATAAAGGATGGTATACTATATTGGCAGGAAGAAAAAGAGCTTTTATTGGCTTGTGTATTTGATCGCTACAATGGAATAAATAAAGCTTTTGGACTTATTAGAGGTGATACTATAAAGCAGGGAGCTTGTGCTACAACATGGTTCCATGATCATCATAATTTATTTGTTATGGGAAGAGATATTCCATCAATGATTAATATTGCCAATGAAATTATAAAGCTTGGAGGAGGCATAGGTTTTTCAAAAAATGGAAAATTAAGTTCAATATTGCCTTTACCTGTAGCCGGTATCTTATCAGAAAAATCAGTAGAGGATTCTGCAAAAAGTCTTGAAAAAGTACGTAATGATTTAATTGAAAATGGTTATAAGCATTATAATCCTATTATGTCTATGGGTACTCTGGGGCTTGTAGTCAGTCCTTATCTTAAGCTTAGTGATAAAGGGCTTGTAGATATAAAAGCAGCTAAGATAGTTGATTTATTTGTAGAAGATGATGAGATATTAAAATAAAATTCTTATATTTATTTATAAGTTGAAATTGATAATTTAAAATGAGTCTTTAATTTGATTGATATCAATTAAATTAAAGACTCATTTTTTATATATAAGCTATTTTGATTTTATTTCAAGTAATCTAGCTTTTAAACCTTTTAGAATTATATTTCTTGCTTTTGCTGCATCATTTGCAGGAAGGGCTTTCACACCCTCAAGAGGATATGTAATACCTAAGGTTTTATATTTATTTACTCCCATAGTATGATAAGGAAGTACATCTAAGGCCTTTACATTTTTAAGTCCACCTAAAAAATAACCTAATTTATAAAGATAATTTTCATTGTATGTTATACCCGGTACAACGACATGCCTTATCCACATATCTTTATTATTATCAGATAAATATTTAGCAAATTCTAAAATATTGGCATTACTTGCTCCGGTAAGCTTTTTATGTTCTGAATCATCTATATGCTTAATGTCAAGAAGAAAAAGATCACAATATTTTATAAGTTCATTAAATTTTTTAAGTGTATTAATATTATCCTTAGAAAAGGTAATACCACTCGTATCGACACAAGTATGTATGCCACGTTCTTTTGCTTTTTTAAATAATTCAATTACAAAATCTATTTGTAATAATGGTTCGCCACCTGTACAAGTTATACCACCATCTTTTAAATATGCTTCATATGATGAGTAATCATTCAAAATATCATCAACAGATTTTTGATTTGTTGCCTGTATCTGCCATGTATCCGGATTGTGGCAATATTTACAACGTAAGGGGCAACCCTGAAAAAAAATAACATATCTTATACCTGGACCATCTACAGTACCAAAAGTTTCAATAGAGTGTATATTACCTAACATTACTAATTACATTCCTTCATGGAAAGTTCTTGAGATAACATCATTTTGTTGTTCTGTTGTTAATTTGTTGAAATTAACAGCATATCCAGATACACGTACTGTTAATTGTGGATATTTTTCAGGATGAGCCTGTGCATCTAAAAGTGTTTCCTTAGAGAAAACATTTATATTTAGGTGATGTCCACCATTTTCTGAATAACCGTCTAACATTGATACTAAATTATCTACTTGTGCATTTGTTGCCATATAAACTCCTTCTTTCTTTACCTCATAAGGTAATTTTAATAATATGTTCCTAATTTCTTAGGTAATGTGAATAGTTACTATAGAGCAGAAGCTCAATATTATTTTATTTTCATCTGCTAATTCTCATCAGGACTTATATCCAATAAAGTAGGTACTTGACAAGCTGAACTTGTACAAGCACAAGCCTTTTTGCTTGATAAATTTATATTATCAATATCTTCATCCTCTTGTAATGTAGCAGTTTGAAAAACATTAACATGTCCGGTACCCTGAGATATTTGTGAATCCAGTAATTCTACCAACCTATCAATATCTTTATCATTATTTTGATTCATTTTTTGCCTCCTCGTATAGAGCATCCAAATCAAGCTCTCCTGAGAAGATCTTATTATCTTTACCTAAGGCACCCGGTATTATTGAGAATGTATTTGAAATACCGTCCTGTGCATCACTGAATGGTAGCTTAGCTACAGATGCAAGTGAAGCTAAGGCTCCATGGGTATCTCTTCTATGCATTGGGTTAGCACCCGGAGCGAATGGTTCACCATATCTTCTTCCATCAGGTGTATTACCTGTCTTTTTACCATAAACAACATTAGATGTGATAGTAAGAATAGACATGGTAGGAATAGATTCACGATAAACATGGTGTTTTCTTATTTTATTCATAAAACGCTCTACCAAATCAACAGCTATCTTATCAACTCTGTCATCATTATTACCATATTTAGGGAAATCACCTTCTACCTTATAATCATATACCAAACCTTCTTCATCTCTTATAACTTTAACCTTTGCATATTTGATAGCACTAAGAGAATCGGCTACAACTGAAAGACCTGCTATACCGGTAGCAAAAAATCTTTTAACATCTCTATCATGTAAAGCCATTTGTAGTGATTCATAGCAATATTTATCATGCATATAATGTATAACATTTAACGCATTTACATATAATTTTGCCAACCATTCCATCATATCATCATATTTTTGCATAACATCATCAAAATCAAGATAATCACCTTCGACTCTACGATAACGAGGTCCTACCTGTACGTGAGACTTTTCATCAGCACCGCCGTTGATTGCATAAAGTAGGCATTTTGCAAGATTTGCTCTTGCTCCGAAGAATTGCATTTCCTTACCAACTTTCATAGAGGATACACAACATGCTATAGCATAATCATCTCCATGATCAGGCCTCATAATTTCATCATTTTCATATTGTATAGAAGATGTATTAATAGACATCTTTGCACAGAAGCGTTTAAATCCTGAAGGTAGAGCAGGAGACCAAAGAACGGTTAAGTTAGGCTCAGGAGCTGTACCCAAGTTAGTAAGCGTATGTAAATATCTGAAAGATGATTTGGTTACAAGTGGACGACCGTCAAGTCCCATACCTCCAAGTGATTCAGTAACCCAAGTAGGATCACCTGAGAATAATTGATTATATTCAGGGGTACGAGCAAATTTTACAAGACGTAATTTCATAATGAAATGGTCGATAAGCTCTTGAGCTTCACTTTCTGTTATAACATTATTTTTTAAATCTCTTTCGATAAATATATCAACAAAGGTTGAAGTTCTACCAAGACTCATTGCGGCACCATTTTGTTGTTTAACAGCCGCAAGATATGCTATATACAACCATTGAATAGCCTCTCTGGCATTTGTAGCAGGTTCTGAAATATCAAAGCCATATATTTTTCCTAATTCCTTCAGTTCACCTAACGCACGAATCTGCTCTGCCAATTCTTCTCTTAGACGGATAGTTTTGCTTGTCATTCTTTCCAGTGAATATGCAAGCTGTTCTTTTTTATCTTGTATTAAGAAATCAACACCATACAAGGCTACACGACGATAATCACCGATAATACGTCCACGACCATATGCATCAGGAAGACCTGTTATAATACCTGACTTTCTTGCGGCTCTCATCTCAGGAGTATAAACATCAAATACACCCTGGTTATGTGTTTTACGATATGCTGTAAAAATATGTTTAACTTCATCGTCTACTTTATAACCATATGATTCGCAAGCAAGCTCTGACATACGAATACCACCAAAAGGTTGTAAAGAACGTTTAAAAGGTTTATCAGTTTGAAATCCGACAATTTTTTCCAGATTTTTATCCAAATATCCCGGTCCATG
>CAMQCZ010000026.1 GCA_946999385.1 uncultured Lachnoanaerobaculum sp.
GAAGAGCAACTCGTTTACTTTATCATATATCATTTTTAATGTCAATACTTTTTTTAAAAAAATATTTTCATTAACGGAGAAAGAGGGATTTGAACCCTCGCGCCGGTTGCCCGACCTACACCCTTAGCAGGGGCGCCTCTTCGGCCTCTTGAGTATTTCTCCAACAGTCTTTTTAGGAAAGACTTAGAATATTATACTAAATACATATATTTATGTCAATGATATTACTAACTTTTTTTGCTTTTTATTATAAAACACAATATCTTGGTTTTATATTTATCTTTCTATCAATATATAATTAGTATTCCTGATATTTTTCAATAATATACTATCAGAAATACTAATTATGCTAAAAATAAATATGTATATTTTATTAATTTATTATTTATTTTCTCTAACCTTTGCAATACCTGCAACTTTTATATCATCTTCTTTATCTATATTTATTAATTTCACTCCCATTCCATATCTTCCTATAATTGATATATTATTAACTTCAAGTCTTATTAATATTCCTTTATTTGTTATAATAAATATTTCCCTATCATCATTTATTAATTTTGCACCTACTAATTTACCGGTTTTTTGACTAGGCTTATAACAAATCATTCCTTTTCCATTTCTTTTTTGGATTTTAAATTCATCCAATAATACTCTTTTTCCAATACCAAATTCTGAAACTAATAATAAATATTTACCTTGAAGGCATAATTGCATTCCTATTATTTCATCTCCATGCTCAAGCTTCATTGCTTTAACACCTATACTATTACGTCCAATTTTCCTTATATCAATTTCATTTATTCTTATACATTGACCATTTTTAGAAATTAATACAAAATCTTGATTTCCATCAGTGCTTTTTACTTCTATTAATTCATCATTTTCCAATAATTTTATAGCTATTAATCCATTTTTTCTTATATTTTTAAATTGTTCCAAATCAACCTTTTTTATCATTCCTTTTTTGGTACTCATCAATAAATATTTATCAGTTGAATTGTCCTCACTAGGAATTATTGAACTTACTTTTTCTCCGGCTGATAATTGTAATAGATTAATTATTGCTACTCCTCTTGAAATCCTACTGGCATCAGGAATTTTATAAGCTTTTATTCTAAACACTCTTCCTTTATTTGTAAAAAAGTTTATATAATTATGTGTATGTGTCATTACTATATCTTCGATAAAATCATCATCTATAGTCTGCATACCCTTTATACCTTTTCCACCTCTATTTTGAGCTTTAAAATTATCCGGGCTCATTCTCTTAATATATCCAAGCTTAGTTATAGTTATAACAACATCTTCATTCTGTATAAGATCTTCATCATCAATATCATCATCAACTATAAATCCTGTTCTTCTTTCATCAGCATATTTGCTTTTTATAATATTTATTTCATCCCTTATAACCTTTAAAAGTAAATTTCTATCACCTAAAATTTGTAGATAATATTTTATTTTTTCTTGTAAATCATTATATTCATTTAAAAGTCTTTCCCTTTCAAGACCGGTCAAAGAACGTAAACGCATATCTACTATTGCTTGTGCCTGAGCATCACTAAATCCAAATTTACTAATCAATTCTTCTTTTGCAATATTTATATTAGCACTTGAACGTATAATTTTTATAATCTCATCTATATTATCTAAGGCTTTTAACAGGCCCTCTAATATATGTGCTCTTTCCTTAGCTTTATTTAAATCATACTCGGTTCTTCTTGTTATAACTTCTTCCTGATGCTTTAAATAATATCTTAACATTTCTAATATATTTAAGGTTTTAGGTTCATTATTAACCAAAGAAAGCATATTAACACCAAATGTTTCCTGCAACTGAGTATGCTTATATAATCTATTTAAAATAATATTTGCATTAACATCTCTTCTAAGCTCAATGACTATTCTCATACCCTCACGATTAGATTCATCTCTAAGCTCTGTTATACCGTCTATCTTTTTATCATTTACAAGCTCTGCTATTTTCTCTATTAATTTTGCTTTATTAACTAAGTAAGGTAATTGTGTAACTATAATTTTACTTTTGCCATTTTGCATTTCCTCTATATTTGTTACAGCTCTTACCTTTATTTTCCCACGTCCTGTCTTATAAGCTTCTATTACTCCACTTTTTCCAAGTATATTTGCACCTGTAGGAAAATCAGGACCTTTTATTATTTCTAAAATATCATCTATTTGAATTTCTTTTTTTTCTATTTGATAATCTATAATTTTATTTATAGCTTCTACTAATTCTCCTAAGTTATGTGGTGGTATATTTGTAGCCATTCCGACAGCTATTCCACTAGTTCCATTAACTAATAAGTTAGGAAATCTTGATGGTAAGACTAAAGGTTCTTTTTCAGTATTATCAAAATTTGCAACAAAATCAACTGTATTTTTATTAATATCAGTGAGCATTTCCATTGCAATTTTACTCAGCCTTGCTTCTGTATATCTCATAGCTGCCGCACCGTCCCCGTCTATGGAGCCGAAATTACCATGTCCATCAACTAAAGGATATCTTATAGACCAATCCTGAGCCATATTTACCAAAGCTCCATATATAGAAGTATCTCCATGAGGGTGATATTTACCCATTGTATCACCGACAATACGTGCACATTTTCTATGAGGCTTGTCAGGACCATTATTAAGTTCAATCATAGAATATAAAATTCTTCTTTGTACAGGCTTTAATCCATCTCTTATATCAGGTAAGGCTCTTGATGCAATAACACTCATGGCATAATCAATATAAGATTTTTCCATAGTTTCTTTTAGATCAATTTCCTTTACCTTATCAAATACATTAGCTTCCATATTTAGCTCCTTAATTAAATATCAAGATTTTGAACATATTTTGCATTTGCTTCAATAAATGCTCTTCTTGGTTCTACTTCATCACCCATAAGAGTTTCAAAAGTTAAATTAGTTCCCGATAAATTTTCATTGTCCAAACTAACCTTTAATAAAATTCTTCTTTCAGGATCCATAGTTGTTTCCCATAATTGTTCAGCATTCATTTCTCCTAATCCCTTATATCTTTGAATTTTATTAGATTGATCTCTTCCTATCTCATCTAATATTCCATTTAATTCATCGTCATTATACGCATACCAAACTTTTTTATTCTTTTCTATTTTATATAAAGGTGGCTGAGCTAAATATACATGTTCATTTTTAATTAATTCAGGCATATATCTATAAATAAATGTGAGCATTAAGGTATCTATATGAGAACCGTCAACATCTGCATCTGTCATGATTATTATTTTATTATATCTCAATTTTGTTATATCAAAATCTTCGTGTATACCTGTTCCAAAGGCTGTTATCATTGCTCTTATTTCTGCATTTGAAAATACTTTATCTTTTCTAGCCTTTTCAACATTTAAAATTTTTCCTCTTAATGGAAGAATTGCCTGATTTTCTCTATTTCTTGCAGATTTTGCAGAGCCTCCGGCTGAATCTCCCTCAACTATGAATATTTCACATTTTTCAGCATCCTTACTTGAACAGTCCGCCAATTTTCCGGGCAATTTAAAACCGTCAAGTGCAGATTTTCTTCTTGTTAAATCTCTTGCTTTTCTTGCCGCATTTCTTGCTCTTTGAGCTAAAATAGCCTTATCACAAATACTCTTTGCTACAGAAGGATTTTGTTCCAAAAAATAAGTTAATTGTTCTGAAACTACAGCATTAACAGCAGTCAAAGCCTCTGAATTTCCAAGCTTTTGCTTGGTTTGTCCTTCAAATTGAGGATTTGAAACCTTAACTGATATTATAGCTGTAAGCCCTTCTCTGATATCATCTCCGGATAAATTTTCTTCATTATCTTTTAAAATTTTATTTTTTCTTGCATAATCATTAAAAGTCTTGGTTAATGAATTTTTAAATCCGGTTAAATGCGTTCCACCGTCAGGAGTATTTATATTATTTACAAAAGTATATATATTTTCATTATAGCTGTCATTATGTTGCATAGCTACTTCAACATACACCTGTTCTTTTTCACCTTCACAATATATTATATTTTTATATATATATTCCTTTTCCTTATTCAAAAATTCTACGAATTCTTTTATACCGCCCTTGTAATGAAAAATATCCTCTTTATTTTCTTGTCTGTTATCTTTTATTTTTATTTTTAAATCCTTAGTCAAAAATGCAGTTTCTCTAAGTCTTAATTTCAAAGTATCATAATTGTATATAGTTTCTTCAAATATTTCATCATCAGGCCAAAATACAACTTCAGTTCCATGCTTATCTTTTTCACAAGAACCTATTATAGTCAGATTTTCAACAACCTTCCCACGTTCAAATTTCATTTCGTAAATTTTTTCATTTTTATATACTCTAACTTCTAATTTTTTAGATAAAGCATTAACAACAGAAGCTCCAACTCCATGCAAACCTCCTGATACCTTATATCCTCCATTTCCAAATTTACCACCTGCATGCAAAATAGAAAATACAACTTCAAGAGCAGGCTTTCCTGCTTTTTTTTGTATATCAACAGGTATCCCTCTACCATTATCCAATACTCTTATCGAATTATCCTCGTTGATTTCAAGCTCTATAGATGTACAAAAGCCTGCTAATGCTTCATCTACTGAATTATCAACTATTTCATATACCAAATGATGTAAACCTCTTGATGAAATAGAACCTATATACATGCCCGGTCTTTTTCTTACTGCATCAAGCCCTTCTAATATTTGTATTTGAGAAGCATCATATTCTGTACTCATAACAATCTCCTTTTATATTTCACTGGTAATTCTTCCATTTTTTATTTTTAATACTTTATCAAGCTTGATATCTTTATTAATAAAATCATCTATACTTGTACAAGTTATTATAGTTTGTATATGACTTATAGCTTTTAAAAGCTTTATTTGTCTTGATAAATCCAACTCAGATAAAACATCATCCAATAAAAGTATAGGATAATCATTTATAGTTTGTTTTACAATTTCAATTTCAGCTAATTTTAATGATAAAGCTATAGTTCTTTGTTGCCCCTGTGAAGCAAATTTTCTGGCATCAATTTTTATATTTTTATCCGAATTAATTATAAATTCTATATCATCTCTATGTGGACCTACACTTGTATTTTTAAATTTTAAATCATTTTGCCTGTTTAACTTTAATTTATTCTCAAAAAAATCCAAATCAACATTTTTCTCATATATTACTTCTAAATTTTCCTTACCGCTTGTCAAATCTAAATGTATATTTTTAATAATCTCATTTATTTTTTTTATAAATTTTTCTCTTTGTATTATTATCTCTTTACCATAGCTTACAAGCTGAAAATCCCATATATCCAAAGTATCTTCCAATTCTTTATTAAAAGATATATCCTTTAAAAGCTTATTTCTTTGATTTAATATTTTATTATATTCAAGCAGAGAATTTAAATAAATTTTATTCATCTGACAAAGCTCCAAATCAATAAATCTTCTTCTTTGTGAAGGACCGTCCTTTATAATATTTAAGTCCTCAGGAGAAAAAAATACTACATTTGCAACTCCTAATAATTCACTGATTTTTTTTATAACTAAAGAATTTATTGCAATTCCCTTAGGTTTATCTTTTTTAAGATGTATATCTATTTTATTTTCTATATTTTTTTTATCAATAATAAGCTTTATATGTGCTTCTTTATTTGAAAAATTAATAAGCTCCCTATCCTTAGACAATCTGTGAGATTTTGAAGTTATTGCCAAATATATTGCTTCCAAAATATTTGTTTTTCCCTGTGCATTGTCCCCATATAAAATATTTATGCCATTCTTAAATATTATATTTTCTTTTATATAATTCCTATAATTGAGTAATTCTAATGATTTTATAATCATGACTACCAAAGGTAAATGTATCATCAGCTTTAAGCTTTTTGCCTCTTTGATATTCTAAAATACCATTTACCTTAACCTCTCCATTTTTTATAGCATATTTTGCATCGGAACCGATATCAAAATTCCCACTTAATTTTAATGCCTGTTCAAGCTTTATATAATCATCTTTTATCTTTATAATTTCCATAATACTCCTAAGAAACAAAATTAACAGGTAAAATCATATATATATATTTTTCATCATCATCTCTTATAAAACAAGGAGATTTTGAATTAGTCATATATATATTTACATTTTCATCATCAATTACCTTTAAAGCATCAATTAAAAATTTAGGATTAAAAGCTATCATTAAATCTTTACCGCTAATTTCACAATCTAAAGACATATCCATTTTTCCAATTAATGATTCAACTTTTAAATTAAGCGAATTTTCTTTTATATTTAGAATTATAGGCTTATGATCATTTTCTCTTATAAGTGTCATAGCTTGATCTATACTTGATAAAAATTTATTTTTATTTATATTTATTTTAGTATCATAATCCATCAAAAGCATATGATCTATTTTAAAATATTCACCATCTATAACTCTTGATATAAGCTTTGTTTCATCAAATTCAAACAAAATATAATTTTTGCTAAAATATATAAATATTTCTTTTTCATTATCTCCTATAATTATTTTACTAAGCTCATTTAAAGTTTTAGCAGGAACTATAACATTTTGATTGTTATAATTATCTTTCATTATTATATTTCTTATAGATATTCTATGACCGTCAAGAGTAGTAAATTTTAATTTATCTGAATTTATTTCTATATATTCTCCTGACATCATTCTATTTGTATCGTTATAATCTACTGAAAATATAGTCTGTCTTATAGCTTCTTTTAAAGTAAATTGTGAAATTGAAATATAATTATTTTTTTCAAAATCAGGTAAATCTGAAAACTCATCAGCATCAAAGCCTTGAATATTAAAAACAGCCTTGTTACATGTTATTGTAGTTAATGTATTATTTGTTTCTATTAATATATCCTGATCAGTCGCATCAAGCTTTCTAATTATATCACATATCAATTTTGCATTTAATGCTATTTTTCCTTTTTCAATTATTTGTCCACTAACAATAGTTTCTATGGCAAGCTCCTCGTTATTTGAGCATAATTTTATAATAGAGCTTTCACAATCAAATAAAATACATTCTAAAATTGGGTTTGTTGTTTTATTTGCTATAGCTTTTGATACTATATTTAAAGAGTTTAGCAGATTATCTTTTTTAAAAATTAATTTCATTTTGAAATCCTTTCTTTATATGTAAAATCCGAAATCACGAGTATAAATATATAATATATTTAGTAATAGTAGTAATAGGGGATGTTAATTTGTGGAAAAGTGCATAAAGCTTTGAAAATTAAAGAAAATCTCCACATAGCAAGTATGTTTAAAACAAGTTTATACTATGTTAGTATTATGTTGACAGATACAAACTTAACTTGGAGAAAGCTTTTTCTTTATTACATTTATATTTTCTAATATAAAATCATCCTTATTTTCAATATTTTTTTCTACATATTTTATTGAGTTTAAAATAGTAGAATGATCTCTATTATTTAAAAATTTTCCAATTTCAACAAGTGTAGAATCAGTAAGCTCTCTACATAAATATACAGCAATATGTCTTGGAACAGATATTTCCTTAGGCTTTTTTTTGCTGATAATATCACTTTTAGGTATATTGAAATGTTGTGCAACTATAGTTACTATAGCTTCGATATTAAGCTTAATAGGAATATCAGGATTTATAAGTCCCTTTAAGGATTCCTGAGCCATATTAAGATCTATTTTTTTATTATTTAATAATTTACTGGTAGCTATAATTTTATTTAAAGCACCTTCCAATTCTCTTATATTACTTTTTATATGTGTTGCTATATATTGCAAAACTTCTTTACCTACATATATACCGTCATTTTCCTGTTTTTTTTCTAATATAGCCATACGTGTTTCATAATTAGGAGGCATAATATCTACTGTTATACCCCATTCAAATCTTGATGTAAGACGTTCATCAAGAGTTTTTAAATCTTTTGGAGGCTTATCTGATGATATAATAATTTGCTTTTTTCTATCATAAAGAGTGTTAAAGGTATGGAAAAATTCCTCCTGTGTACTTTCTTTATTTATAATAAATTGTATATCATCAATCAAAAGCATATCTAAATTTCTATATTTATCTCTGAATTTTTGAGAAGTATTTGTTCTAATAGATTCTATCAATTCATTGGTAAATTTTTCGCTTGTTACATATAAAACCTTTACCTGAGGATTTCTTTCTAAAACTGAGTTTGCAATACTATGCATAAGGTGAGTTTTACCAAGCCCCGGTCCACTATATAAAAATAAAGGATTATATATATCACCTAAAGATTTTGAAACAGCAAGAGAAGTTGCATGTGCCATTTCATTACTTGGACCTATAATAAAATTTTCAAATTTATATTTTGGATTTATATTAGCATTTTGAAATACTTCACTATCAATATTTTTCTTATCATCATTAATAAAAGATGGTATATTAGATCTTTCCATCCTTTTATTATCAAAAATAATATTACATTTAATATCCAAAACCATATCTATAGAAGCACATAAAATTTTATTGAATTTTGTATCTACATAAGAAATAAAAAAATCGTCTATATCATCAATATTTTTAAAGCTTATATGTAAAATCAGGCTTGAATCCTTAGCTTTTTCTAAAAAACAGGGTTCTAAGGGCGTGAGCCATGTTTCATAAGAAATATTACTTATATCATATTCATGTAAAACATAATTGATTACTTCTTTCCATTTATTTTTAATTACATTAATCATATATACACCTATCTAAGTTAATATATAAATTATAACAAATAAAAAATATATAATCAATAAAAAGTTATCCACAAAATGTGTACAAAAATGTGTATAACTTTTTAAGCTAATGTTATTAACATTTGAATGTTGATAATGTGGATAACTTTTATATACAAATGTACATTTAAAAAAATATGTAATAATAAATATTTTGTACTATTTTATGATAATATATAGCTATAAAAAAACATAAAATCTACATACTTATTAACATTAAAAAATTGTGGAAAAAATTTTTTTTATGTATTATAATTTATGTTCAGAATATGTGGAGGAAAAAAAATGGATATAAAAAGAAAAAATGATATTTTTGAAATGGTATTATTATCTATTTTTATGACTATAATATTAATTCAAGCTGTAATTCCTATGTTGGGTTATATACCTCTTGGTATTATGAATGCTACAATTATTCAGGTAACTGTAGCAATAGGTGCAATATTATTAGGAAGAAAAAAAGCTTGTATGCTCGGACTTTTTTTTGGACTTACAAGTATGTGGAAAAACACATTTATGCCAAATCCTACAAGCTTTGTATTTTCACCATTTGTGATAGGTCCAAGTTCTATTCAGGGAGATTTTAGAAGTGTTATAATATGTTTATTTCCAAGAATTATGGTCGGTTTAGTTGCAGCTTATGTATATCTATTATTAAGAAGGATGAAAAAGAAAAATCTTGCATTAATATTTTCAGGTTTATTATCATCTCTTACAAACACTATTTTAGTAATGTCATTAATATTTATTTTGTATGGAAAAGAATATGCAAAGGCTACAAATAAAATAGTAAGCTCATTGCCATACATAATAATAGGAATAATAGGAACACAGGGGATACTTGAAGCTGTTGTCAGTTCCGTATTATGCCTTATAATAGGTAATATTTTATTAAAGGCTTTAAATAAATAAATGTAATACTTGACTAAAATGCTTAGTTTCATTATAATTACGAGGAGTATCCTGAAAATGGAGTATTTTATTAAAAAGGAGGTGCATATTTATGAAGATGACATTTCAACCAAAGAAAAGATCAAGATCAAAGGTTCACGGATTTAGAGCCAGAATGTCTACTCCGGGTGGAAGAAAAGTTTTAGCTGCAAGAAGGGCAAAAGGAAGAGCAAAATTATCGGCATAATAGCTGTCGAAAATATTTAAAGGCAGTCTTTAGGCTGTCTACTTTTTTATAATAAAGGAAAAAAAATGAAAAATTTTCCATCTTTAAAAAAGAATGTCGAATTTCAAGTAGTTTATAATAATGGAAAAGTCTACGGAAATAAGTATTTGGTAATGTATGTTCTAAATAATAATAAAAAATACAACAGGCTTGGTATATCTATTTCAAAGAAGGTTGGAAATAGTGTTATAAGACATAAAAAGACAAGAATTTTAAGAGAGATATTTAGATTAAATAAGATAAAGACAGCATATGATATTATTGTTATTATTAGAATGAATGCAAAAAATTCGGATTATAATGATATTGAAAAAGCATATTTACATTTATTAAAATTACATAAGCTTAATTTGTAAAAAGTTTTAAATTAGTTATATAATTTAAAGCTTTTTAGTGTTACTATTAATATCTTGTTTTATAATAAAATTATATGGCTTTTAAAATTTATTTTCATTTAATATAGAGCTTTTCAAGTGTTATTAATTATTCTTTTTTTCTTGTAATAATATCATTTATATAGTAAAATTAGTAATTGATTAAATATTAAGATATTTTTAAGAGGTTATATGTTTAAAACAGCATTTATATTTTTGATAAAATTTTATCAAAAATATATTTCTCCAATGAAATGGAGGACACATTGTATATATACACCTACTTGTTCTGCTTATGCAATAGAAGCTATTGAAAAACATGGTGTTTTTAAAGGTACTTTATTAGCAATATGGAGAATAATCAGATGTAATCCATTTTCTAAAGGAGGATATGATCCTGTACCATAAAATTTTGGAGGAAAAAATTTGGAAATTACACTTTTAACTAAATCAACAATACCTATAATAGGTCATGTAGCCCTAATTCTCGGCTATATTATGGACTACATATTTAAATTTACTTCTTTATTTGGAGTAATTAATATAGGATGGAGTATAATTATATTTACAATAATAATAAATTTACTTATGCTTCCACTTACAATTAAACAACAAAAATCTTCAAAGCTTATGTCTGTTATGCAGCCTGAGATACAAGCTATACAAAAAAAGTATAAGGGTAAAAAGGATCAGGAATCCATGATGAAGCAGCAAACGGAAATGAAGGCTGTTTATGATAAATATGGAACAAGTATGACAGGAGGATGTGTACAGCTTCTTATTCAAATGCCTATACTATTAGCATTATATCAGGTAATATTAAAAATTCCTGCATATGTAAGTGTAGTCAGAATTTATTTTGAAAATATAGCAGTGCCTCTTATGAAAGAAAGTGATTGGACTGTTAAGCTGGCCCCTATAGCTAAATCACTCAGAATGCCTATTGAGAAGGTTAAATATGATGATATAGGTAATGTAATAGATTTATTATATAAATTCACACCGAAAAATTGGGATGAATTAGCTAAGCTTTTTCCTGATATGTCCAAGGTATTAAGTGAGAATATTCATAATATCTATAATATGAATATGTTTTTTGGAATTAATTTATCTATTGCACCATGGCAGGGACTTAGCAATATAAGTATAGCTTGGATTATACCTATACTTGCAGGTATAACACAGTGGTATTCGACTGTACTTATGATGAAAAATCAACCAAGTAATGATGATTCACCTATGTCGCAGCAAATGAAGTCGATGAATACTATAATGCCGCTTATGTCAGTTTGGTTTTGCTTTACCTTACCATCAGGAATAGGTTTATATTGGATTGCTTCAGCAATAGCACGTATTATTCAGCAAATAGCAATAAATAAGCATTTGGATAATATAGATATAGATGAAATGATTAAAATCAATTTAGAGAAAAATAATGAAAAAAGAATAAAGAGAGGCTTAGCACCTCAGACGATAGATAAAAATGCTTTTATCAGAGCTAAAAAAGAAGAAGAAAAAAGAATAAATCAAGAAGCCTTAAAAGAAGAAAATAAAGAAGCTAGAGAAAAAAGAATGATTGATTCTACACAATATTATCAAAAAAATGCAAAAAAAGGCTCATTGGCGTCAAAAGCAAATATGGTTGCTATGTATAATGAAAAAAATGAAAAGAAGAAATAGGGAGAATTCAAATGGATAAAATTAGGATAGTTGCAAGGTCTTATGATGATGCTATTAATGAAGCTATTCTTAAGCTTGAAACAACAAGTGATAATATGATTATTGAAGTAGAAGAAGAAGGCAACAGCGGTTTTTTAGGTTTATTTTCTAAGCCTTGGATTTTAAATATATCTAAAAAAGAAAATTCTGATACAAATATTAATAATATTAATACTACAACTAATGCTGATAATATAAATAATAAAAAAGTCCAACAAACAAAGCAGACAAAAGAAGATAGAAGAGAAAAAGAATTAAAAGAAATAAGAAAAGAAAGAGAAATTAGAGAATTAAAAAGACAGAAAGAATTAAGAGAAGAAGCAGAAGTAAAAGAATTAATAAAGACAATGGATATTGATAGTATCAAATCAAAGGCTAAAATATTTTTGGATAATATTTTAAAGGAATTTGATATTCATGCTGATTACGAATTTGTTATAGAAGGTATTAATTTTATGATTAATATGAATAGTTCAGATGAAATGGGTATTATAATCGGTAAGAGAGGTCAAACCTTAGATGCTATACAATATTTATTAAATTTACATATAAATAAAAATTTCGGCTCTTATTTTAGAGTAAAGTTAAATACTGAAAATTATAGGGAAAAAAGACAGGAAAAATTAAGTAACTTAGCAATAAATATTGCTAAAAAGGTTAAAAATTCAAAAAAGGCAGTTAAGCTTGAGCCTATGAATCCTTATGAAAGAAGAATTGTTCATAATGCACTTCAAATGGATAAATATATATTTACTAAGAGTGAAGGTGTTGAACCATTCAGATATGTAGTAATTTTACCTAGAAATAATTATGATAATAGAAGAAAAAGTAGAAATATAAAATAACAATAAGCCTTGTGAAAGAGGGCTGTTGATTACATAATGTATCAATAGCTCTTTTTTTATTAAATTTTGGAGGAAATATGTTAAAAAATGAAACAATAGCCGCAATAGCAACAGGTCTTACCAATGCAGGAATAGGTATAATAAGGGTTAGCGGTTTTAATGCTATTGAAATAGTTGATAAAATATTTAGTACAAAAGGTGGACTTAAAAATAAAGAAAGCCATACTATAAGCTATGGATATATCAAAGAAAATAATGAAAAAATTGATGAAGCTTTAGTAATGTTAATGAAGGCACCAAGAACATATACCGGTGAAGATACGGTTGAAATAAATTGTCATGGTGGAATTATAGTATTAAAAAAAATATTGAAATTGGTATTGAAGGCAGGAGCAAGACTTGCAGAGCCCGGTGAATTCACTAAGAGAGCATTTTTGAATGGAAAAATAGATTTAACCAAGGCTGAAGCAGTTATTGATATAATAAATTCTAAAAATGAATATGCTTTAAAATCAAGTATGAGTCAATTAAATGGCAATATAAGAAAAAAAATATCACAAATGAGAGAAAAATTATTAAATGAAATAGCATATATAGAATCTGCACTTGATGATCCTGAAAATTATAGCCTGGATAGCTATAATGAAAAATTAGAAAAAATAATAATGCCTTTAATTATTGAAATAGATAAATTGATAAATAGCTTTAGTAGTGGAAAAATAATAAAAGAAGGAGTTGAAGCTGTAATAATAGGAAAGCCTAATGCCGGAAAATCCTCTTTATTAAATTTATTATTAAATGAAGAAAGAGCTATAGTTAGTGATATAGAAGGTACGACAAGAGATATAATAAGAGAATATGTAAGACTTGGCGATATAAGCTTAAATATAGTAGATACAGCAGGAATAAGAGATACTAAGGATGATATAGAAAAAATAGGAGTTAATAGGGCAAAAGAAGCTTTAGATAAGGCAGACTTAGTTTTATTATTAATTGATAGCAGTAAAAAATTAAGTGAAGATGATTTTGAATTATTTAAAAATATAGAAGATAAAAAAGCTATAGTCCTTTTAAATAAAGCTGATAAGGATATGCTTGTTGATGAAGATGAAATAAAAAAATATACTGATAAAAAAGCTATAATTTTTTCTACAAAAGAAGAAATTGGAAGAAAGACTTTAGAAAAAGAAATAAAGAATATGTTTTATAAAGGTGATATTGATTTTAATGATCAAATATATATAACAAATGAAAGACATATAGAAGCTTTAAATAATACAAAGGAAGCTTTAAAAATGGTGATTGACAGTATTTCTAATTCTTTACCTGAAGATTTTTATTCTATTGATATGCTTAATGCTTATGAATATTTAGGTAATATATTAGGTGAATCTATAGATGAGGATTTAGTAAATAAAATATTTGATAAATTTTGTATGGGGAAATAAAATGAGATTTATAGAAGAAAATTATGATGTTGTTGTTGTAGGAGCAGGCCATGCAGGTTGTGAAGCTGCACTTGCGGCTGCAAGACTTGGACTAAAAACTGTGATTTTTACTGTTAGTGTGGAATCAATAGCACTTATGCCATGTAATCCGAATATTGGAGGAACATCAAAGGGACATCTTGTAAGAGAGCTTGATGCGTTGGGTGGAGAAATGGCTGTTAATATTGATAAAACATTTATACAATCAAAGATGCTTAATATTTCAAAAGGACCGGCAGTACATTCATTAAGAGTTCAGGCTGATAAATTAAAATACTCCACAAATATGAGAAAAGTTTTGGAAAATACCAACAATTTATGTATAAAACAAGCTGAAATTGTGGATTTAATAATAGAAAATGAAAATAATGTGAAAAAATGTATTGGAGTAAAAAGTATTTCAGGTGCAAAATTTTTTGCAAAGGCAGTTATTCTATGTACAGGTACTTATTTAAAATCACGTTGTATTTATGGAGAAGTAAGTGAAGATACAGGTCCTAACGGATTAAAAAATTCAAAATATTTAAGTAAAGCTTTGATTGATAATAATATAATTATGTACAGATTTAAAACAGGAACACCTGCCAGAGTTGATAAAAGAAGTGTTGATTTGAGTGTAATGGAAGAGCAATTTGGAGATAAGCCTATCATACCATTTTCATTTACAACAGATAGAGAAAAAATTCAAAAAGAGCAGGCGAGCTGTTATCTTACTTATACAAATGAAAAAACTCATAATATAATAAAAGAGAATATAGATCGTTCTCCATTATATTCAGGATTTATAGAAGGTACAGGACCTAGATATTGTCCTTCAATAGAAGATAAGATAATGAAATTTCCTGATAAAGATAGGCATCATGTATTTGTAGAACCGGAAGGACTTTATACTAATGAGCTTTATCTTGGAGGACTGTCCTCATCCTTACCTGAAGATGTACAGCTTGATTTGATAAGAAGTATAAAAGGCTTGGAAAATGCAAATATAGTTAGAAATGCCTATGCAATAGAATATGATTGTATAGATGCAAGACAATTGGATGCAAGCTTGGAATTTAAGGATATAAAAGGTCTTTTTAGTGCAGGTCAATTTAATGGAAGCTCAGGTTATGAAGAAGCGGCAGTACAGGGGTTTATGGCAGGTGTAAATGCTTCAATGAAGGTTTTAGGTAGAGATTATTTTATTATAGATAGATCTCAGGGCTACATAGGAGTTTTGATAGATGATTTAGTTACAAAGGAAAGTCATGAGCCTTATAGAATGATGACTTCACGTTCAGAATATAGATTATTATTAAGACAGGATAATGCTGATATTAGACTTACCAAAATAGGTTATGAAATAGGAACTATTTCAAAAGAAAGATATGAAAAATTATTAAAAAAAGAAGAGCTGATAGAAAAGGAAATAGAAAGACTTAAAAATACATTTATAGGAGCAGGTTCAAAAGTACAGGAATTTTTGCAAAAGTATAATTCTAATACTTTGAAAACATCTGCAAGTCTTGCTGAATTAATCAGACGACCTGAATTAAATTATTTTGTTTGTAGTGAAATAGATGAAAATCGTCCTAAATTAGATATAGATATTATAGAACAGGTTAATATAAATATAAAATATGAAGGATATATAAAAAGACAGGAAAGTCAGGTTAAGCAATTTAAGAAAATGGAAAATAAAAAAATTCCAAATGATATAAAATATGAAGATGTTAATAGTCTTAGAATAGAAGCAATACAAAAATTAAATATGGTTAGACCAAGCTCTATAGGTCAGGCTTCCAGAATTTCAGGAGTTTCACCGGCGGATATAACAGTATTATTAGTATATTTAGAGGGGTTAAAGGCTAAAAAATAATGAAAAATAATTATAAAGAATTTAGAGATATTTTTTTAGAAGCCTTAAAAAATATAGATTTTGAGATTGATGAAGAGAAAATAAAAAAATTTTATATTTTTTATGAGGAACTAATTGAAACAAATAAGTATTTGAATCTAACGGCTATAGTTGATATGAAGGATGTAATTTATAAGCATTTTATAGATAGCTTATCACTTATTAGGTCGGTAAAGGATTTAAATATAAAAAAATATAAAATAATAGATATAGGTACCGGAGCGGGATTTCCGGGTATTCCCTTAGCTATAGTTTTTGAAAATATAGACTTTGTTTTGCTTGATAGTTTAAATAAGAGATTAAAGTTTATAGCTATTATATTAGAAAAATTAGATATTAAGAATGTGAAATTGATACATGGAAGGGCTGAAGATTATGCAAAAGAAGCTGAATATAGAGAAAAGTTTGATTTTGTAGTATCAAGAGCAGTAGCAAATTTGGCTACCTTAAGTGAATTTTGTTGTGGTTTTATTAAGCCGGGTGGAAAATTCATAGCATATAAAGCAGAAAAAGCAAATCAGGAAATTGAAAATTCTCAAAAAGCATTTCAGCTACTTGATTTAAATTTAGTAAAAATTGAAAGCTTTAAGATGCTAAATGATGATTCTATAAGAAATTTAGTGATGATAAATAAAAATAAAAAGTGGAATAAAAAATATCCTAGAAAAGCTAGCGTGATTGAAAAAGAGGGATGGTAAAAAAGAAAAATTGAAAAAAATTATGGATAATAAAAAAAAATATATTTTATTTATCTTATCGACAACATTAATTAGAATAGGCAGTGGTATCATTCCTTTTTTAATAATACTCTTAAATAAAGAATTTATAAATTCAGATAATTATCCTAAATTAATATATATATTGGTTTTATTAATGATGATTCCTGCTATTTTTTTAGGTGCAAGACTAGAAAAATATATTTCAAAAAAGAATATAATTATAAGTAGTAGATTAATTTATATTTCTAGCTTACTTTTATATATAATTTTTAATTATAGTAATGTTATAAAATTAAATTCACTATTTGTAGCATTTTTTATGATAGGGATATCCAATCCTAGTATTAATACTATTTTGGTGGATAATATAGAAGAAAAATCTAAGAAATTAGCCTATTCATTAAATATAAGTGGTATAGCTATATCAAATATTATAGCTCCTTTAATAACCGGCTTTTTTATAAAAAATGTAAGATTTTTGTTTTTTATTTATATGATATTTGTTTTACTTGGACTTATAATTCTATTTTTTATAAATGACAAGCATAAGATAAATAAAAAAGAAATTGTAATAGAAAAAGAAAAACTAAATATATTAAAATTTGATTTTTTGATAATAAGTTTATTAATTATAATTTTTGAAATTTCTTTTTCGCAGCAAAATTTTTCACTTCCTTTAATGTTTGAAAAGGTATTTAAAAAAAATTCTGAAATATATTTCGGTTATATTTTAAGTATAAATGCAATAGTTAATATTATTTTTGCACCTCTTAGTAGTAAGATTTTAAAGAATATAAAAAGTATAAAACTAGTATCTTTTGCAAGTTTATTTTGTGCTTTTGGATTTTTTAGTTTAATATTATTTAAAAATAAATTAGAACTCATAATTTTATCCGTTATTCTATGGTCTACAGGGGAAGTCTTATACACTACATATATGTTTTTTGCTTTAATTGATTTGAAAATTTGTAAAAATACGAGTGCTTCGAATACTCTCATTTTGATTTATAGAAGTGTAGGTATGGTTTTAGGTGTTATCATAGCTTCTTACTTAGAAAATAAATTTAATTTAGATAAGATGTGGATTTTTATATTCTTTATAAGTATTTTAGGATTTTGCTTGGCTTTTAGGTATAGGAGAGAGTGAAAATAGGAGTTTAAATTGTGATAAATGTGTGGAAAATGTAGAGAAAATTGAGTTATTCCTACATTATTCCTACACTAAATCTATCGCAATTTAAACTTTTTATTTTATTTTTTTTAACTTGATTTATCTTTTCTATACTGACACTTTATTTTACAGCTTTCATTATACAAACAATATTTAGTTAAAATGAATAACACCAGATGTTTCACGTGAAACATCTGGTGTTTGTTGTTTAAATATAATATTTTTATCTTTGATAGAAAGCTTTTAATCCCTTATATAGATATTCAAGGTCTTTAGTTCCTGCCATTTCCATATTTGAATGCATTGCCAGCTGTGCTAAGCCTATATCTACAGTATCTATAGATACGTGAGCATTAGATATATTTCCGAGAGTTGAGCCACCGGGCATATCACTTCTATTTGTAAAAAATTGATAAGGAATATTTTCTCTATCCAAAATATCTATAAAAATAGCCGAACCTAGACTATCACTTGCATAAGATTGTCTGGCACTATATTTTATAACTATTCCTTTATTTATATAAGCTCTATTTGATATATCATAATATTCAGGGTGGTTTGGATGTAGTGCATGGGCATTATCAGCACTTAAGCAAAGAGAATTATTAAGCATTGCAACATATTCTAAGCCAAGCATTTTACTTAAATATTTTAAAATATCATAGAGGAAATTGCTATCAGCTCCTTGTTTAGTAAGTGAGCCAATCTCTTCATTGTCAAAAGCGGCATAAATATTTATAGCATTTTCATTAAAATTATCCATAAAAGCATATAAAGAAGTGGAAGCACAAGCAAAATCATCTATATGAAAGCTGGATATAAATTCTTTATCTTCTCCCCATATTGTAGGTACATACATAGGATATAAAAATAAGTCGTAGCTAAGTATTTTTTCTTTTATTCCTGTTTTCATTGATAAAAATTTATAAAAATCAAAGTCTTCTTTTAAAGAAATAATAGGAAGCATATCATCCTTTATATTAAAGGCATAGCCCTTATTAACTTCTCTATTCATATGTATAGCTACATTTGGAATGATACAAACAGCTTCATTTATATTTATAATACTAGTTGTTATTTTATTTTCTTTTTTATAAGCCACTCGTCCGGCTATGCCGAGAGGCTTATCCATCCAAGTAGACATTATCATACCGCCATAGCCTTCAACATTTAATTTGCAATAGCCATTTGATTTTATAATAGGATTTGGTTTTATCTTAAAGCTTGGACAATCAAGATGATTTGATACTATATTAAAATAAGGCTTTTCAAGCTTTTTGCCTATATTAAAAGCAAGAATGCAGGATTCATTTTTTTCTATAAAATATTTTCCTGCTTTGTGAATAGTTTTATTAAAATCAATTTTTTCATAGCCCTTAGAAATCAATTCATTCTTGATATTTTTAGCTCCATTGAATGCAGATGGGCTTTTCTCTATTAATTTTATAATTTTTTCAAGCATATTTTCTCCTTAATAGATAATTTATAATAAATATTCAATTCAGCTTAATTATAATTTATTTATTCAATAAAGTATATAAGTATATAAATATAAAAATAAAAAGATGTTTCACGTGAAACATCTTTTTATAATTAGATTTTTAAAATATATTATAGTATTAATTTTAAATCTTCTATTAAAGCTTGAGGATTTTCTATATGAGGAAAAGCCTTACAGGAATTAATAGTAAAATGTTCAATAGAAGGATTTAATAATTTATAAATTTCTACATTGTTTAAATATTTTTTGTAATTAGAGGTAATGATAAAAATACTATTATCTATTTTTGAAAATGTAGCTTTAGTATTTATATTTATATAATTACATTTTATGCTTGCAAAAAGTGATTTAGGTGAGTAGCCTCTTTTTGAATTTTGAAAATATTCATTCAAAAAAGGGAAATACTTTTTAAAGCAAGAAGTGGAATATAATTTTTTTATTCTTAATTTATTTGATGCAATATTATATATAAATGTCCCTATGATAGGTGAATTAAGTATAAAAAGGTATAGTTTTGCTATTTT
>CAMQCZ010000027.1 GCA_946999385.1 uncultured Lachnoanaerobaculum sp.
GTATATTATAAAGTATGTTCTAAACTTTTATAAACCTCATTAGGGCTTAGTCCATCAAACATTTTTCTAGGATAGTTATTCATAAAGTTTTCAATTTCTTGTATTCTTTTTTTACTAAATCCCCCTATATCCATACTCTTTTCAATAAATCTTCTTATCAATTTATTGTTATTTTCATTACTCCATATCTCATACGAACAGCATCTATGTTCATAAAATAAAGTACACTTTAAAATTTACAATAACCAAGCTTATAAATATATAAGCTTGGTTATTTATATTATTTATTCATAATCAAACACATCTATCCATTTTAACAATTTTTCTTTTTCATCTTTATTAGCTTTTTCAAGTCTTACAGCTGCAACTATAGGAAGCCATAAATTAATTAATCTTCTACTAATATTTGATTGCTTGCAAAATTCTTCAATATACATTTCAGCAATTTTTTCATCTTCAAATGATAATAACAAATAAGTCATGGCTGCATCGCTTGAAGCATTACCCTGAGTTGCATGTGCCCAGTCAATAATTGAATAATTACCCTTTTCATCTATTATAACATTGCTAGGATTATAATCTCCATGTAATACCTTTATATGGTCCTTCATACTATTTAATCTTATCATAAGCTCGTATCTACTATCTTTACTTATACATTCAAGATTATCTATAATTCTATTATACTTTGCCTTTAATTTCGTAAGAAGAGGTGAACGTCTTGAATGAATATCCATTTGTATATTTACGAATTTTTCAATATATTCTTTTATTTTTGTAGGATTTTCCTTCATCAAAGTTTCCAATGTTTTTCCATTTACCTTTTCTATTTCTATAGCAAAAGAATCATTTATATTAGTTACAGATAAAACCTTAGGTATATTTAATCCTGTTTCCTCAACTCTTGCATTATTTAAAGCTTCATTAAATACATCTGATTTTAGGTGCTTTTTATCAAATAATTTTACTACCCTATCTTCCAAATCATATACTGTTTTATACTCTCTTTTTACAATTATATTTTTTAATTCCATAGTAGTATCTCCTTTATATTAATTTCCATAATAAGCATCTAAATAAATTTGCTTTAATTCACTTATAAGTGGATATCTAGGATTTGCACCTGTACATTGATCATCAAATGCCTGCTCGCTCATCTTATCAAGTGTTTCAAGGAAGCTCTTTTCATCTATACCATATTCTTTTATACTCTTTGGTATACCTATAACAGCTTTTAATTCTTCAATTTTTTTAATGAAATTCTCAAAAATCTCATCATCATCTTTTCCATTAACGCCTATATATCTTGCTGATTCTATATATCTTTGTTTTGCCATAGGATACTCATATTGTGAAAATGTACCCATTTTAGTAGGTGCTTCACAAGCATTATATCTTATTACATAGCTAAGAACCAAAGCATTTGCTACACCATGTGGAATATGATGAAAAGCTCCTAATTTATGTGCTAATGAATGATTTATACCGAGGAAGGCATTTGCAAATGCCATACCTGCTATGCAAGAAGCATCAGCCATTTTTTCTCTTGCCTTCGGATCATTTGCACCATTTTTATATGCTGATGGCAAATAATCAAATACCAATTTCATTGCTCTAAGTGATAAGCTTTGTGTATATTCTGTTGCAAGCATTGATACATAAGATTCCAAGGCATGTGTAAATACATCAATACCGCTTGAGCTTGTCAAGCCTTTAGGCTGTAACATCATATTGTCAACATCTACTATAGCCATATTTGGTAATATTTGATAATCAGCTATCGGCCACTTAACTCCTGTATCTGAATCTGTAATTATTGCAAAAGGTGTAACCTCTGAGCCTGTTCCTGAAGAAGTAGGTATAGCTACAAAATAAGATTTCTTGCCCATTTCAGGGAAGGTATAAATTCTCTTTCTAATATCCATAAAATCCATTGCCATATCTTCAAAATTGGCTTCAGGATTTTCATACATAACCCACATAATCTTAGCAGCATCCATAGGAGAACCACCACCATAAGCTATAATAAGATCCGGCTCAAATTCTCTCATTTGTTTAAGACCTTCTCTAGCACATTGTAATGTAGGATCAGGTGTTACACTATAAAAGCAGGTATGCTTTATTCCCAATTCTTCAAGCTTATCCGTTATAGGCTTTATATTTCCATTTTTATATAAAAATGTATCTGTTACTATAAAAGCCTTCTTTTTATTCATTACCTTTCCAAGCTCCTCAAGAGCAACAGGCATTGAACCTTTTTTGAAATAAACCTTCTCAGGTGCTCTAAACCAAAGCATATTTTCTCTCCTTATAGCTACTGTCTTAATATTTATCAGATGCTTTACACCAACATTTTCTGAAACTGAATTTCCACCCCAAGAACCACAGCCTAATGTCAATGAAGGAGCTAGTTTGAAATTATACAAATCTCCTATTCCACCATGGGTTGAAGGAGTATTTATCAAAATACGGCAAGTTTTCATTGAATTTTCATATTTTTCAACCTTTTCTTTTTCCGTTTCAGAAATATATATTGAAGCCGTATGGCCATATCCACCGTCAGCAATCAATTTTTCTGCTTTAGAAACTGCATCATCAAAATTTTTACATCTGTACATACCGAGTATTGGAGATAATTTTTCATGTGCAAATGCCTCTGTTATATCTACTGAGCTAACCTCTCCTATCAATATCTTTGTAGATTCCGGAACACTGAAGCCTGCCAGCTTAGCTATGTTACAAGCACTCTGTCCAACTATTTTTGCATTCAAAGCACCATTTATCAAAATAGTTTTCCTTAATTTTTCTATTTCATCCTTATTCAAAAAATAACAAGCTCTATAAGCAAATTCTTTTTTTACTTCCTCATAAACCTTATCAAGCACACACACTGCCTGTTCTGAAGCACAGATCATACCATTATCAAATGTTTTTGATAAAATTATTGAATTTACAGCTAATTTTATATTTGCACTATCATCAATAATAGCAGGCACATTACCCGGTCCTACACCAAGTGCAGGCTTGCCTGATGAATATGCAGCCTTAACCATTGCAGGTCCTCCGGTAGCTAAAATTATATCTGCTGTAGCCATAACCTCATTTGTAAGCTCTAAAGATGGAACATCTATCCATGAAATTATACCTTCAGGTGCTCCGGCTTTAACTGCAGCCTCCAAAACAACCTTAGCGGCTTCTATTGTAGAATTTTTTGCTCTTGGATGTGGGCTTATTATTATTGCATTTCTAGTTTTCAAAGAAATTAAAGACTTAAAAATTGCTGTAGAAGTCGGATTTGTCGTAGGAATAACGGCAGCAACAACTCCTATAGGTTCTGCTATTTTTCTAATCCCAAAAGCAGTATCCTCTTCTAAAATCCCACATGTTTTGGTATCCTTATATTTATTATAAATATATTCAGCTGCATAATGGTTTTTTATAACCTTATCCTCCAAAACACCCATCTTAGTTTCTTCAACTGCCATTCTTGCTAATGGTATACGTGCTTTGTTTGCAGCCATAGCCGCTTCATAAAATATCTTATCAACCTGTTCTTGACTATACTTAGCAAAAATCTCTTGTGCTTTTCTAAGTTCAGACATTCTTTTTCTTAAGCTTTCGATGCTATCAACCAAATAAGTTTTATTCGCCATATTTATCTCCTCTTTTTTTGTTATTTTTTTAACATTTATTACATTATATATTATTGATATTTTTTTGTCAAATGTTTTTTTTGTTTAAATTGATTTTATTATAATAATATAATTTGTTTTTTTATAATATCATTAATACTCACATATTTATATTAATACTTTTATGCAATTTTATAGATTTATACTTTGATATATCAAAAATATTATATCATTATATCAATAAGCTTATATTTTCGGATTTTTTTTCATAAAAATAACCTGATAAATATAAAATATTATATCAGGTTATTTTTGTTCAACTTTTATTTAAATATCTTTTTAAAATTAATATTTTTCTTGAATTATAAAATTAATAACAACCTTAATCTTATATGTAAAACTAATAGTTGTAAATATATTATTACAAGTCCAATAGCATTTTTATTTATAAATCAGGCTATATTTATACTATATTAATAAAGCTCTTTCGACTTTAGGCTACCAAAATTCTCCTGCTTCAAGCTTGACATAAGTTTGAGGCTTGTAATCATTGTATAATTTTTGTTATTTTTATAATTCTCAGAGTTTTTTTATTTTAAGTCTATTATCTCAAAATCAGCATCTAATTCTTGATCTTCTTCTACTTCTTCTTTATCCTTAGAAGCTTTTTCAAAATCAGCATCCAAAGTTTCTTCTTTTAATTTTTCCTCTTCTTTTACTTCTTCTTTTGTTTCTTCTTTTTCTTCAAAAGCCCTTTCAAGATCAGCATCCGAAGTTTCTTCTTCTTTTAATTTTTCCTCTTCTTTTGCTTCTTCTTTTTTTTCTTCTTTTTCTTCAAAAGTCCTTCTGAGATCAGCATCCAAAGTTTCTTCTTCTTTTAATTTTTCCTCTTCTTTTACTTCTTTTAAATCTTCTTTTAAATTTTCTTTTGTTTCTTCTTTTTCTTCAAAAGCATCAATCTTAGAATCAACTTTTTCATTATAATTTTCTTTTTCTTTGTTTTTTTGTAAAAAATCTTCCAAGCTTTCTAATTCAAGCTTATCTTCATTAATATCCGAAGCTTCATTTTCATCTTCCTCAAATATTTCCGCTTTATCATCAAAATCATTATTTCTTTTGATTTTTTTAAATAAATAAACTATCAAGGCTATCAATAATATTATTACTAATACTAGTAAATATAAGATATAAGTTAATATTTTACATGTATTTTTGCTTGACTTGTATTTATTATTTAAATCTTCGTTTTGAGTGCCAAAATATCTTTGTAAAGTTTTTTCTTTTAAATCATAAGAATAAAATCCTAATTCTCCATCTACATTTTTTCCATATACAAGGACAAAGTTTTTACCTGCATCAATTTCATCTACCCATGCCTTAACCTTTGCACCGTTGACTTCGACTTCTGTCTGCTTTAATCCTTTAGGGATTTTCACATCAGCTTCAGGTTCAAAAAGATATATCGTTTTATCAAGTACACTTATTTGTATATTTGATATCGGCTTTTTATTCTCTCTTATAGCATTAATAGTATAAACTTTACTTGTAGAATTATCCGCAGCTAAAACTTTTATTTCTATCTTATTTTCTCCATCAACGAAATTTTCATTACCTTTTATTTCTATTGTAGCATTTGCATCTTGTGCAACAGTATTAATTACCAAGGAACTTATATCTTCAGTAATATCAACATTATAATTATCAATGTCCTCATTAAATTCAGGATTTAAAGAAAAACCGTCTATACTCAAGGAACTTAATTTTGCATTATTAGATATAGTTGCTCCCGGTGTTATAGTAATCTTAGAGCTACCCTTTTGTGATATAGTAGCTGTTTTGCCATCAGAATCATAAACCTCATCCGAGCTTATTTCTATTTTTGTTTCTCCTGCTTTTAATGCTTTGAACTTTAAATTATATACCCATTCCTGCTTGCCGTCCTCAAGGGCTGAAATTTTTATTGTTCCTTCTCCACCCTGTGCGGCATTTCCTGAAATAAATTCAATATAATTTGTATCATATTTTAATAATAAATTAGTATTACCAAGATTTTCACCTGATAGACTGCTTATTTTTAATACAACATTAACTTCATTTCCTTGAATAACAGACGGATCACTAAAAGCTATTTTTGTATCTAAAGCATAAGAATTAAATGTATTAATAAATCCTAAGCTTATTAGAAATATAAATATAAAAATATTTCTTTTTAATATTTGCATAATCTCTCCTTAGTTTGTTTATTTATTTACTTATTTATTTATGGTGCAACAAGTGATACATTACTCTCTTTTTTATTTGTATTCGATATATTTGCACCAGGTCCTATTAATTGTATATTATCATTTGTATTACTATTCATATTAGCATTTGTATTATTATTTGTATCAATATTTATGCTATCATTAGATAGTGGCATAGCTTCATTATTTTCAGGCATATTATTGTATATAGGTATACAAAATTCCAGACTCGTATTTTTTAAATTCTGTGTATATGCTTTTGATAATTTTAATCCTTCTTTTGCAGCTCCTTCAATATTTGTCATATATTGATGCTTATATCTATTAGTTCCTAAAACATTAAATTTCTTTAAGTATAATGTATTTTGACTTACTTTTACATAATTATCTCCATAATATTTTGCACCGCCTATAATAGCTTTCTGTCTACTATTCCATGGTCTGTCATAATCTCCTTCCTTGGATGCCCACCAAAGTCCTCTTTGTACAGGACTCTGATTTCCTTTTTGATAGGCCTCAATATTAAAATAATTATAATATCCTTGATAAGGAGCTGTGTTCCCACTTATAAGACCGCTACTGCCATTTATACCCTGCTCTTGAATAATCATAGCAGCTAATACATAAGGATTAACCCCAGATATTTTCCCCGCTTCTAAAAGTATATCAACATAAGCCTTACCCGATAAATCCACATTATAATTTTTATCTTCAACTTTATTAATATTATTATTTATAAATGCTCCCGGACCAATCAACTCTTCATTCCGTTGAAGCTTACTATCATCTTTTATACCGGAGTTATTGTCGCCGGGTGAAGTTAAGCTTACATTCTTATTTTTTCTTGTTGGCGGATCTATACCTATAATTCCATTTCCCAAGCTTGTTAGGGATTGCTCCATATTATTTGAAATATTACCTGTTTTAGCCTTATAAGCTTCTCCAATATTATCTTTATTTGATAAAAATGTTCCGGATACTAAATTTTCCATAGAAGCTCTATTATAATTTCCGGTATAAGAGTTATCTAAAAATTGAAAAATATAATCTTCATCTAAAAAATTTCTTGGGTCCATATAATATCTTATAATAGCTTCACTCGCAGAAACCCAGGCATTTGTATCAAAGCCAACCCAAGTTTTTGTATTAGGATTATATGCATCTTTTTTTATTGATTTCCATGAAGATATAGAATTTTTATGAACTAAATTTCTTCCTGTAAGAGATTGATTATCTATAACTTCACTCCAATCTATATTAGTTTTTTGAGCCTTAAATATCCAAGCAGGATATCTGGTATGTAATTGTCGTAAATATTTTTTATAATTTTCAGGAAAACCTTGAGCATTTAAGCTTTGTTCAAAATTAGCATCTTCCTTATATATAGCATTCGTATTATTTATTATTTTTATATATTTTTTATTAGCGAAGCCTTCTCTTGTCTGATTTGCAATCTTAAATTGTATTTTATACCATGAATCTTTTCCGGTATTTATTTCATCAATAATATTAACCTCAAATCCTTTTGGTAAAGTTGCAAGCTTTTTTGACTTTATACTTGCTTCAGTTCTTATATTCAATGAAGAGGCATTTACCTTGGCTGCACCGGCAGCTTCCACTTTTACAATCTGAGTTATAAAGAGAAAAATCACACATATAAATATAAATATATTTAGAAGTAAAGTGATAAATCTACCCAAAATATTTTTTGAAAGCATTTTCCCTCCTAATCTATATCAATAATTTAAGCTTGGAAACTATATTAACAATATTTCCGAATAATATCAATAAATATATACTTCTTGTAAGATTTTTTCCTATATTGTAAGAAAAGTATAAGAGCATAAATATGCTATAAATACAATACTTACTCATTATCCAAGAAAAACCCTTCCAATTTATAAAGCAGTTGAATTTTCTTTCTTAATGTAAATTAAAATACCTTGCCAAGCTTGTAAATGCTTCTCTTGATTTTTTTATCATCTCATATGAAACACAATAAGCAATACGAACATAACCGGCTTTTCCAAATGATGAACCTGAAACTAAAAGTATATTATATTTTTTACATATATTACAAAATTCTATATCATCCTCTATAGGTGTTTTCATAAATATATAAAAGCCTCCTTGTGGATTGACAGGCTTAAATCCTAATTCCTGCAACATATTATATAAATATATTCTATTTCTATTATAATATTCTATATCTGTTCTAAGCTCCAAGCTTTTTGAAATAACTCTTTGCATAAGCGAAGGGGCATTAACACTTCCTGTACATCTATTTGCTATACTTAAGGCATTAATAAAAGCTTCAAATTCACTATTGGAATTATCTAAAAGTATCCATCCTATTCTTTCTCCAGGTAAAGATAAGGACTTTGAATATGAATATACAACTGCTGTGTTTTTTATATATTTAGGTACCCAAGGAACAACTATATCTTCATAAATTAAATCCCTATATGGTTCATCACTTATGGTTAAAATTTCTATTCCCAATTCTTTTTCCGCTTTTCTTAAAGTAAGATTTATGCTTTTTAAAATATCAATCGAATATACAACACCCGTAGGATTATTAGGGCTATTTATAATTATAGCTTTAGTCCTTTTTGTAATTGCTGATTTTAGAGCTTTTATATCAGGCTCAAAGCTCTCTTCATCTGTATTTACTATAACAACTTTGGCATCATAATTTTTTATATAATTTACATATTCAACAAAATATGGGGAAAAAATTATGACTTCATCATCCTTATTGAGTATTGTTTTTAAACATATATTTAAAGCGGCTGCGGCTCCGGTAGTCATAACAAAATTCTTAAAACTATAATTTGTATCAAAATTTTTATTTATATAAGAAGCTATACTTTCTCTAACATCCTCATAGCCTGCATTTGACATATATCCATGTACTAAAAGAGAGTCTTCATTATTCAATATGTCCTTTATTATTTGATTAATCTCATGTGGAGCCTTTACATTAGGATTACCTAAGCTAAAATCATAAACATTATCTTTTCCATATTTTTTAGCCAGCTTCTTTCCTTCCTCAAACATAGCTCTAATACTTGAATTACCATTTAACATTTCTCTCATTTTATCAGAAATCATATTTTCTCCCATTCACAAACAAATAAATAATTATACTTAAGCTTAAATAAAACCAAGTAGCAGGATTACTAAACCAAGTACTAAAAAATGATAATAAAAAATAAACGCAAATTTGTGCATATATTAAATGAAATATTGGATTTTTTATATGAATATTTTCCAATATATTTGAAATAAATCCTAAAAATATCCCAAAAATAACTATTCCTAAAAGACCGAAATCATAATACGCATCATAAATAATAGTCAATGTAGTCAGCTCTTTTTTAGTTACAAACAATGGAAAGCTTAGTAAATTAGCCAATTTAAATTTTAAACCTGTAAGAGCCAGTAGAGGAAAAATAGTCTTTAATCCAAAGCTATGCTTGGTAATATTTTTTACCAGCTCATTAAAATTATCATAATTATTAGCTATATAAATATATGGCTGACTAATATATATAGGTATAGCTTTTCTCATCTCAAAAATAGAATTTAAATATTCAATATTATGACTTCTTGCTATACTAAGAATTATATATACCGGAATTATAAAAATAATACTTATAATAATATTAATTATTCTTATATCTTTTTTTATAGACACAAAGCTTATAAGTGCCAATAAAATTGAAAATATAAATTGAAATCGTGATACAAGTAAAATTGGAATAGCCAAAGAAATGATATTTGAAATTATAATCACAATATCAAATTTTTTATTTCTTTCTTTCATAAATATATAAAAATATATTATAGAAAGACTTGGTACCAATACACAGGAAACTGTAAAATAATGCAATCCGCTTATATGAAAATAAGAATATGCATGTGGTACTCCTCTAATTAAAAAAGGAATATAGCCCAATACCTTTGCCTCTATTATAAATGAAAATAAAGCTATAAATGTTATACAAATTATACTAAAAGCCAATCTATTAGGCTTATACCTTTTTTCTTTATATTCACAAAAAAATTTTCGTGTTATTCTATCAAATATTTCATATGAATAATAAAAAACGATTATTATTAATAAAAAGCTTAACCAAGTCAAATTTTCCCATTGCTTTTGTAAATATGATAATTTTAAAGCTGATAAAGCCATCCCACATAAAAAACTCAAAAAAAATATTCCTCTTAAATTTATTATTTTCTTTGTTTTTTTATAATCCTTATAATATAAATAAAGACCTGATAGTGCAATACATATTGAACAAGGAATATACAAATAAAATCTACTAAATAAAAAAGCAATTAAAAACAAAATAAAATAAATTAACATATATCTTTTAAGTAAGCTATTACTTCCTCCTTAGTCTTTTTATTCAAAATATCTTTTATGACTATATCAATTTTTTTCATGTCTAATTCTAAAATCCTTTTTTTTATTCTTAAAATCGAATTTGTATTCATTGAAAATTCTTCTAAGCCCCAAGATAAGAATAATGGTAATAATAAATCATTACCTGCGGCTTCTCCGCACATTGATACAGATATATTCTCTTTATGTGCAATATTAATTATATTATTTATAGTCCTAATTACTGCCGGATCATAAATTGAATATAAATATTCAAGTCTTGAATTTTGTCTGTCTGCACTCATAATATATTGAGTTAAATCATTCGTTCCTATGCTGATAAAATCCACTTCATTTAAAAGCATATCAAGTACAATAGCCGCCGAAGGGGTTTCTACCATTATTCCCAGCTTTATATTATGATTATAATCAATATTTTCTTCATCTAAATATCTTTTTAAATTCTCTATTAAAAGCTTTGTCTGTCTTATTTCATCTATACAGCTTATGAAAGGAAGTAAAATTTTAATATTACCAAAAGCACTCGCTCTTAACATGGCAAGCAGCTGGATTTTAAAAATCTCAATATATTCTCCAAGACAAAGTCGAATTGCCCTATATCCTAAAAAAGGATTTTCTTCCTTTGGCAATTCAAGACATTTTATTTCCTTATCTCCCCCTATATCAAGAGTACGTATAACCACATCCTTTTCTTTAAAACTAAGTGCAAGCTTTTTATAAATATTAAATTGTTCTTCACAGGATGGTGCAACAGCTCTATTCATAAATAAAAATTCTGTCCTGAATAAACCTATGCCGTCTGAAAGCTCAGTCGCAAGCTCAAGCTCATCTAAGCTGCCAATATTTGACATCAATTTTATCTTCTTACCATTAGTAACTATACTTTCCTTATTCTTATATAAGCAAAGCTTTTCCTTTTCAATATCAAATTTTTTCTTTTTATCATAAAATTTTATTTTAAAATCATTATCAGGATTTATATAAATTTTCCCATCATTTGCATCTAAATAAATATCATCATTATCTCTAGCTATAGAAAGTATATTTTTACATAAAATTATAGTAGGTATAGAAAATGATTTTGCTAAAATAGATGTATGTGAATTTTCAGATCCTTCTTCTAAAATAATGCCATTTATAAATTCTTTGTTAGCCTTGTTAAATATAGAAGGTTTTAAATCCTTAGCTATTATAATACTATTTTTATGAAAATTAATGGACTTATTTATATTTCTATTCGTAAAATTTTCCAATAATTTATTTTTTATATCTTTCAAATCAACAGCCTTGGATTTCATAGCTTCATCACTCATATTTTCAAATTTTTTGATATATAAATCATAGACTTTTTCTATAGCAAACTCAGAATTTGAATTATTTTCACATATTTCTTTTACTATTTCATCAAGCAAAAAAGAATCTGACATCAGCATTATATGTGCTTCTAAAATAGTTTTTTGTTCATTATTTATATTAGCCAGTTTCATTAAAGCTTGATATTCTTTTTTTGTATTTTCCAAACATATAAGAAATCTATCTTTTTCAATTTGTACATTTTTAATTTTTCTCTTTACAATAGATATTTTTCGTTCCTTTAATATAGTGGCTTTTCCAACAGCAATTCCGTCTGATATTCCTATACCTTCAAACAACATACAAAGCTCCTTTTTAAATATTAGCTTTAATTTTCATTTATTTTATATAATAACACAGCTTGTAGATATTTGTAATATATTTATCTTCATTTATCTAAAAAGCGAATCACCTTACTACTATTAAGACCCTTTATTTTTTTATTCACAAAAGATTATAAAATACAATACTAAAATATAATATCCTTGCACCTTAATAAATACAGTATATACAAGCTTAATAACTTGAATTTAATATTTTTTGAGTTTATAATATTTATATTGGATAGATTAAGATACTGTTATATAGTATTTTATTTCTATATTTGGGAGGATTTTATGCATCAGGAAAGATTGGTTTGTGATAACATATATTATTTAGGTACTAGTGATCGTCGTATAAGTAGATTTGAAAATATTTTCCCTTTAACACAGGGAGTTACATATAATTCTTACCTTATTCTAGGTAAAAAAAACGTACTTTTGGATACTGTTGATAAAGCTGTAACTAAACCCTTTATTGAAAATCTTCAATATGTCCTAAATGGTAAAAAATTAGACTATTTAATAGTAACACACATGGAATGTGATCATGCTGCAAGCTTGGAGGATGTTCTTACTTTATATCCTGATGTTACATTAGTAGGAAATGCAAAAACATTTACATTGATAGAGCAATTTTTTGATTTTAAGGGAAAATATAACAAAATAGAAGTTAAAGACAAAGATATATTGGATATTGATACACATAAGTTCACTTTCATTTTTGCTCCTATGGTTCATTGGCCTGAAGTTATGACAGTATATGAGGAAAAAAATAAAATTATATTTTCAGCCGATGCTTTTGGAACTTTTGGTGCCTTTTCAGGAAATATATTTTCAGATGAAATGGACTTTTTTGGAGAATGGTTATTAGATGCAAGAAGATATTACACAAATATAGTTGGAAAATATGGATTACAAACAGCTAATTTATTAAAAAAATTGGCTACATACGAAATTAATTATATTTGTCCGCTACATGGTCCTATTTGGAGAGATAAGGATTTAATATCTAAAATCATTTCAAAATATATATTATGGTCGAATTATACACCTGAAACTAAGGATGTTGTTATATATTACGCTTCTATATATGGTTCAACTGAAGATGTAGCGAATATACTTGCTGCGGAGCTTGCAAAAATAGGAGTTCATAATATAAAAATGTATGATGTATCTTCTATTGATGTATCCTACTTAGTAGCAGAAGCCTTTAGAGCAAAAACACTTGTTTTTGCAGCACCTAGTTATAATGCTAATGTTTTCCCTCTTATGAATCATTTATTAGAAGAATTAAAAGAGCATAATATACAAAATAGAGATGTAGTTATAATTGAAAATGGTTCTTGGGCTTTAACAGCAAAAAGATGTATGAAAGATATTATTTCTAAAATGAAAAATATTAATATAATTGATGATAGTTTAAGTATTAAATCAAATATAAAATCAGAACAAATGCCTATAGTTACTGAGTTAGCTAAAAAAATAAAAAATAGCTTAGATAATTAGTTTAAATAAAAAGCTTCAAGCTTGAAATTAAAAGGGCTTGAAGCTTTTTTATATTGAAATTTATAATTTAATATTATTAGCTTCAATTTCTAATATAGCATTTTTATCACAACTAAAATTTATATGATTTTCATTATCAGTATATCTTTTAGCTGTAAAAGTTTTCTCACCTCTATTTACAAATATTTCTATGCTATACTTATCTAATAATATTCTCAAATCTATAATCTCACTAATATTATCTAAAATAATTTCTCTTTTTTCAACAATTCCATTTAAAACTCTTATAAATCTAAAATAAGAATTTATAAAATCAATTTCTATACTGCAATTATTTTTCTTATCATTATAAAAATTCATTTTAAAAATATCGGAATCTATATTCTTAATTTTCAAATTAATATTTGAAGATATAGAATCAATTTTATCACCCAATTCAATATAATTTTTATCAAGTATAAATTTTTCTTGATAAGTTAAAGTATAATATTTTTCTATACTAAAATATGGTATTTGATATACTTTTTCATCCTTTATTTTTAAAATTCTAGGATAAGTCATTTGACCACACCATTTAAAATCTGCTTTTATATTTGGATTAAGCCACGAATTTAACCATGCTATAGATATAATTTTATCATCACTGATAATGCTTTGCTGAGCATAATAATCAAATCCATAATCCAAGGTAACAGCACTTGAGCTTGGAATAAATTTGAAATTTTCTCTATCATATTCACCTATAAAATATATAACCTGATGTCCTTTAAAATATTTATTATCTTTTTCTTGCATATCAATGACGGAAACAATAAGTATATATTTATTACCGGATTTAATAAAATCGGGGCATTCCCACATTTTTCCATATTCCCCATTATTTTCATATAAAATACCTTTATATTTCCAATCAAGTAAATTAGTCGATGTATATCCTAGAATTGCTCCATTACCGTCAGACTTTTTAGCTGCAACAATTGTGTAATATATATCATTTTCCTTCCATATTTTAGGATCCCTAAAGTCGGAAATTTCAAAATTTATTGGTAATAAATCACTTGAAATACCAATTTTTTCTGATAATGCTTTATAATTAAACCCATCTCCAATTACAACAGCTTGTTCTTCTGAAACATCTATTACATTATTGTCTTTTATATTTTCCTTATGAGTTGTATATATTAAAATATGCTTATTTTCATCTACTATAGACGAACCTGAAAAGCACTGACCGTCAAATTCATCATCAGGTGCTAAAGCTACTGATAATCTTTTCCATTCAATAAAATCTTCTGTTTTTGCATGACCCCAATGCATTGCTCCCCATTTTGTATCATAAGGATTATATTGATAAAATAAGTGAAAGTCTCCATTATAAATAGAAAATCCATTCGGATCATTCATCCACCCTATATCCGGTGTAAAATGATAATTAGGTCTATCATCATTTGTAATAATATTCTTTTTTTTATTGTAATACTCATCAGCTTTTTTTTTATTATTCATTGTCTACCTCTACACAGTCGTCATTCCTTTTTTAAATTTAACTTCCAATACTTTAGTTTTTCTACTTATATTTTCCCCTATTATAATGGAATGTAAATTATCTACTGCAACCTTTGCCAACTCTTTTATAGGTTGTACTACTGCACTTATCTGTGGATAAGCCGTATTTATTAAAAATGTTCCGTCATATGCAACAAGCTTTAAATCTTCAGGTATTTTCTTTCCTATATCCAAAGCCTTTTTCATATATAACAAAGCATGCGTATCTGTTGCAAAAATACCATCTACATTAGGATATAATTTTAATGCTTCCTCTATATTTTCTTCTATAAAATCTTGTTCAAAGCTATCAAATTTAGGCTTATATGCATGACAGATAATACCTTCTTTTTCCATTGCTTTTTTAAAAGCCTTATGCCTTTTTGTAAATGGATAATTTTTTGTAGCATCAACAAATTGCAAAACCTCCTTACATGAGCTTTCTATTAAAGCTCTTGCAGCTAATTCTCCACCCTTTTTATGATCAACCGTTACAACCAATATATCATCATTTAACTTGGGTGTATCCAAACCGATTATCGGACCGCTTATCTTTTTATAGCTTTCATAATCAAGTGTATGTGTACCACTTATGATACCATCGACCATATTTCTTTTTAACATATCAAGATAATAAAGCTCATTACTTGCATCACCTGTTGTATTACATATCATAGTTTTATATCCATATTTTCTCAACTCAGCTTCTAATTCACTACATAAGGTAGCATAATATGGATTTCCTAAAAATGGAGTTATTACCGCTACAATATTTGTCTTTTTTTTAAATAAATTTCTCGCTAATTCATTAGGCTTATATTCTAATTCTTCTATTGCTTTTTCTACTTTTTCCCTAGTAATCTCGGAAACATAGCCGCTATTATTCAATACTCTAGAAACTGTACCAACTCCTACTCCTGCTAATTTTGCAACATCTTGTATACTTGCCATAGTTGCCTCCGCTTATATTTTTTATAAGTTTATCCCTTTATTCCTGTACTCGCAACCCCCTCTACATAAAATTTTTGCATAAAAATATAGATTAATACCATAGGTATTGATGTTAAAGTAAGTACAGCCATTATAACTCCATAATGTATAGGTCTTACACCCACAAAAATTTGTACAGCAAGCTGTATAGTTCTTTTTTTCTCACCGGTTGTTATCAAAAATGGCCACATAAAATCATTCCATCTTGCAACAAAATCTAAAATTAAAACTGTTGCAAATATTGTTTTAGAAATTGGTACCACTATGCTAAAATATGTTCTTATAATTCCACATCCATCTACCTTTGCCTGCTCTAATATATCATTTGGTATAGTCAAAAAATATGAATAAAATAAATATATAGAAAAACAGTTGACCATAAAAGGTAGACTAAGTGCCAATATTGTATTAACTAAGTTAAGCTTTGACATTTCCAGGTATAGAGGAAGAATAATAGCTTCTATAGGCATTGCCATCAAAGCAATAACAAATAACAAGCTGATTTTTTTTAATTTATATTTTAATTTTGCAAGTGCATAAGCAAACATAGAGCTTAAAAATAAATCTCCTAATAGAACTAATGCAATATATATTATTGTATTTTTTAAAATTAAAAATATATCTATCCTTTCAAATACCTCCTTATAATTATCAAAAACTATCCTACTTGGTATAAAAGTTTTTAAAGAATTAAGATTTGAAAATACTTCTAATTCAGGTTTTAATGATGATACAAGCATCCACAAAAGAGGAGATACAAATATTATACCAATAATAATATTTCCAATATAAAATATAAGCATAGAAATAATATTATTTAATTTTTTTCCTTTTAAATTTTTCATATTTTCTCCTATTTAGTCTTACTTATTATTTTCAAGATAATTGTTAATATTACTACTATTATAAAAAATATACTTGCAATACTACATGCATAACCGAAATTACCTTTTTGAAATCCTTGCTCATATATATAATATACTATTGTTTTTGTAGCATTTCTCGGCCCACCTTTAGTCATTATATATGGTTGTGTGAATAATTTCATTGCCTGTATAAAAGTTATAATCAAAACATATTTAATTGTACTTTTTAAATTCGGTAATGTTATATAAAGCAATTTTTCAAAATAATTGGCACCATCAACATTTGCAGCCTCATATAGCTGATTCGGTATAGCTTTTAATCCGGCTATAAAAATCATCATTTGGTAACCGGCACCTTGCCATGCAGACATAAAAATAATAGAATTCATAGCTACTTTTTTATCATTTAAAAAATCTACATTTCCCATACCAAAGCTTTTTAATAAAGCATTTAATATGCCTGTATTAGGATTAGAATTATATAAAATTGTCCACAAAATAGATATAACCACCATAGAGCTTATCTGTGGACTATAATATAAGGTTCTGAATATCTTAACTCCTCTTTTTTTATTTGATACCATTAAAGCTAAAATAAGTGCAACTAAACATTGTAAGGGTACAACCAAAATAGTAAAATATATGGTATTTTTTAAAGCTATATAAAATACTTTGTCTTTAAATAGATTAATATAATTTTGAAAAAATATAAATTCTATGTCCTTAGGTCTTATAATTTGATATTTAAAAAATGAATAATATATAGTATATATTACAGGTATTAATAAAAATGCTACAAGAAAAATAATTGCAGGCATGCTCATAATTAGAGCTGTAATATTATAGTTATTTTTTTGAAATATTTTTTTCGATTTTGAAAGCATATTATTCCTTTCTTAATCTTTATTTAGCATAATATTGTTCATATGCTTCTTCATAATTTTTAGCTACTAAATCCAACTCCTGTTTTTCATCTGCACCTGAAAATATATTTAACATAGCAGTTGAAAAATCTGTAGATAATACAGAATATGAAGGAGTCTTAGGTCTTGAATGCCCTGTATGCTGTAATTGCCATTTTATTAATAATCTTGCTCCCTCATTCCATTCAGGCATCTTTTCATAAGAGGAATTTCTTGTTGCAGGCTTAGAAACGGCTGAAGCATAAGTTGCTATATTATCACTATTCATAAGCCAAGATAAAAATTTACCTGCTTTTTCTTTATTATTAGAGTTACTGGTTATTGTAGCAGCCCAATCCCCAATTGGAGAATATGCTTTTTTTGAATCAGAAATAGGAAAATATGATATACCCCAATTTATATCAGATTTTTCAAGATCTACGATATTCCAAGAGCCTCCCAGCATAGTTGCCGCCTTCCCATTTAAAAATTCATCTTTTACAGGATCTATATTTGCACATCCATTCTTAATAAATTCATTCAGATATTTAGCCGTTTTTATACTATTTTCTGAATTTATAAAGCCATCTGCTTTACTTGAATTACTATTAATAAAACTAACATCATTTTCTTCAAACAACTGTCCAAGTGCATAAATAATCCCCTCTCCCTTATCCATTATTATATTAGTACCTACATATTCATCTGTAGTAAGTTTTTTTGCATTTTCTAAAAATTCACTTTGTGTCCATGCTTTTTCTATATCTGTATCGGAAGGATACTCTATACCTGCCTTATCTAGGTAATCCTTATTATAAAACAAAGCAACTGATGATTCTGTAGCACCAATAGCATATAATTTATCCATATAAGTATTAGCATCTATTGAACTTTTAGCAAAATCATCCTTATCTTCTTGGCTAAAATAAGAATCCAAAGGAGCAATAATTGCATTTTGTGCATAGTAGGTTACCATAGGACCATCTACATATAAAATATCAGGTAAATCATTAGATGTGATAGCAGTAGTTATTTTATTTTCATAAGAATATGAATCTCCTCTATCTATAGCTTCTCTTTTAACCTTCATATCAGGATTTTCTTTATTCCACTGATTTATTTTTTCTACCCACCAATCTTCTATTTCCTTTGTATCAGTAGGGCTCCATATAAGTATTGTATTATCTTTTTTAACAGCATCTACATTTTTATTTGTTTTTGAACAAGCAATCAAAGCTGTAGCTAAAAATATACTAAATAAAATACTTAAACCTTTTTTCATAAAAATACTCTCCTTTTAAATTATCTTATAATTTTTATTTTTATATTTAATATATGGAAGCCGTTCCATATTGATAGTTATTATAAATTTATACTATAAAAAAGTCAATATGTTAAATTTTACATATTTTAAAATAATTTTTTGTATATTTTGACAAGATAATGGAGAAAATTTTTATTTTATATAAAATAGCTTATATTATATTGCTTATACAATAAAAATTTATTTAAAAAAATTTCAGAATAATTAAGTTGAAAATCAAAAGATAATTCTTAGAAGATAATGATAAGTTTAAAAGATTTTTTACATAAAAAAAAAGCGCGAGACGGGGTTCGAACCCGCGACCCCGACCTTGGCAAGGTCGTGCTCTACCAG
>CAMQCZ010000028.1 GCA_946999385.1 uncultured Lachnoanaerobaculum sp.
GAAAGAATGGCAAAATTTATATCTAGAAGTAATGATTTATTATTAAATATAAAATAATAGAATATATAATAATCCGATTATATAGTAATTTATATAGTCGGATTATTTAATATATTATTTGTATTTTCTCTAAAGAACATATCTTTTGGTAATGGAGCAATAAATGTAAGCTCTTTATTATAAATAGGATGCTTAAAACTTAGCTTATATGAATGTAGTAGAGGTCTCGTTGTTTTATTATTATAATACTCTTCATTATATATGTAATCACCTATTAATGGAGAATCTAAGAAGCTTAAATGCACTCTTATTTGATGTGTTCTTCCGGTATCAAGTTTTAGCTCCAGTAAAGCTTTATCATCAAAAATATCAAGAATTTTGTAGTTGGTTATTGCTCTTTTTCCATTCTTAAAATCAACTTTTCTTTTTATTAATGAAGCATTTTCTCTAGCTATAGGCAAGTCTATTTTATCAATACTCTTTAAATTTTTTGAAAATTTTACAATAGCAATATAAGTCCTTTTTATTTTTCTATTTAACATATTTTTATATAAAATATCTGCACTTAAGATATTTTTGGCAATTAGTGTTAAACCACTTGTATCCTTATCTAATCTATTTATACATCTAAAAATAAAATCTCTATTTTTAATTTTAAAATAATATGCGAGAGCATTTGCCAGACTATTATCATAATTATTTAAGGATGGATGGATTGGCATATTTTTATCTTTATTAATTACTATAATATCATCATCTTCGTAAATTATATCTAATTTTAATTTTTTGGGTATGACATTTTCAGAGCTTTTATCTTCATTTATATTTATTTTCAAATAATCATTTGTACTTAAAATTGTATTCATATAGCTTTCCTTATTATTTAAAATAACATAAGCTGAATTTTTTTTTAATTTTGTAATAAGTTTGGAGGAATATAATTTGTTCCTTAAAAAATTTTCAATACTAATACCTTGTTCCTCTTTACTAATTATATATTCAATAGTTCTATACATATTTTATCCTTTCTAAGCTTAGTGTAACAAAATAAGATAATTAAATAAAGCTAATACAATATTTTTTTCTTTAAAATTAAATTTTTTATTAAAATAAGCCTAAATATACTATTTATATGCTAGAATATTGATAATATAAAAAAGGAGATAATAATGATAAATAAAAATAAAGCTTATAGAAATATTCATTATGCTTGGGTTATTTTAATAGTTGCTTTTTTAGTTTTAAGTATTTATGTTCCTGTTGTAAATTCTTTGACTAATATTTGGCAAATAGCAGTTATCAATGATTTAGGCTTTTCAAGAACTGAATTTTCTTTAAGTACGACTATAACACAGGCTATAGGTATTTTTATAGCCCCACTTGCTTCATATTTGCTTAGTAAATATAATTTTAAATTTATATGGACAATATCTGCTCTATTCTTTTCTTTAGCAGTCTTTTCATATTCATTAGCTACAAATAAATATCATTTTTATATTTTGGCATTTTTTGTAGGTTTTAGTTATATAATAACGGCACAAATTCCTATGATGATGCTTATTAATAATTGGTTTTATAAAAAGAGAGGAATTGCTATTTCTATAGCTGTTTCAGGTATATCCGCCGGTGGGGCTTTATTAAGTCCTATTATAAGTATAATTATTAATAATTTTGGTTGGAGAATTTCATATCGTATTTATGCAATTTTGATATTTATAATTGCTATATTTTTTGGCATATTTTTAATTTATTTAAATCCTGAAGATAGAGGGATGAGAGCATATGGATATGAAGCTTCATATAATAGTGATTATGAGTATTCAAAAAATGCTTTTAATTGTCTTAATATTAATCTTTCTATAAGTAAATCTATAGTATATTCATTTTTTGTATTTTTAATCTTGGGTGCTATAATTAATGGCTTAGCTAATGGAGCTACTTTACAATTTTTACCTGAATTACAAGAAACAATAGGATTTAAAAATGCAGGTACAGTTGTATCTATATATCTATTATTAGGAGTTTTTACTAAATTATTGCTTGGTAAAATTGCAGATAAATATGGTATTTACCCTGCTATATTTTTTTCAACTATGTCATTAATATTAAGCTTTGTTGCAATATTATTTATAAAATACGCTTATGGTTCATTGATATTTGCTGTAATATTCGGTTTTGGATTAGCTCTTGGTTCTGTTTTACCTCCAATTATAGTTTCTTCTATATACGATAAAAAAAATTATGGTAAAGTATATGCTTTTATTCAATCCGGAATACAAATTGGAGCTGCATTTGGTCCCTTATTAGTCTCATATATATTTGACATTAGCGGTAAATATACTTTTGCTTGGATAATAAATATATTTTTATCTTCATTGATAGGGATATTTTGGTTTTTAGCACATAATAAGGCAAAAAAATATACACAATATAGTAAGGAGTAATTAATGAAAAAATATATAGATATATTAAAAAATTTAATTAAAATAGAATCAGTAAATAATAATGAAAAAATAGTGGCAGAATATATTGAAAGTATTTTTAAAAAATATAAAAATGTTGAAATAAAAATTATTGATTCTTTTAAAGGAAGATCAAATATTATTATTAAAGTCAAGGGTAAAAAAAGTGGAAGAATATTAGCATTTTCAGGTCATTTAGATGTGGTTGAAGTAGGAGACGGATGGACATATCCACCATTTGAAGGAAAAGTTATAGATAATAAAATGTATGGTAGGGGCACTAGTGATATGAAGGGTGGTGTTGCTGCGAGTATATATGCTATTTTAGATATAATAGAATCGGATATTTATTTTGAGGGCGAGCTTTGGTTTATAGGAACTGTAGGAGAGGAGCTTGGAATGCAGGGAGCATTAGATCTGGTAGAAGGTAGATACCTGGATAAAGTAGATGCAATTATAATACCTGAGCCTACAAAAGTAAATGGAGAAAATCAGGCAATATTTGCATCTAAGGGTTCTATTATGTATACAATTACTGCTATAGGTAAAGCGGCACATTCATCAATGCCAAATCTTGGAATAAATGCTTTAATGACAATGGTAAATTTTATTACAATTACACAAAGTAAATTTGATAATATAAGTAGTATGTCAAATTTTCAAAATAAAAATCTTGGTTCAAGCTTAAATGTATTTTCTATGATTAATGGAGGAAAGCAGGTTAATTCTGTTCCGGATAAAGTAATTTTAAAGGGGAATATAAGAACAGTGCCTGAATTTTCTTCAAATGCCGCTATTGATATTTTGAAATCATCTATTGAAGATAATAATAAAGATGATAAAAAAGCAAAACTCAGCTTAGAATTGGATCAAGTTTTAGATCCTGCTGAGGCAAAAAAAGATAATGAATTAATAGAATATCTTTTAGAAGTTACACCGGATAAAAATATAAAAACATGTGCTTTAATTGGGACATGTGAGCTTTCACGTTACATACATATATCAGACAGTATACAGCTTTTAGTTTATGGTCCAGGTTTAACAAATAAGGCTCATACAGTGGACGAGTATATTGAATTAGAAGAATATTTTGATACTATAAATATATTTAAAAATATTGCAATTAAATTTCTAAATAAAAAATAAAGATTGTATTATTATACAATCTTTATTTTAATTAAATATGACCTATCCGGGAATCGAACCCGGGATTACGCCGTGAGAGGGCGTCGTCTTAACCTCTTGACCAATAGGCCTTAAAGATACTTGAAAAGTATACTAAAAAACATATAACTTGTCAAGTATATATTTTAATATAAATTCGATTTATTTATATTTATCATTTAAACAAGTTAAGATATAAGTTTTATATAGATCATTTTGGCAATAAATTATTTTATAGAATATATCTTTGATTTTGTAATATTAATTATATCATACGAAGTAAGCCTACTACTTTACCGATTATTTGTAAATTTTCAACAATAATATCATTCATAGAATCATTTTCAGGTTTTAATCTAAAATAATTTTTTTCTTTATAAAATCTTTTTACAGTGGCACTATCATCAACCAGTGCCACAACTATTTCACCATTTTCTGCCGTATTTTGTTTTGAAACTATAATTTTATCACCATTAAAAATACCTGCTTTAATCATAGAATCGCCTTTTATATTTAACATAAATATTTCGCTATTTGGTAATATATCTACAGGCATAGGATAGTAATTTGTAATATTTTCAGTGGCAAATATAGGCTCACCTGCGGCAACATCACCTAAAAGAGGGATATTTACAACTTCACGTCTATTAAGATTAAATGTATCATCCATAATTTCAATAGTACGTGGCTTTGAAGGATCTTTTTTTATATATCCTTTTTTTGAAAGAGCTTCTAAGTGGGCATGTACGGAAGAAGTAGAACTCAAGCCGACTGCCGTACACATTTCTCTTACTGATGGCGGATATCCTTTTTCTAAAATAGAATTTTTGATTATATTTAAAATTTCTTGTTGTTTTGCTGTTAATCTTTCTTTTGGCATATATCATTTCTCCTTTTGAAATACAATTTAAAAGTAAATTATATAATTAATAAAATCTTTTTATATATTAGCATAAGTCGAACTGAAAAGCAAACAAAAAACGAACTTTTATTCGTCGAACATATTGACAAGCGAACAAAAGTTTTATAGAATATAAATCGAACGAACAAAAGTTTATTTTTAGGAGGCCTTGTATGAATATTAAAAGAAAATCATATTCTAATTCATCAAATAAAAGAAATTATTATTCTAAAACAAATATATATCTGATTAACTTTGTATTTATTTTACTATTGGTTTTTTTTATAGGATTTTTTATAGGAAGATTAGCTTTAATTTCGAGGGCAGATGAGGATAATATAAATAAGTCAAATTATATTTCTATAAGAATATCTTCAGGAGATACTTTAGAATCAATAGCTAAAAAATATAATAATACTTCTTATACAAATAAAAAATTCATTGAAAGAATTAAAAATATTAATAATTTAGATAATGATATGATATATTCAGGAACTTATTTATTAGTAGAAAGAACAAAATAAAAAATTCTTTTCTAATATTTATAAAAATCATATTCTTTATACTTTTATTACTTTTGAAAGTTGTAAAATAAAGTGTCAGTATAGAAAAGTTAAAATAAATTAAGTTAGAAAAAATAAAAAAAGACATCAGACAAGAAATAAGTTATCGTAAATGTTGACAAAACTAAAACGAAAGGAATTTATTGTCTGATGCAAGTAAATTATATTAAAGAAATAAGAAAAGATAAACACCTAATGAAAGGGTAATATAAGAAATGGGGATAAGATATTTTTATGCACATAGATACTGCTTGTATACTTATATGAGAAATGGAGTAATGAAAATAATAATAAATTGATAAGAAGATTTATTGAAAAGGGTATGAATATAGGGAAATTTAGTAAAAAAAGAATACAAGAAATTGAAAACTTTATGAATAACTATCCTAGAAAAATGTTTGATGGATTAAGTTCTAATGAGGTTTATAAAAGGTTAGAACATATGTCATAATATATTGACACTTACAGTTGTAATTTATAAAATACAAGGAAAAATAAAATATAAATTATAAGGAGAAGTAGATAAAAATCTACTTATTTTTTATTGCAAGGAGAATTATAATGCCAATAAACAAACTCTATTATTACAGAAAAGTGATTTTATAAAATAGTTAGTACTAATCATAGATGAAATAGACGATAATATAATGCTTACAGTTAATTATTTAATCAGTCAAGGCTTATTAGAATTTGTATCAGAAAATGATAAATATTATTTAACTGCAATACCAAGTCTAATAGGATCAGAAACATTATCAACAAGGAGATCAAGAAACACTAGAGAATAAAAATGTTGCAATGCTACTCATAAGCAATAAAAGTGAAACTGAGAGATAGATAAGGGTATAGAGATAAAAAAAGATAAAAAGAGGTGGAAATCCAATGATAAAGATTTTAAATCTAAAAAGGCGATTAGAAAATTTAAAATTTAATAGTCTTTTTTTATTGGTAGATGAGGATATGAAGTATTCTCTTATAAATATTCTTTTACTAATCTCATTTTTAAATTTTTGCTATATTTTGCAATTGAAAAAGTGATCTATTTTAGTTATTTTTTAGATCTGAATTTTTAAGGTCAGTCAAAAAATCTTATCCTTGATAAAAATCATTTTATCTAATATAATTTTTAGTTAAATACTTTAAGAAAGGCAAATATATATGAATAAATATAAGATGCTTGTACTTGATTTGGATGGTACTTTGACTAATAATAACAAGATGGTAAGTAAAAGAAATAAAGCTGCAATATTTAAAGCAATGGATATGGGATTAAAAGTAGTCTTGGCAAGTGGACGTCCAAGCTTCGGAATTTTACCTATAGCAAAAGAATTAGAATTTGACAAAAGAAAAGGATATATAATTTCATATAATGGTGGTAAGATTATAGATATGATGAATAATGATGTTATATATAAAAAAGTAATATCAAAAAAAGAACAAATAGAGCTTTTTAAATTAATAAATAAAAATAATTTGGATGTTGCAGTTACCAAAGATAATGATATATTGATAACTAATAATATTAATAATATATATGTTAATTTGGAAGCGAGTATAAATAAAATGGATATCTTACAGGTAAATGATATTGAAAATTATTTAGATTGTGAAATACCGAAATTTGTTTTATTTTATGATAAGAAAAATGCCGATAGAGATATTAATTTAAATTTCATGAAAAAAAATTATATACCTTTTCCTGATTATAGTATTGCAAAAGAAAGCGATATTGAATATTTAAAAGATAAAGAAATTATATTAAGAGATATATTAAAGGATAGATTTGAAGTTTATAGAAGCGAACCATTTTTTCTTGAAATATTACCAAAGGGTATAGATAAAGCTAAAACCTTAGAAAGATTTATAAATATTATGGGAATATCAAGAGAGGAGCTTATAGCTTGTGGTGATTCTTATAATGATATTAGTATGATAAAATTTGCAGGTCTTGGAGTAGCTATGAAAAATGCTGTAAATGAAGCCAAAGAAGCGGCAGATTATATAACTGATACTAATGATAATGATGGAGTTGCAAAGGTTATTGAAAAATTTATTTTATCTGATATATAAGAAAAAGGGGGGATTTTTATTAAAAATTCGTTGAAAAATATTGATATAAAGGCTTGTTTATTTGATTTGGACGGAACATTGATAGATTCAATGTGGATATGGCCAAAAATAGATAGACAGTATCTGGCTAAATTTGATATAGAATATACTTATGATATAGATGTAGCTGTGGCAGGTATGAGTTTTACAGATACTGCAATATATTTTAAAGAAAGATTTAATTTGAAAGATAGTGTTGAAAAAATAAAAAATGACTGGGAAAATATGTGCATATATAAATATAAAAATGAAGTAAAACCTAAAAAAGGGGCTATAGAATTTTTGAAAAGTCTAAAAAGAAAAAATATAAAGACAGGTATAGCTACAAGTAATGTAAGATCTTTAGTTGATATTGTCTTAAGTAGTCTTTGCTTAGATAAATATATAGATCTTTGCGTAACAGGCTGTGAAATTGGCAAATCAAAACCGGAACCTGATATATATTTACATTTGATAGAAAAATTTAATGTTAAATCTGAAAATTGCCTAGCATTTGAAGATATACCCGAAGGTATAATAGCAAGTAAAAGAGCCGGTATAATTACATTTGCAATGGAAGATGAATATTCAAATAAGCATATGGAAAAAAAGAAAGAATTATGCGATTTCTATATTGAAGATTTTATGCAGGTTTATAATTATATACAAATATAATTAATGGAAGTACATTATGGAAAGTATAATTATAGATAAAAAAAAAGATGGACAAAAATTAGATAAATTATTATTCAAATATTTGAATTTGGCACCTAAGTCGTTTATTTATAAAATGCTTAGGAAAAAGAATATTGTATTAAATGATAAAAAAGCAAGTGGAATGGAAATCTTGAATTTAAATGATGAAATAAAACTATGGCTTTCTGATGCTACTATAGCTAAATTCAAAGCTCATTCTACATATGATGAAAATTATGAAAATAGTAATTATAAATTTGAAAAAGAAAGAATTATTTATGAGGATGATGATATATTGATATATAATAAGCCGGTAGGTTTATTATCTCAAAAATCAAATAAAAATGACATCTCCTTGAATGAATTATTTATACAATATTTATTGGATAGTAATAAGATAACGAAAGATGAATTTGAACTTTTTAAGCCGTCTATATGTAATCGTTTAGATAGAAATACAAGTGGATTGATTTTAATGGGGAAATCTATACTTGCCTTACAAATTTTAAATAAACTTATTTATAATCGAGATATAAAAAAATATTATATTTGTATAGTTTATGGTATAATTAAAGGAAAGCAAAATATTAAAGCATATCTTTATAAGGATGAAAAAAATAATAAGGTAATAGTAAAAGATAAAAAATTCACTAATTCAAAATATATAGAAACTGAATATGAGGCTATTTATTCAGGTGAAGGAAAAACATTATTGAAGATAGGCTTGATAACAGGTAAATCACATCAAATAAGAGCACATCTTTCATTTATTGGACATCCTATTGTGGGAGATAATAAATATTCAAATATTAAAAATGAAAAATTTAAATATCAATTGCTACATTCTTATGAATTAAAATTTCCCAAAATAGAAAAATTACCTAATATAAGTTCTAAAGCTTTTATAGCAGATTTACCTGAAATATACAAAAAAATTTTAAAGGACCGCAAATGGGAATATGGAAAAGTAGAGGATTAAGGGGATCAAGCTTAGAAGAATTGATAAATCTGGCAAATGATACATATAGAGAAAAAAAACTTGCTTTGGTACAAAAGATACCTACACCTATAACACCTATAGATATAGATGCAAAAACTAAAAGAATAAAGCTGGCATATTTTAATCATAAATCGACTGTTGATTATATAGGAGTAGTACAGGGAATATCTATATGCTTTGATGCAAAGGAATGTATGGCAGAAAGCTTTGCACTCTCAAATATACATGAGCATCAATATAAATTCATGGAAGAATTTGAATTTCAAGGAGGAATTTCCTTTTTAATAATTAATTTTATAAAAAAGAATGAATTTTATTATTTGAAATTTGCTGATTTAAAAAAATATTGGGAAAGAAAGCTTGGAGGTGGAAGGAAAAGTTTTACATATAATGAAATTGATAAAAGTAATATTATAAATCATAAAAAAGAGGTGTTTTTACATTATCTGGATAATTTAAGTAATGATATAATGGATAGAGAAATCTAAGATAGGACTTAATATGAACAATAAATTATATAAATTAATTATTACTAAACCCGATTTTTATAAAAAGCCTAGTAATACTAGGCTTTTACTAATATATGAAGAGAATAAGCTTGTAGATTTAGAGCTTATAGATATAAATAATTTATTATTAAATTCTATACATGTGGCTAAGGTTAAAAATATTATAAAAAGTTTAAATTTAGCTTTTGTTGAAATAGAAATGAATTCTAAAAAATCTTTGGTATGTTATAGAATAAACAATGAAAAGAATATATTTTTAAATAGTAAAAAAAATAATATTATTACTCAAGGTGATGATATACTTATTCAAATTAGCAAAGAACCTTCAAGAAATAAAAATGCAAGTTCAACATCTTTAATTCGTATAATTACTTTATTTAGTATAGTTTCTATAGGAAGTGGAAATATATTTTATTCATCTAAAATAAAAAATAAAAAATTCAAAAATTTTATGAAAGAAGAAATAGAAAAAAGATTCGGATCAGAATTAAAAAATATTGATATAACAATAAGATCTAATGCATCTGAACAAAGTTTGGATTCTTATGAATATTTGTTTGAGGATATAAATAAAAATATAAATACTCTAACTCGCATACTTGTAGAAGCAAAATATTATCGTTCTCCATCATGTATAAAAAAAAGTAATGATGAATTTTTGGAATTTATAAAACTATATTATGAAAATTTAAAGGAAATTGTATATGATGATGAGGAATTTGTTGAAAGCTTAAAAAATGATGAGAATATCAGCTTTTTATTTGAAAAATTTGATATTAAGCTTAGATACTATGATGACAAAGAATTTAATTTGAACAAATTATATTCAATTAAAACATCTTTGAAAGAATTAATAAATACAAAAGTATGGCTAAAATCAGGAGCTTATTTGGTAATTGAAACATTTGAAGCTTTTAATATTATTGATATAAATACAGGTAAAAATATCAGCAAAAATACAAATGAAAAAATTATATATGATGTTAATAGAGAGGCCGCTATTGAAATAGCCAGACAAATAAGACTTAGAAATTTAGCAGGAATAATACTTGTAGATTTTATAAATATGAATAATAAAGAATTAAAAACAAAAATATTGAATGTACTGAATAAAGAGTTTAAAAAAGATAGAGTAAAGGTTGAAGCGGTTGATTTTACTGCACTTGAGTTATGTGAAATTACAAGGCAAAGAAAGAAAAAAAATTTAAAAGAAATTTGTCAGGAGATTTTTGCTCTTTAATTATAATAATCATTAGCTAAGGGGAGGCTTGTATTTTCATACAAGTAAAAAAGAAGGAGAGTAAATGAGTATAAAAATAGAAGATTTCGGTTTAAATAAAGATGGAGAAAATATAAAAAAGATTTCATTGGAAAATAAAAATAAAAATATTGCAAGCTTTATTAACCTTGGAGCAATATGGACAAATATGTTTATTAAAGATAAAGATGGTATATATAGAGATGTGGTTCAAGGCTTTGATGATATTAAGTCTTATGAAAATAATTATCCACACTTTGGTTCTCCTATAGGAAGATATGCAAATAGAATTTCAAATGCAAGTATAATTATTGATGGCATAGAATATAAGCTTGATAAAAATTCAGGAAAGCATAATTTGCATTCAGGCATAGATTATTGGGATAAAAGAATTTGGAAATTTGAAGCTTTTGAAAATGAAAATGGAAATAATGTTACCTTTACACTATTTAGTCATCATTTGGATCAGGGTTTCCCGGGAAATGCAAAGATTAGTATAACATATACCTTGAATGACGAAGATGCACTTATTATAAGCTATAAGTTTATTTCAGATAAAACCACAGCTCTAAACCTTACCAATCATTCTTATTTTAATTTAGATGGTATAAAAAGTGATAGTATTTTAGATCATTTTGTTAAAATAAATGCCAATACTTATAATTATTTGGATGAATCCAGTGTAGCTACAAATATTATAAGAAATGTAGAAAATACTCCCTTGGATTTTAGAATTGAAAAGAAGATAGGAAAAGATATAAATCAAGATTTTGATTCTTTAAAATTTTCAAACGGTTATGATCAAAATTTTATTATAAATAAAAATGTTAATGAAAAATATAAATCTTTATCTCAGGCTTGTAGTGCAAGATCGGAAAATAGCGGTATAAAAATGGAAGTATATACAGATTTAGAAGGTGTTCAATTTTACACATCAAATTATTTGGATATTGATATACCTGGGAAAAATGGTATAATTTACAAAAAAAGAAGTTCATTTTGTTTTGAAACGGGACATTTGCCTAATGCCATAAATATAAAAGAATTTGAAAGTCCATTGGTTTGTGCAAATGAAGAATATACTACAAATACAATATACAAATTTAGCATTTAGGAGTATTAATGAAAAAGTTGTTTATAGCTGAAAAACCTAGTGTTGCTAAAGAATTTGCAAATGCTTTGAATATAAATAATAGCTTCGGAAGGTCTTACATAGAAGATGAAAATTATGTAGTAACTTGGTGTGTAGGACATCTTGTAACCATGTCATATCCTGAAAAATATGATTTGAAATATAAAAAATGGGATTTAAAGACACTTCCATTTTTTCCTCTTGAGTTTAAATATGAAATTATAGAAAAAGTTAAAGAACAATTTTTTTTAGTAAAGGAACTTTTAAATAGAAATGATATAGACTGTATTTATATATGTACAGATTCAGGTCGTGAAGGTGAATATATATATAGATTAGTAGACTATATGGCAAATGTGAAAAATAAGCAAAGATTAAGAGTTTGGATAGATTCGCAAACTAAAGAAGAAATTATAAGAGGAATAAAAGAAGCAAAAGATTGGAAAAATTATGATAATCTTTCTTCAAGTGCCTATCTTAGAGCGAAAGAAGATTATCTTATCGGTATAAATTTTTCAAGATTATTAACTTTAAAATATGGTCAGACTATTTCAAAACTTTTAAAATCGGATAATACAGTAATAAGTGCAGGTAGGGTTATGACCTGCGTTCTTGGTATGGTAGTTAGGCGAGAAAGAGAAATTAGAGCTTTTGTTAAGGTACCATATTATAAGATAATAGCGAATATTTTTGAACAGAATATGGAAATAGAGCTTGAATATAAGGCAATGGAAGATTCAAAATATTTTAACAGTCCATTTTTATATAAAGATAATGGATTTAAAGAAAAGGAAGTCGCATTAAGATTTATCGAAGAATTAAAAGAATATTTAAATCATAATAGGGCCAAGGTATTTAAAATGAGCAATAAAAAAGAAATAAAAAATCCTCCCTTATTATATAATTTAGCTGAATTACAAAATGAATGCTCAAAAAAATTTAAGATAAGTCCTGATGAATGTTTAAAAATAGTCCAAGATTTGTATGAAATGAAAATGTTGACTTATCCAAGGACAGATGCCAGAGTTTTATCAACTGCCGTTTCAAAAGAAATAGTTAAAAATATTAAGGGGATACAAAATAATCCTAAATATAAGAAAATTTGTTCATATATTATTGAGAAAGATAAATATAAAGCTTTAAGTAAAACAAAATATGTCAATGATAAGCTTATTACAGATCATTATGCTATAATTCCTACAGGATTTATGATTGCTAACATAGATAAGCTCAGCTTATTACATAAAAATATTTATGATATTGTAGTCAAAAGATTTTTATCTATATTTTTACCTTGTGCAGAATATAAAAAATATACTTTGGATATTGTATTGGGCAAAGAGCATTTTATAGGAAATTTTAAGGCTTTAATTAATGAAGGATATCTATATTTATATAAAGATACAAATATAGAAAATACAAATGATAAAAATTTAGAAAAGAAAAATATAGACGAGAAAAATCTTATGGAATCTTTATCTAAATTCAGGAAAAACAAGGAAGTAGATATTAAAGAATTTTTAATTAAAGAAGGTGAGAGTTCTTCACCAAAAAGATATTCTTCAGGTTCTATGATACTGGCAATGGAAAATGCAGGACAATTAATAGAAGATGAAGAATTAAGAGCAAGTATAAAAGGATCGGGTATAGGAACAAGTGCTACAAGAGCTGAAATATTAAAAAAACTTTTTAATATTAAATATTTAAATTTAAATAAAAAAACTCAAACAATAACTCCAAGTTTATTAGGAGAAATGGTGTATGAGGCGATCTTTTTGTCTATAAAACAATTGTTAAATCCTGATCTTAGTGCAAGCTGGGAAAAGGGACTTACTTACGTTTGGCAGGGAAGTGTTACTGAACCTGAATATATGGATAAATTAGGAATATTTATTAAAAATAAAACTCATAATTTAAAGCTGATTAATAATAGTTATCTTTTATATGAAAAATATGAAAAGATAAAATTATTTTATAAAAAATAAGACAGGGGTGAAAATATGTTATTTGAAGAGTCAAAGGTGAAAAATTTATTAGATTTAGATAAAACAATAGCAAAGGAATTATTGGAAAAATATACTTATCCTTGGGAAGCTTTAAAGGATATATCACAATTTATTTTAGAAATATCTAAAAATTTAGATAAAAATGAATATTATATGCTTGAAAATGATATATTAGTCCATAAGAGTGTTGTTATACCTCAAAATGCTATAATTAAAGGACCTGCTATTATATGTGAAGCGGCTCAAGTAAGATCATCGTGCTTTATAAGAGGAGGGGTTATAATAGGTAAAGAAGCAGTTGCAGGAAATTCTTGTGAATTTAAAAATTGCATACTTTTTGACAAAGTTCAAACACCGCATTATAATTACATAGGTGATTCTATTTTAGGTTATAAGTCTCACATGGGGGCATCCAGCCTTACAAGTAATGTTAAAAGTGATAAGAGCTTAGTAACACTAAAATTTAAAGATAAAAATATAGATACAATGTTAAAAAAATTTGGAGCTATAGTTGGCGATTATGTAGAAGTAGGATGTGGAAGTGTATTAAATCCAGGAACAATTATAGGTAGAAATACAAATATTTATCCTCTTTCAAGTGTTAGAGGAAGTGTTGACGCAAATAGTATTTATAAAAATAAAGATGAAATAGTAAAAAAATATTAATAATTCTCGAAAGGAAAATATCTTATGAATACTTCATTGGAATGGATAAAAGCTTATGTAAAAGATTTAGATTGTACTGCTAAGAATTATAGCGATACTATGACATTAACAGGAACAAAGGTTGAAAATTATTTAGAATTGGATAAGAATTTGGATAAAATAGTTGTTGCCAAGATTATATCTATAGAAAAGCATCCAAATGCTGATAAGCTTGTAGTATGTCAGTGTGATATCGGAGGTGAAGTGCTTCAGATAGTTACGGGAGCTAAAAATGTTAATGTAAATGATAAGGTTCCTTTGGTTATAGATGGTGGCAAGGTGGCTTGTACACATAATGGAGAGGCTTTGGCCACAGGTACTGAAATAAAGAAAGGTAAATTAAGGGGTGTTGAAAGCTTTGGAATGATGTGTTCTTTAGAAGAACTCGGACTTGATAAAAATTTATATCCGGATGCTCCTGAGGATGGTATTTATATATTACCTGATGATGCTAAGGTTGGTGAAGATGCTATTAAATTTTTAGGACTCAGGGATACTATATTTGAATATGAAATAACCAATAATAGAGTAGATTGCTTCGGTATTCTTGGAATAGCAAGAGAGGTTGCGGCAAGCTTTGATAAAGAATTTAATAAGCCTAAGGTTTCTAAAACCGGAAATGATGATGATATAAATAAGTATTTAAATGTAGAAATTAAATCGCCTTTATGTAAACGTTATTGTGCCAGAATGGTAAAAAATATAAAATTGGCACAATCACCAAGATGGTTAAAGCAAAGACTTATTTCATCCGGAATACGTCCTATTAATAATATTGTTGATATAACTAATTATGTAATGTTGGAATATGGGCAGCCTATGCATGCTTTTGACTATAATTTGATAGACGGTAAAAAAATTATTGTTGATAATGCAAAAGAAAATCAAATATTTCAAACACTTGACGCTCAGGAAAGAAAATTAGATTCCAGTATATTGATGATTAATGATGCGAATAAGGCTTTAGCTATAGCCGGTATTATGGGAGGAGAAAATTCAAAAATAACAGATGATGTTGATACTGTGATTTTTGAATCAGCCTGTTTTGAAGGGACTAATATTAGATTATCTTCAAAAAAATTAGGACTGAGAACAGAATCATCAGCTAAGTTTGAAAAAGGACTTGATCCTAATAATGCCATTGAGGCGATTAATAGAGCTTGCCAATTAATTGAAGAACTAAATGCCGGAGATGTTGTGGGAAATGTGATTGACATATATCCGGATAAGGTGGATAAAAAAAGACTTAAGCTTGAATGTGAAAAAATTAATAATTTACTTGGCACAAATATATCTAAGCAGGAAATGCTTGATATATTTAAAAAGCTAGAGTTTGAATATGATTCAGAAAATAGCGAGCTTATTATACCTACATTTAGACAGGATTTAGAATATATGGCTGATTTAGCAGAAGAGGTTGCAAGATTTTATGGATATGACAAGATACCTACTACACTACCTAAGGGGGAGAGTACACTTGGAGGACATGATTTCTTACAAGAAATAGAGCAAAAAGCTAGGGAATTAGCAAGATTTTGCGGATTTTCACAAGCAATGACTTATTCATTTGAAAGCCCAAAGGTTTTTGATAAACTATTAATTCCTAATGATAGTAAATTAAGAGCTGCAATAAAGATTTTAAATCCTTTAGGTGAAGATTTTTCAATAATGAGAACCTGTAGTATAAATGGTATTTTAAATTCCTTATCTACAAATTATAATCGCAGAAATAAATCAGTTAAACTATATGAAATTGCGAATATTTATCTTCCAAAGGAGTTACCTCTTAAGGAGCTTCCGGATGAAAGAAAAATATTTACATTAGCTTTTTATGATGCCGGCGACTTTTTTATGATGAAAGGTGTAGTTGAAGAATTTTTTGAGCTTGTTAATATAAAAGAAAGAATAGAATATTCAACTGATTTAGATTTGCCATTTTTACATCCGGGTAGAAAAGCCGGAATAAAAATCAAAGGAAAAGAGATTGGATATATTGGTCAGCTTCATCCTCAAGTAAGTGAAAATTATAATTTAAGTGAGGACACTTATATTGCAATTATAGATTTGAAAAGTATTATAGAATTTTGTGATAAAGAGATAAAATATGTAGGTATAGCAAAATATCCTAAAATAAGTAGAGATATTAGTTTAGTTGTACCAAGAGATGTTTTATCAAGACAAATAGAAGATATTATAATTAAAAATTCTTCTGATATATTAGAAGATTATAAGCTATTTGATATTTATGAAGGAAATCAAATAAAAGACGGTACTAAATCTATGGCATATAAGATTAATTTCAGACACAAAAATAGAACACTTGAGGATAAAGAGGTTAGTGATGTTATGAATAATATTCTTGAAGATTTGAAGTCTATCAATGTATTCTTAAGAACTATATAATTATATTTATGATGAGGGCAGTCAAAGGACTGCCTTTATTATAATATTTTTCAGTTTAAATTTTATATTTCACGAAATAAGACTTTTAAAGAATAACAATTAGTGATATAATAAACACATTAAAAGAAATTGATGTGAGAGACTTTTATGAATAGAGATTTAGTAAAAACTGCAAAGATATTCAAAGCCTTTTCAGTGGCGATTCGCCTAGAGATATTAGATTTGTTAAAAAATGGGGAAGAATGTGCCTGTGTTTTACTAGAGAAACTAGATTTAACACAATCAGGCTTGTCATACCATATGAAAATATTGATAGATTCAGGAATTGTTACAGCAAGAGAAGAAGGCAAATGGGTTTACTACACTATATCTGAAGAAGGAAGACAAAAAATAATACAGATATTTTTAGAATCTACAGCGAGAAATTAGTTACATTTAAGGGTAGTTAAAAAATACTATTCATATCAAAAAAAATTGATGTATTAATAAAATTTAATTCAAAAAATTGAAGAAAGGGTATAAAAAATGAAAAGAATGTCAATTTATGAACCGGCTATGTGTTGTAATACAGGTGTTTGTGGAGTTAATGTAAATCCTGAACTCATACGTATTTCAACAGTAATTAACAACTTGAAAAAAAATGGTATTACTATTGAAAGATACAATTTATCAAGTGCAGCAATGGCATTTGTCAATAATAACAAGGTAAAAGATGCTTTGGATAAAAATGGAACCGATATGTTGCCATTAATCCTTGTGGACGACGATATAGTCATAGAAGGCAGATATCCAAAGAATGAAGAAATAATTGAACTTTTACAAATCCCTAAAGATTATATTGAAAGTAGTAAGCAAAATGGATGTTGTTCTTCAGGTAATGATTCTTGCTGTAGTGAAGATGAAGGACCAAATCAAGGGTGCTGTGGAAATAATAGCTCTTGTTGCTAAGGAGTGATTTATTATGAATAAATTTAATCTTGCAGATATTAAATTAACTAAATATCTATTTTTCACGGGCAAGGGAGGTGTTGGTAAAACATCTACAGCTTGTGCAACAGCAGTAGCTTTAGCAGATGAAGGAAAGAAAGTACTACTTATTAGTACAGACCCTGCTTCAAATCTTCAAGATGTTTTCGAAACAGAATTAGACGGTAAAGCAAAGCCGATTAAAGGAGTAGATAATTTAGAAGTAATCAATCTAGATCCATTGGAAGCGGCACATAACTATAAAGAAAGTGTAGTAGCACCTTTTAGGGGTAAAATGCCTGATTCTGTTATTGAGAACATGGAAGAACAGCTATCCGGATCTTGTACAATAGAGATTGCAGCTTTTAATGAGTTTTCTAATTTTATTACAAATTCT
>CAMQCZ010000029.1 GCA_946999385.1 uncultured Lachnoanaerobaculum sp.
GCTTGTAAGGCAGGTGCTCTCCCAGCTGAGCTATGATCCCAAATTCTTAACGCTCGTTTAGTATATAAAATAAGTTTAAAAATGTCAATAGTTTTTTTAAAATAAAATTTCTTTAATAAAAGTTATAGTAAATACAAATTTTATTCCGAAAAATTATATTTGTATTTACTATAAAATGTATCAAATGAAATATAAATCAATAATGCCAAAATATTAAGACCATTCACTTACTAATCTTCTTCTAAATCTTCTTCTAAATCTTCTTCTAAAAATTCCTGCTCATCTAATAATTCATCAAAAGCATCTGCTACGACATCATATTCTTCATCAGTTTCAATATTATCCAAAATAGGATCTCCATTATCATCTTCTGAATACCTATATAAATAAACCAAAGAATCATCATCATTTTCAGCTTCTTCAGGTAATACTGCAATATATTCTCTATCCAGTGCTTCAAATATTCCCAAAACAACACATTCTAAAACACTGTCATCCTCCAAAGTAATACTAACGGAACTTATATCTTTATCCAAGCCTTTATTTTGTATAATGATTACACACTATACTCCCCTTTCTTTTTTATTTTTTATATAATTTCTTTTATAAATTTTGAAATCTTACTTATTTTATTATTTTTACTAAGTGTTGTACATATATTAAGCTTATCTCTAGCCCTCGTCATAGCTACATAAAACATACGTCTTTCTTCTTCAATATCTTCCTTTGTTTTAGCTTTTTTATATGGGCATATACCATCATTTGCATCAATTATATAAACAATTTTAAATTCCAATCCCTTTGATGAATGAAAGGTCATAAGCTTTATACTATCTGTTTGACTTTCATTATCAACATTTATTTTTACATTTTCTAAATCTTCTTTATATTTTTGCATATATAAAAGCCATTCATTAAGATTATTATAATTTTCAGATGAAAGCTGAAGTTCATCAAGTATATCAAAAAATTCTTCGTTTTCTATTGAATAATATTCACAATATTCCTTCAAATAATTATCATAACCCACGCCCTTACGTATAAAGCTTATTGCCTTATATAAGCTTAGGCTTCTTATAACCCTTAGTGAATTTTTCAAATCATCTATATTTTCTTTTATATACCTATTATCCTTGTAATAATTATATATATCATCAAGCTTTATATTACTTGCCTGAAATGCCTCTCTTTTTATATATCTATTAGGTTTATTTATTATTCTTAATAAATCTGCACGCTTAATATTCTCACTTGCCAAGCTTAAATAAGCTATAATATCTCTACTAATCCAATGTTCATATATATTAGCTACATTATCATTCAAGGTAAATGGTATTGCAAGCTTCAAAAATCTTTCTATTATAAGTCTTGGTTGAATATTTGTTCTATATAAAATAGCTATATCATTATAACGATATCCTAATTTTAAGTAATCTCTTATATCTTCTATGATAGTTTTTACTTCATCATTTAAATTCTTAAATTTTAAAATATCAACATTTTTACCATTCCCTCTATATGAGCTTATAACTTTATCAAATCTTAATTTATTATGTTTGATAAGCTTTGAGCTTGCTTCTACAATCTGACTTGAACTTCTAAAATTAATATCTAAAATAACCTTCTTACAATTATGAAAATCCTTATCAAAATTAAGCATAATATCAGGTCTTGCACCTCTAAAAGAATATATAGACTGATCATCATCACCAACTATGGTAATATTTTTACTATCATTCAGCAATAATTTTACTATCATATATTGTATATTATTTATATCCTGAAATTCATCTACCAAAATATATTTATATTTCATGCTACATAGCTTTCTTATATCCTGTCTTTGATTTAACAAATCATAGGTCATAAGTAGCATATCATCAAAATCAATTTTTCTTATACTTGATATTTTATTTTCATATATTTGATAAATTTTTCTAAATATATCAGATGAACAAATCTTAGAATAAAAAAATCTTATATCTATTCTTTCTTGCTTTAATTTAGAAATCTCTTCTATAATATTATTTGTAACTGTAGCTATATTTGAAGCAAAATCAGGAATATTTGATACTATTTCTTGTACAATATTATATTTTTCACTTTCTTTCAATATTTGATCACTCGAATATCCATATGCCTTTTTCAAAATTCCGAAAAATATAGAATGGAAAGTACCAAAAATAACACCCCTGCTTTCAGATATTTTTTCAAATCTATTTTTCATCTGAGTAGCCGCAAGTCTTGAAAAAGTTACTACTAAAATATTATCGGGCTTAATATTCAATTCATCTATAAGATATTTTATTCTATTAGTTATAACAAAGGTCTTTCCTGAACCCGGTCCTGCAAGAACCAATAAAGGACCCTCTCCATGTCTTATAGCTTCTGATTGAGCTTTAGAATAATTGTTTGATTCCAAGCTCTACTCTCCTAATACTTTCTTCTTTTCCTAATATTTCCATAATCTCAGTAGCTCCTGCCGGTGTTGACTCTTTTCCGGACAATGCCACTCTTAAAGGCCACATAACAAATCCTGTTTTTAAAGAATTTTCTTTTATATATTTTAATAAAAGCTCATATAAAGAGTTATTATCATATTCATTATGTTCTTTTAGTAAAGGTAAAATATCTTGCAAAACCTTCAGAGAGCTTTCCTTGGTAGTTTTCATTTTTTTATGTTCATATAAGCTATTTTCATATATAGGTAAGTCTTCAAAAAAATCTATATGAGCTTTTATATCCTGAAAGGTTTCTATTCTAGTCTTTATCATAGCCGCAATTTTTTCTAAATTTAAAGGCTTAGTTATAACACTTTTTATATATGGTTTAGACAAATTATAAAATTTATCCATATCCATAGCTTTTAGATATTCGCCATTCATCCATGCTAATTTAACCATATCAAAAACTGCTGGAGATTTACTTATATTTCTATAATCAAATCCCTTAATCAATTCATCAAGGCTAAAAATTTCTCTTTCATCCTTTGGAGACCAACCAAGTAAGGCAACATAATTAATTATAGCTTCTGAAACATATCCCTTATCTAATAAATCTTCAAAAGAAGAATGACCGCTACGTTTTGATAATTTTTTATGATTTTCATCTGTTATAAGCGGACAATGTACATATATAGGAACCTCCCAGCCAAAGGCTGCATATAATCTATTATACTTTGGAGATGATGACAGATATTCATTTCCCCTTACAACATGTGTTATCCCCATCAAGTGGTCATCTACAACATTTGCAAAATTATATGTAGGAAAACCGTCAGATTTTATCAAAACCATATCATCAAGCTCTGAATTATCAACACTTATCTCCCCATAAATTTCATCAAAAAAGCAAGTCTTACCTGTTGTAGGATTATTTTGTCTTATAACATAAGGTACATTGTTCTTCAAATTTTCATCTATTTCTTCTTGAGATAAATTAAGACAGTGCTTATCATATTTTAATAGCTCTTCATCTCCTACACTGGATTTTAAGCTGTCAAGACGTTCCTTTGTACAAAAGCAATAATAAGCTTCTTTTTTCTCTATTAATTGCTTTGCATATTTAAGATAAATACCTGCAGCCTGCCTTTCACTTTGAACATAAGGTCCTACACCGCCATCCTTGTCAGGTCCCTCATCATGTATCAGTCCGGTATATTCCAATGTCTTATAAATAATCTCTGTAGCTCCTTCTACATATCTTTCTCTGTCTGTATCTTCTATACGGAGCAAGAAATCTCCACCCTCATGCTTCGCAATTAAATAAGCATATAAAGCTGTTCTTAAATTTCCTACATGCATACGTCCTGTTGGACTTGGTGCATAACGTGTTCTAATCTTTGTCATTATAAATCTCCATAAATAAAATAATTTTAAAATTATTATATATTAAAATTTTGATAATTCATAGTATTAGCCGAAATTTTATAAATATATAATTATACTTATAAAAATCTACTCAAGCTATAATAAATTTATTTATTCATCTATTCGAGTACCATATACCTCTCTCTTCAAAAGACTTCTATCCCTACTAAGTGCTGTAAGCTTACCTTCACTAATACCCTCAGTTGATTCTTTCATTAAAAGTATTTTAGGAGTCATCATAATTAGTTTTATATCTAACCATATACTAAAATGCCTTATATAATTTAAATCAAGCTTTAATTTATCATATGGAGTAGTATTATATTTACCATAAATTTGTGCATAACCTGTAAGACCTGCTTTCATCTTAAGCCTATATTTAAATTCCGGTATTTCTTTTTCATATTCAAAAGCTATTTCAGGTCTTTCAGGTCTTGGCCCCACCAAGCTCATATCTCCCCTTATTATATTTATTAATTGAGGTAATTCATCTAATCTTGTAGCCCTTAGTATTTTACCTATAGATGTTATTCTATCATCTTTTTTGCTTGATAATCTTGCTTTACCATCCTTTTCTGCATTTACCTTCATAGTTCTAAATTTTAATATATCAAATATTTTACCATTCAAGGTAAGTCGCTTTTGTGTATAAAATACACTACCACCATCTACTAATTTTATTAAAATTGAAATCAATATAATCAAGGGCAAAGATAATATTAAAAATAAAATCCCTAAAAATAAATCCATACATCTTTTTATAAAAATTTTTTCTATTTGAAGCTCATCATTTCTTGAAAGTAATAAAGGTGTATCAAATAAATCAAGACTTGTAGAACTTCTAAGCAAAATATCACTGATTTTAGGCATAGAATAAGTCCTTATATTATTTTCATAACAATATTTTAATATTGTATTCCTTTTAGATGCTTCTATATCGGCAATAATAACTCCTTCATATTTGTTGATTTTACTTTTTACTACATCCAAGCCTTTATTAATATTAACTGCAGCCGCTATAATATATTTATCTCTTCTTGAATAAAGCTTGTCAATAATATTATATGCACCCTTATCTCCATATATAACTATCAAACTCCTTGCTGGAAATAAAGATATATATATTCTCTGAAATATAAATATCCAAATACTTACCAATAATATATCAAATACACTAAGCATAATATAAAATCTTGGATCATGAAACTTCTTATCAATAAGAGCAAGCATAAAATAAGATAAAATATTGGTAAGCATAATTGATAAAATATTTGAATAGATTAGATTACCTGTTTTAAGATATCCCAATTTTAATGCTCCATAGGAAAATATAAAAATAAATAAAAATACAGCATAAATGGCTAAAATAAGCCAATTTCCTCTTCTCCAATATGGATATGCTATCATTTTATTTATATATATTGTCCACATAAACCAATAAGAAATTATTTCTATGAATATTATTATAAAACCTGCAAAAAGCTTTATAATTCTTTTATAACTATTTATATCAGACATCTATTTCTCCTTTGAAAGGTTTGACAATAACATAATAAAAATAAAAAAGAACATTGCCGATATAGGTATATTTATATTAACACAAGCCTGAATTGCATAAGCAAAAACTCCATAAGTAAGCCCTAAAACAATACACATTCTTTTGTTACTTTCACATCCCTTAATAATTCTTTTAAATCCATTAAAAATAATAGAAATTATAAAGATAAAATATGATAGCAATCCCAATATTCCATGTGTAAATAAATATTGTAAATATTCATTATGTGCAGAATCATAATATTGACCTGTATTTATAAGCATATCGTCATATTTTAAATTATACATATAAATCCCGAATGTATCCGGTCCCGTTCCAAATAACTTTTTTAGAATACTAAGCTTTGAAAATTCTTCAATTGTAACTCTCCATATATAGCCCCTATATGTACCCCAAGCATCATTAAATATAAGATATTGAGATAAATATCCAAATTTACTACTATCACCCTTATTAACAAGAGAAATGAGTATGAATAATAAACAAAGCCCTAAAAATAATAAAATAATCCATATATAAATAAAAGGCTTATATATATACTTAATACTTGTCTTAAATAAAATATAATATATAAAGATTGTAGATAAAATGGCTAGAATAAGTAATATATAAAGATATTTAAACTCTGCCAATATATTATATATACCATTTATGCCAAGAACCTTATCCGGATAAGCTTTATTTATAATAGCTATACTTTGAATAATTGCAAGATAACTTGTAAAACTTAAAATATATTTAAAAAAACTTTTTTTACTTTTAAAGGCAAAAAAAGGAATAAAAGCAAATAAACATATAAGTGTAAGATATCCATTATCTGAATTACCCATATTTATTGCCATAAAAGCTATAAGCATACACATATAATAAAAAATAAGCTTGAGCTTTGAAACACTATCCTTCATATCTAAATCTGTAAAAATGAATAAACACATTGACATAGAAAGAAACAAAGCCAAATAAGCAGTATATGTGTTTATATTTCCGATAGTTGAAGCAAACATAAAATATTGCTCAGGCTTCATATAGGTCTTAAATCCCAATAAATTCAAACTAAAATAATCTGTTATTCCAAATAAAGCAACAAATAAGCTTACATAGATAAATATATTAAATATTTTCATTTCAAATTTAAAATATTTTGAAACGAATATATATACCAAAAAATAAACCAAATATAATTGTAAACCATTATATCTTCCTTCATTACCTTGATATGCCTGTAATATATAAGGTGAAGCTAATAATGTTGAAATTAAAGCACATATAATAAAAATGAAAAAAGCTATAGTCGGTATATTAAAATCCTTTAAATTAAATATTTTTTTTATATCCTTTTCAGCTAAGGCATTTATAAAAATAGCAAAAAGAAATATAAGACTCAATATATAAAAGCTTATAGTCTTAGTAATTAAAATATTGAAATAATAATTTGTTACAAATATAGGTAATATTAAAAAAGCAAGCAGGATATATATATTAACCGTCTTATTGTAAAAATTAAAATCGGATTTTTTAAATTTTTCTTTATAAAGCTTTTTATTTGACATACAAACCTCCAAATCTTAGCAAAGAATAAATAGTATAATAGCTAAATTTATCCTTAATAGTTACCGAAAATTTTCATATTTAACGCTTCTTCTTTTATACTATTCAAAGCATTTTTTATATTTGAATCTGATAATTTACCTTCTATATCTATAAAAAATCTATATTGCCAATTTTTATTTTTTATAGGTCTTGATTCTATATTCAGCATATTTATGCCATTAAATATAAAATTAGCTAATATATTATACAAGGCTCCTGATTTATGCTTCAATTCAAACATCAAGCTTATTCTGGAAGACTTATTCAAGAAAATTGGGATTTTTGATACTATAATAAATCTTGTCATATTTTCATCCGGAGCAATATTTTTTTTGATTATTTTTAAATCATATATATCCGCCGCTATCTCACTTGCTATAGCAGCTTTGCTTATATCATTACTTTCTTTTACCTTCAAAGCCGCAAGTGCAGTATTTATACATTCAATCTCTTTGAATTTATAATTTCTTATAAAATCCCTACATTGCATAAGTGCTTGATTATGAGAATATACCTCTTTTATATCACTTATATCAGAATTTTTATTTGCTAATAATACATGATTAATATTTTGAATATATTGTGCAACTATATAAATATCATATTTAACCAATAAATCATAAACCTCAATAACAGAACCTACATATGAATTTTCTATAGGTAAAATTGCATAATCAAAATCCTTATAAATTAAAGCCTTTATTGTATCTTCGAATGTATTTTCATGCTTCAAGCAATATTGATTTCCAAAATATGCTACACTTGCCTGATTAGAATAAGAGCCTGCTATACCTTGATATATTAATTTTGCACTTTTATCCTTTGTTTTCGGTAAAATATCAACTTCTTTAAATACATCTGATTTTAGCGGTTTTTTTTCTCCCATTAAATGATATTGATACCTTCTGCTTGCAGTCATAATTTGTTTATAAAGCTGTTCTACAGCAAATCCTTCATATTCTCCCGATACCAATCCTTTAACTGATGCAATTTTTTCTTTTTCTCTTTTTACATCTAAAATATCCTTATTATTCATGATTTTATATTGAGCGACCTTAGCACATATATTCATCCTCTTTTGATATAAAGCAACTAAGTCTCTATCTAATTCATCCAACTCAAATCTTAACTCATCTAAATCCAAGCTCATTTTCATATCCTTTATAATTTGTTTTGTATCAATTCTCTTGTATATATACCTATTTTTTTTGCATTTTCACTATCAAGCTTATCCATATAAATAGGCTCTAAATATTCAATGCTTACATGTGCAGCCTTAATTTTTGGAAATTGTTTTTCAAATGTATTTCTTGTATTTTTCAAAACAACCGGAACTATAGCTTTTTTTGATTTTTGTGCTATTTTAAAAGAGCCTTCTTTAAAAGGTAATAAATCAGTATCATCTTCCGACTTAGATCTTGTACCTTCAGGACATATCCACATAGAAACTCCTTTTTTAATTTTTTCTATACCATCCAATATAGTTTTCATAGCTTTTTTTACATCATCCCTATCTAAAAACAGACAATTTACAAGCAACATCCACTCTCTAAGCAATATATATTTTTTCATTTGCATTTTTGCTATAAAACCTAATTTTTTAGGAGTATATGCATAAGCTATCAATATATCAAAGCAGCTTCTATGGTTACTAACAAATAGTACAGCTTCATCCTTCGGTATATTTTCCAATCCCTTAACATCCACCTTGATTCCTGATATAAATAATAAAAATCTAAACATATATTTCACAAAAAATTGTGCTATATCAGAAGAAAGTTTTTCATTATATCTTGATATTAATAATAAAATCAACATAAGTGGAATTAATAATATCAAATATAGAAATAATAATAAAGCTACAATAGCAAATTTAAACATATCTTCTCCTATTTTCTTTGTTTTTATATTATAATAATTTATTTTTAATTGTAAGTAAAGAGATAAAATACCTATATATCTTTAATAAAAATTATAATAATAAGCATAAGTATAAAAAAGCTCATAATATATATCTTTGCTTATAATAAAAACTTCTTTTTCAAATGTACACATATTACAAATCATTCAAAATACTTCTTTATATTTTTTAGAATATCACTAAATCTATCGACTATGAAATCTGTTTTATAAAAGCATAAATTTAAACTTTATATTATATACAAGTCAATTTGATATTAGCTACAAATTACACAACTATAATATTAATAAAAATTATAAAATCAAGCTTTTACTTAGTTTATATATGGTAGATATATAATATTTAATAATAAATACTTGCATTTTTTAACTTGAAATAGTATGCTTATTTTACATTAAAGCGATAAAACTTGAAAGGATAAAATCAAAGTATTATATGTCTAATAAAATAAAATTCAAATCAAGCTGGGGATTTGTTCTAGCCTGTGTAGGATCAGCAGTAGGAATGGCAAATGTTTGGGGTTTTCCATATAAGATAGGTTCTAATGGTGGAGCGGCTTTTTTAATTCCTTATTTAATATTTGTTATATTATTTAGCTATGTGGGTTTATCAACAGAATATGCAATAGGTAGATTTGCAAATACCGGAACTGTAGGTGCATATGAAAAATCAATAAAAACTCGCTTTCCAAAGTCTAAGCTTTTAAAGCATATAGGTTGGATACCTCTTGTAGGCTCAATCTGTATTGCTTTAGGTTATGCAATAATAATTGCTTATGTAGTTAAGGGACTATTTCAATCAATAAGCGGTAGCCTTATGCACTTAAATTCAAATGAATGGTTTGCTTCATTTTCAATGTTTGATTTTTCTGTTTGGAAATATCATATTTTAGTTGTAATTATAACAATAATCACAATTTTTATAGGTACAAGCAGTATAGAAAAAACAAATAAAATAATGATGCCTTTATTTTTTATACTATTTATTATAATAGCCATAAGAATTTTATTTTTACCAAAGGCTATAGAAGGCTATAAATTTTTATTAACTCCAAACTTTAATTATTTAAAAGACCCTAAAACTTGGATTTGGGCAATGGGACAAGCTTTCTTTTCTCTATCGGTTACAGGCTCCGGTATGATAGTATACGGTGCATACCTACAGGATAATGAAGATGTTATAAATGGGGCTAGAAACACAGCTTTTTTTGATACTATAGCCGCAATAGTTTCAAGCCTTGTTATGATTCCTGCCTGCTTCGCTTATAGCATAAATGTAGAAGGAGGCCCCGGACTTTTATTTATAACATTACCAAGTATATTACAGGATATAATAGGTGGTCGCTTATTTGCAATATTATTATTTTTAGCAGTCAGCTTCGGTGGGATAAGCTCCTTACAAAATATGATAGAGGTAGTAGTAGAATCAATAATACATAAGCTTCCATTTCTTTCAAGAAAAATAGTCAGCATTTTAGTTGGAGTTTTACTTATTGCAATAGGAATTTTTATGGAACCTATTAATAAATGGGGTCCCTGGATGGATTTTGTATCCATATATATTATACCTATAGGTGCTTGTATTGGTGCTATTGTTTGGTTTTGGATACTTAAAAAAGAAATTCTTCTAAATGAAATTAATAAAGGAGCAAGAAAAAAAATCGGTAATTTTTGGTATTATCTGGGACGCTATGTTTATGTCCCCTTAGCACTTATACTTTGCTTGATTGCAATAATTAAAGGGATTTCATTTTAATATTATAAAAAGCTTCTATATCTAAAATAGTAGAAGCTTTTTTATTTATAATAATAAGTATTTTATTATATTTTAGAAAAAACAATCACAGCTATAAAATTAAAATATATTTGATAATTACTCTCGTAATAAAATTATTTTACTCCTTTATTTTAATTTAATAGCTTTAGTTTCTTAGATATGATTTATAATTATAAAATATATAGTGAATTTATATAAGCTCATCTAACGAATTTATAACAAGCCTGTTCTTTGTTAATTCAATTAAGCCTTCATCCTGCATTTTAGCAAGCTCTCTTGACAATGAAGGTCTTGTAGTATTCAAAAAATCTGCCAATTCTTCTCTATTCATATCTAAATCAATATAATCTTTATCTCTTAGCTGTTGTAAAATAAATCTTATAATTTTTTGTCTTAAATTTGAAGCTGAAAGTATCTGTACTCTTTTATTTAAATAATATGTCTTTTGTGCAAAAACCTCAAGCATATTCGCCAATACTTTTTCATTATATCTATTATTTGTTTTTAATAAAATTTCTTTTGAAAATTTGAGTATTTCAGTATTGCTCAAGCTCAAAGCATAATGTTCATATTCTTGTTTTTTTAAAAATAAAAAAATTTCTCCGAATAATTCTCCACTATTTTTAAAAATAGCAATGATACTCCTTTTGCCTTCCAATGAATCATTACAAATAGCCAAGCTACCGCTAAGAAGTATAAGTATATCTAAAGGCTTTTCTCCTTGTTCAAATATTATATCATCTTTTTTATAAGTAATAATAGTTGCACAATTCTCTTTTAAAAAAAATGAAATCTCATCATTTTTCATATTTTTAAATAAGGGACAATTCCTTAATTCTTCTATCATAATGTTATAAATTAAATCATTTTTAAAATATAAAATGATCAGCTTTTAATTCTTCTCCTAATCTTAATTCGGCTCTAGCCTTTCCTATTATTCTATCTAATTTTTCAAATTTTTTCAACAAAGCTTTTTCCTCATAGCTTGTTTTTAATACATTTGCTATACCACCATTTTTAATTATTATTCTCTTATTTGCATTTAAGGCAAGTAAAGGATCATGTGTAGCTATTAAAACTATTTTATCACTTGAAACCAATAATTCCAAAGCCTTATTTCTATCAATACCGGCATTTTCAATTTCATCAATTAAAACTATGGGAGATTTTGATAAAATAGCTGTATCAGCTATCATCAAAGCCCTTGATTGTCCACCACTTAAGCTTGTTACTGCTGTACTCTCCTTAAAGCTTTCTCCTGCTAAATAATTTGCCTGTTTTAAAATTTCAGAGCATATTTCATCTATATTTTCCACCATTCTTGAGCTTGCATGCAATCTAATAAATTCACCTACACTAAGATCCATAACAAAATTCATATTTTGTGATAGTTGTGCTACCAGCTTTTTGTTAGTAGCATACCTTACACTTGAATCTAAGGGACTGCCATTAATAAGTATTTTTCTTTTAGTAGGCGTATCCTCATTTGCCGCCCATTCTATATCTGCAAGTAAACGTGATTTTCCAGAACCTGTTGCACCTACTATAGCAATTATATCAGATGGATATATATCTAAACGTTCAAAATTCTCTTTTTCATTATCTTTATTAAATCCCGGCAAAATAGTAAGAATATTTACTTTATCATCTTCTTTTTTTAAGCCTAAAAACTCCTTCATTTGTTCTATATATATAACTATATCCTTGTCTAAATCTGATAAATCAATAGCTTCATCTTCTTTTTCGTCTATTTTATAAGAATTTTTAAATTCATCTATAGTAAAATTTTCATATCCCTTTATTGAAAGTCTGTTACTTTCAAAAAAATCAACTACAAATGGATATTCATTTATAATATCAATAATTTTTTTATCCTTCATTATTTTCATCCCATTTTATTTTTTTAGTATTTCCTAATTGATATTCACTTCCTATTCTGGTTTCTCCTAAACAATAAGAGCACATAGCACTAGGCATTGCAAATCTTAATTTCATATTATTTACACTCCTTATATCCATACTTTTATCATATAATAAAGTACTAAGCTCATAAGCTCCCTGTCCGCTTAATCCATTTATATTAAAAACAATAGCTTTTGGATTTACTAAGCCTACTCTGCTTGCAAAAACCTCCCTTTCAGCCTGTGAAACAATATCTCCCTTTGTTATTACAACTATATCTGCCGCCTTAAGCATAGGCCCTATTTTTCTAGGTGTATTTATACCTGAAAGATTGTCAATTACACATATTCCCTTTATATCCTTAAGATATGGAGAGCATCTATTACAAAGCCCGGCAGACTCTGTAATTAGTAAATCAAGTTCTAATTTATTTCCCCAAATAACTACCTCTTCTATATTAGAAGCAAAAAAATGATCAGGACATAATCCTCCTGATAGGCCTTTCCTAACAGGTATACCTAATTTTTGATATAAAATATCATCATCAGAATATAAACAATCAAATTTAACTACTCCGACCTTTATATTTCTTCTCTTTAAGGATTCTATAGTTTTTATAATAACTGATGTTTTACCTGAGCTTGGTGGTCCTGAAAATATAACTAAATTCATTCTATATGCCCTTCTTTCCTAGAAATATATCTAATAATTCAGCTAAAACTTCAGCTATATCATTTGAATGTAAGAAATCCCAGCCCGGCCAAATGAATTTTTGTTTACCTGATAAGTGATTATTAATTTTAGCATTTGTACTTGGAAACTTACCATCAGCACTAAGAACCATACCCATTTCTTCTGAAAACAAAAAATTAACAAATGATTTAAGCTTGACATTTTTTTTACTCAGAAAAAATATAGGACTTAAAATAGCTCCATCCTCAGGCCAAACAGCTTGAAGCGGTCCATTTTCCTTAGATACAAATGTAAAGAAATATGGCATTACCTGTACTGTTGGAGCACTATTTTTATTATGTGCCTGTCCAAGCTTCAGCATCTGAGCAGGATGCAAACTGTTTTTTGTATTTCTCCCAAGTTTTTCTATCGCTATTTTTCCATACTTTACCAATATTCCTAACAAAATAGCATTAAATAAATCTAAATCACTCATTGGAATTGCTATATCATCTATGAAATCATCGCTTAATAAATCCTTCCATGAGGTAGGCATTTTTCTATCACCTAAAAGCTCTTTATTAACCATAAAAATCGCAGGCACAACACCTATTATATTATAAATTCCTTTTGGATCTTTTAAGTTTATATATTCATTTTGAAAATCACTATTAAATTTATCAATATTTGTCAAATCAGAAAAAACTCCTTCATCTACATACTTACCTATATGCTTTTTATCAAAAAAGAAGCCATATCCGGCAGACATGTATATATCTGCAAGTTCTTTTTCAGACCTTGCATTTTGTACATTATTTTTTAAATTATCAAGTCCCATGCTTGCAGCTTGCAATTCATAGTTTACTTTTATATCTGTATTTTCAAGATAATTTTCAAGCTTTTCTATCATCTGCATTCTTATAGGACAAGGTAATAATCCCATAACCCTTATATCTGCATTATCAACATCTTTTTTAAGTTCACCAGGGCAGGAAAAATCTTCACTTTTTTTATTTTCAATAACAGCAAGCATTTTCTTTTCAAAGCTGTCTATATCAATTTTTTTTGATCTCAAAGCCATTTCTATACTTATAGTTTTTCCTAAAGTTTTTCTAAGCATATTATTTTTCAAATTTTCAAACCCATTATTTGCAAATAATTCTATCAGCTCCGGATATTTCTGTGTAACATCAAAAACCTTATCACTTATATTAAAATATTTATTCATATAATATCTCCTTAACACTCTTTATATTTAAATTATATAATAAATTGAATATAATATCTGTAACAAATGTTACAAAATAAAAAAAGACAATGTAAAATTTAATTTTACATTATCTTTTTAATTAATTAAACTCTTCTAAAATAAATATCTCTCTGTTTTGTACTCCATATTTTTTAGTTTCTTTTTTATTAGCTAAAAATATATCTACTACTCTACCCTTAACTCCCGAATCTTCTACAACATATACAATATCACTACCTGATATAAGAACCTTTGTTCCTTTAGGTATAAGAGACCAGTCAGTAGAAATAGTTCTATTAATACTTGGTTTATTACCTATTGCTGTCTTATTTCCTGAACAATCCTTGCAATATGCTGTTGTTTTGTACTTACCCAATGACTCTTTTATTTTATAATTTTTCCCCTCAAAATTATATAATTTAATATCAGCTTGCTCATTTGTTTTATCTTCTTTATTAGAGTTGGTAGTATTACCATCATTAGCAATACCTGTAGCAGGACCTGTTATACTGTCTATCCTTGCCTGCTCCTTAGCTAATAAAACCTCATTATTTCCGGCAAAAATATTCATCGTGAATATTTGTAATATAACATAACTAATAACAATGAGTTTTATTATAGATTTAATCATATATCTACTCCTCATATATTTTAAAATAATGTAACAGATACTTTTGCAATATGTTACATTATAGTTACAAAAGTGTTAAAAGTCAAGTATAAGTTTTATTGATTGAAAATTGTTTATCAAAATGTATTGCTACTAAGCTAGATAAAATTATAAAAAATAGCTATCCTATATAGCTATTCAATGATTTGTTATATTTTAAGCTTTACTCAATTATCAAGATACTAAAAATGCAAATATAATTTTTTTGAATTATATTTGCATTTTTGTATAACTTTTTAATTAATTAAATTTTCATAAATCAGTTTTTTCAAAGATATGTTGCACTTTATTTAATAATTTATCTGAAAATAATGTTCTAAAGCTTATTATACTTATTTGCATATGCTAAAATTGCAGCAACAGTTTTAGCATCTTTTAGTTTACCATTATATATCATACTAAGCAAATCTTCCAACTTCCAATGCTCAACATTGATATATTCATCTTCATCTAAATGCTGCTTGGATTTTTCTAAATTATTTGCAACAAATATATCTATTTCCTCATCACAAAAAGCTACCGTAGTATTTATACGTATTAAAAATTTTAATTCATTTATATTTTTTACTCGCATACCTGTTTCTTCTTCTAATTCTCTATATGCACATAATATTCTATCTTCTTTGATATTATCGACCTTTCCGGCAGGTATCTCCAAAGTATATCTATCCAAGGCATTTCTATATTGTCTAACCATAATCAACTTTCCTTCATCATCTATCGCTACAACTGCAGCGGCTCCGTCATGATGAATAAAATCCCAAATAAGATCATGACCATTTATATTTATATAGTCCTTATATACTTTTAAAATTGTTCCCTTATATGCAAGCTCTCTTTTTTTTCTTATTATTTCAATGTCCATAAATTCTCCTTATATTTTTGACAATTCTATACATCTGGTATAACAAGCATCATTAGCTTTTTTTATAGCCTTGGAAAAACCATTTTCCTCAAGTGCCATAAGACCTGATATAGTAGTTCCGGCAGGTGAACATATTTTATCACGTAATATAATAGGATGCTCATTAGTTTTTAAAACTAATTTTGCACTACCTATCATTGTTTCACAAACTAATTTCAGTGCTTCCTCTTTTTTAAGACCTAATTTTAGTCCGTTATTAGAAAGCTCATCTATAAAAGTATATATATATGCAGGAGAAGATCCTGACATACAAACTACAGCCTCCATATTTTTTTCTTCTACCTTCAAATATTTACCAAAGCTATCAAAAATAGTATTTAATAATTTTATTTCATCCTCTAAAAAATCACATTCTTCATATGATATGCCTGTCATACTGTTAGAAATAACAGCTCCCATATTAGGCATTGCTCTAACTATTTTTTTTGTATTTAATATATTTTTTAAACTTGATATAGTTATTCCCGGAGCAAGACTTATAATAATATGATCATTTGTTACTATATTCTTTATTTTTTCCAATATCTGAGGATAAGCCTGTGGCTTTATAGCTAATACAATAACATTTGTAGTATCAATTATTTTTTCTAAATCTTCTATATATTTTATATTATTCTCTTTTTCAAAAGCCAGAGCCTTTGCTTTATCTTTACGTGTAAAAAATAAATTATACAATTTAATTTCATTTAAGGCTTTAGCAATAGCACTGCCCATATTTCCCATTCCTATAAAAAATATATTCTTCATATTCACCTCTCATAATCAATTTTGATAAAAATTATATCTATCTAAATTATAACATGTGAAAATAATTTTATCTATTGACTTGTAAAATTAAATGGAGTATATAATATTAAAAAAGGAGATATAATTGATGTCAGCTATAATAATTTATTTTTCTAGAAATGGTGAAAATTATTATGATGGTGATATAAAATATATAGAAAAAGGTAATACAAAAATTATTGCTAACTATATAAATGAAATTACAAGTGCCAAGCTCTTTGAAATCAAAATGATTAAGCCATATTCTGATAATTATGAAACTTGTGTGAAAGAAGCTAAAAATGATCTTGAAAATAATATTAAACCTGCTTTAATAGAACCACTACCAAAAATGGACGGTATAGATTTGATATATCTTGGATATCCTAATTATCATAATACTTTGCCTATGCCTGTAGTCAGTTTTTTGGAAAAAATTAATACAGATAAAAAGATAATACGACCTTTTTGTACTCATGAAGGTCTAAAGCTTGGAGAAAGCATAAAAAAGATAGAAAAGTTATGCCCTAATGCTGAAATTTTACCTGCTTTTGTTATTTCAGGACATGAGGCTGCTACAGCAAGAAGAGCAGTGCTTGAATGGATATAAAATCAAATGATTTATTTTAAAAAAGCTCTAAAGCCTTAAAAATTAAAGCTTTAGAGCTTTTTTAATTATCATTTATCACATAATTCCATAGCATATTTATAATAATCCTTTGCATATCTATACATTATCAATGTATAATCCCCAAAATTTTCACCTATATTAGATTTGTATATAGCCCATAATGCCCATAAATATCCACCTAAAGCCATATATGAATAAACAATGAATTTTTTTGTATCATCAACATCGTAATCAAAATATAAATCAATTAAATTATTTGTTTTTTCATAGTCAAAATAAGAATAAATCGCCATCATTGAAATATCTATATAAGGATCACACATAGCCGCATATTCCCAATCTATTAATCTAGGTAATTCTTTTTCATCAGTAAATATAAAATTATCACAAACACTGTCTATATGAGAAAGTGATTTTGGTCTATTTAAGCTTTCCAATTTTTCATACAATG
>CAMQCZ010000030.1 GCA_946999385.1 uncultured Lachnoanaerobaculum sp.
AATTATTTTAAAGCGATTAAGCAATATATCCAAATCAAAATCTATATCAGGATCTCTCAGTCCTGATATTTTTATTTTATATATATTATTTAATCCTCTTTTATTAATTTCATTGCCTATTTTAAGTAACAATTCAGTGTTTGTAGTATCAATACTTATATTAAATGTCAGGCATATATAAGCCGCACTTGCACAGGAGATAAAATCAAGCTTTGTTACTTTTTTTTGTTCATCATCTATCTCTCCCAGTATAAAACCATGAATGCCAAGCTCGTTACAATCAAGAGGCTCGGGGGATCCGGGATAAACCATATTATCAAATAATATACTATGCTTATGTATATGTCCTAGGGCATAATAAGTAAAATTATATTTAAGCAGCTCATTTTTGTTAAAGGGAAGATGTTTTAAATCTCCTCCATGAAGCATTAGTATATTAATTTTATCGGCATCAGGTATTGCCAGGTTATTTATAAGACTTTCATTTATTTCTTTACTATAGTAAGAAAATCCATATACCTCAGTATTCAGATCTTCTATAAATACTGAGCTTATTTCCTTGCTTGTAATATAATGTACATTTTTTGACCATGCAAAATTTGGTATATAAGAATCTTTTTTTATATAATCATGATTACCTGCAATAATGAATATTTGAACCTTTGATATACTTGAGAAAAGGTAATTTATTTCCTTTAGGTCCTTCAAAAGTGCCTGCTTGTGAAATAAATCACCGGATATAAAAAGGCAATCAACATCATAGGCCTTACATGCATTAACTATATTTTGAAGAGAAAGCTTTATTGCATCGGCTCTTTCCTTTGACCAAGGCTTACCGATGTCAGGATTCATTCCATAATGTATATCTGAAGTGTGAATAAATTTCATTTAAAATCCTTTCAAAATTATAAATCACAATTACCGACAGTACGTGGAAAAGGAATAACATCACGAATATTGGACATACCGGTAAGATACATCACACAACGCTCAAAGCCAAGACCATATCCTGCATGGCGTGTTGAACCATATTTACGAAGATCAAGATAAAATTGATATTCATCTTCATTCATTCCCAATTCTTGTATACGATTTAATAATTTATCATAATTATCCTCACGCTGGCTTCCACCGATTATTTCACCAATTCCAGGAACTAAGCAGTCCATTGCGGCAACTGTTTTATTATCATCATTTTGCTTCATATAAAAGGCTTTGATTTCTTTTGGATAATTTGTTACAAATAAAGGCTTTTTAAATATTTGTTCTGTTAAATATCTCTCATGCTCTGTTTGAAGGTCGCATCCCCAGTGAACCTTATAGTCAAAATTATCATTATTTTTTGTCAATATATCAATAGCCTCTGTATATGTAACTTTAGCAAAATCCGAATTTGCTACATTTTGCAAACGTGTTATAAGCTCCTTATCAATAAATTGATTAAAGAAAGCCATTTCCTCTTTTGCATTTTCAAGCACATATTTAATTATATATTTGAGCATAGCTTCTGCTACCTCCATAATATCAAAAATATCTGCAAAAGCCATTTCAGGCTCTATCATCCAAAATTCTGCGGCATGTCTTGTTGTATTTGAATTTTCTGCTCTGAATGTAGGTCCAAAGGTATATACATTTCTAAATGCCATAGCATAGGTTTCAGCATTTAGCTGTCCACTGACAGTTAAATTTGTTTCTTTTCCGAAGAAATCTTTAGAGCTGTCTATATTTCCACTATTATCAAGGGGCGGATTTTTAAGATCAAGAGTAGTAACTCTAAACATTTCACCTGCACCCTCAGCATCATTACCGGTAATTATAGGGGTATGGACATATACAAAATTTCTTTCTCTAAAGAAATTATGTATTGCAAATGCTATTAAGGAACGAACTCTAAATACTGCTTGAAATGTATTTGTTCTTGGACGTAGATGTGAAATTGTCCTCAGATATTCAAGGCTATGTCTTTTCTTTTGAAGTGGATAAGTAGAAAGACTGTCGCCTTCAATATCTATTTGCTTTGCCTGTATTTCAAAGGGCTGCTTGGCATTAGGAGTAGCTATAAGTATTCCTTTTATTATAAGAGCCGCACCTACATTTACTTTAGTTATTTGCTCAAAATTTTCAAGCTTATCATTATAAACAGCTTGAATTTGTTCAAAATAGGTTCCATCACTAAGAGATAAAAAACCGAAGCTTTTTGAATCTCGATTACTTTTAACCCAAGCACCTATGGTAAGCTCTTTATCAAGATAGGCTTGAGTATTAGAAAATAAATCTTTTACTGTTACTAATTTCATAAAAATATTTTAAACCTCTTTTCAAATAAAATAAATTTAATTATAGCATATATAAATATTAAAATCGACTATAAAGCATTTAAAATTATATTAAGGTAAATCTTCATAGTCAATTTTATTTTTAAAATTATAGCTTGATTTAATGCTTGATTTTATATTTTTTCTAACTCAATTTATTTTAACTTTTTTATACTGACACTTTATTTTACAATTTTAACAAAGGCTGAAAGCGTTTGTAGTGCAATGGGTTTAACTAAAGTCTATTGATATTTCTATGTTTGTTAAAGGTGATATTTTATTTTATTTTCTATATATTTTTTGATGCTTTAGGACTTGCGTTTTTCATTATGCTCTGTTCCTTATACTCCCTCACGATCTTGATAACCTTGCCACGTGCGTTCCTCTGCTCTGCCCCTACACCACGATCTCCTACAAAGAACTAATAATATTGATTATGATAAAAGTGTACGTTATAATATACATATATAAGGAGGCACAATATGATTAATACAAATATCACCAATTTTAGAAAAAATATCTTTGGAATGCTAAAGCAGACAATTAAATTTAACGAGCCTGTAAATGTTAGTACTAAAGACGGTAATGCTGTCATTATCAGTGAAGAAGATTATAAGGGTCTTATTGAAACATTGTATCTTGCTTCTATTCCTGCTATGAAAGAAAAAATTATAGATGGCTTGAATACTTCACTTGATGAATGTTTAAAAGAAAATGAGGTACAGTGGTAATGTATTTAATCGTTTATACAAAAAACGCAGTTAATGATATACCTAAGCTAAAATCGGCAAAGCTGGAAAAGAAAGCAAAAGCTTTACTAGATATTATTCGTGAAAATCCTTATCAAACACCACCGTCTTACGAAAAATTACAAGGTGATTTACAAGGTGCTTATTCACGTCGTATAAATATCAAGTATCGTCTTGTTTATGAGATTTTAGAAGAAGAAAAGGCTGTAAAAATTATCAGCTTATGGACACATTATGAATTTTGATGTTTTAGTATAAAAAAATATTTGAATTAGCTTGACATTTACTTTGAAATGGTGTAATATACTTTTTGTATTTCCTAAATTTACAGGAAGCACCTTTAGCTCAGTTGGTAGAGCAGTAGACTCTTAATCTATTTGTCCAGGGTTCGAGTCCCTGAAGGTGCAGCAAGTCTTTTTCAATTGCGTAGCACAGTTGGGAGGGACTTATTTTTTTATTAAAGCATTAGATTTTTTAAGGAGTAAATATGAAAAAAAATATATATAATGTACTGATAGTAATATTATTATTAATATCAATGTATTGTATATTTAAAATATTTCAAATTCAATTAGAATATAAGATTGGAAATAATACATATAAAAGCCTGGATAAATATGTTCAAAATATTGATGAAAAAGATACAATAAAAATTGCAAATGAGATTACAAAAAAACAAAAGAAAAAAGTGATTGATAAATATAGTGATTATCCAAGCGTAAATTTTAAAGCACTAAGATCCATAAATTCTGATGTGCTTGCTTGGATTTATTATAAGGATACACCTATTAATTATCCTATTTTAAAATGTGATGATAATGAATATTATTTGACACATTTATTTAATCGTAAAAAAAACAGCTCCGGTGCTATTTTTATGGATTATAGAAATAAGGGGAATTTTACAGATAAAAATAATATTATATATGGTCATAATATGAAAAATGGTACCATGTTTTCAGGTTTATTAAAATTAAAAAATCAGGATTATTATGATAGCCATAAAAATATTATAATTATAAGCGAAAATGATATTTATGAGCTTGAATTATTTTCTGCTTATACAACTGATGTATATGACGATTCTTGGAAGTTGGAATTTTCGGATGATGATGAATTATTAGCTTGGGCTATTAATACTAAGAAAAAATCTATATTTAAGTCTGATATAAATCTGCTTAAGGGTGAAAAATATGTCAGCTTATCAACCTGTACCTATGATTTTAATGATGCAAGATTTATTGTTGTAGGAAGATTAAAGAAAATATAATTGAATTTTATCAGTAATTATGGCTTAACTCGCTATGACTACTGATTTTTTATTTTTTATAGAAATTCATTTAAACTATTGACATATAAGTGAAAATGGGATATATTTCAATCATATTATTTATTCTAATTTCAATTAGTTATTTATTCAAAAATCATATTACTTAGACATTTCGCTAAGGAGTTTCATGCAAGCATTTTTAATTTCTAAAGATGAGGTATATTCAGGAAGACTTATTTTGTTGTTAAATAAAGCTTCTTTATTACCATTTAAATTTCAATATATTAATTTGAATATTGATAAAAAACAAGAGTTTGATTCAAAAACCTTTCTTTTATTTGATATAGATTCAATTGATTTCTATGAAGAAAATATTGATAAATTTATTAATACCAATATATTATACTTATATAGTGATATATATCTATCTTCACCTAAAGAATTTCTAAACCAAGATAATCTTATATATAAATTCCAAAATTATAAAAATATTCAAAAAGCTATATTAGGAAAGTTATCCGATTTAGAGCATCTTGATCTTGTTAAAAGTAAAGAAGGTAGTAGGATTATTTCGATATATTCACCTGTTAATCGTTGTGGAAAGAGCTTATTAGCTTTAAATTTATCAAAAATGCTTTCAAAGGATAAGAAAGTGCTATTTATAAGCTTTGATAATTATTGTTATTTTGAGAATAATTCAAATATTGAAAAGCTATCTTTATCTGATTTTATTTATAATTATTTTAAATTTGATTTTGATATTAGTAGAATAAAAAAATATATAAATATTTCCGGCAATTTACATTTTATAAATGGAGTAGAGCATCCTAATGATATATATAGCTTAAATGAAGAGGAATATTATAATTTATTTAAACAAATTTCAAAAAAGCTTGATTATGACTATTTTATCGTAGATTTATCATTCTTGGCTATTAATTTGATGAGGATAATAGAGCTGAGTTTTAAATTCGTAGTACCATTTATAGACGATTCTATTTCACTGTACAAGCTGAATAAATTTAAGGATGAGTTAAAAAATGAAAAGGTGTGTAAAGAAATTGACGATAAAATTATATATTTAGAAATGAATAATGAAAAGGATATTTTTGAAAAAGCGAAAATAATTAAAGCAGATTTAGGGGAGCAATTATGAAATATTTTGATATGATTATTATTATAATGCTTGGATTTGCAAGCATTTCAGATTTGTTTTATAAAAAAGTATCTAATATATGGCTTGCTATATGGCTTGTTGTAGGGATTTATATAAGAAGCTATGACTTTATAGTATTATTTTTACTTGCTCTTTTATGTACATATATATTATATTACTTGGCTTTTTTTGGAGCGGCAGATATTAAAATTATTTCTATATTATGTGGATATTTGGGCATTAAAAAAACATTATATTTAAGTTTCATAGCACTTTGTCTGGCGGCAATTTATTCATTGTATTATCTTATAAGGAAAAAAATATTAATTGAAAGATTGGAATATTTTTTTAGATATTGTGATATTAGCTTTAAGGCGGGCAGATTTTTTAAATATACAAACTCATTTTCGGATAGTATAAATATTGCAATGATACCATTTTTTTTAGTTGCTTTTATTCTGATGAAGGTATGTAGTATATGGATTTAGAGCTGTTATATAAAAAAATAAAAGAAAGAATCAGTACAAATTTATCTTTTAACAATGATATTGATGATGAACTTGTATATCAAAATATTGATAATGAAATTTCAGATATATCTAATGAAGCAAAGCTGAGTGTTAAAGAAAAAATAAATTTAAGAAATAAGCTTTTTTGTTCATATAGAAGACTGGGAATTTTAGATGATTTATTAAAAGATAAAACTATAAGTGAGATAATGATAAATTCGTATAATGAAATATTTGTAGAATGTCGTGGTCAAACAAAGAAATTGGAATTGGGCTTTGAAAGTAAGGAGCAGCTTGAGGACATCATACAACAAATTGTTTCAAGAGTGAATAGGATGGTAAATGCCTCAAGTCCTATAGTTGATGCAAGACTTGATGACGGTTCAAGAGTGCATATAGTATTAAATCCTGTTTCTATAAACGGTCCCACTATAACAATAAGAAAATTTCCTGAACCTATCACGATGAATAAGCTTATTTCATATGGCTCTGTAGATCAAAAACTGGCAAAGTTTCTTTCAAATTTAGTTTTGGCTAAATATAATATTTTCATTTCAGGAGGAACTAATTCAGGAAAGACAACATTTTTAAATGCCTTATCTGAATTTATACCAAAGGATGAAAGAGTTATAACTATAGAAGATTCTGCAGAATTAAATTTGCGTCATATAGAAAATCTTGTCAGTCTTGAAACTAAGAATGCCAATAGTAATGGAGAAGGTGCTATATTTATCTCGGATCTTATAAAGGCGGCATTAAGAATGAATCCTGACAGAATAGTTGTAGGAGAGGTCAGATCAAAGGAAGCCTTGGATATGCTACAGGCTATGAATACAGGCCATGACGGCTCACTTAGCACAGGCCATGCAAATTCTCCTATAGATATGTTATCAAGACTTGAAACTATGGTTCTTAGCGGGTCAAATTTCCCATTACAGGCTATAAGGGCACAAATAGCAAGTGCTATAGATATTATAATACATCTTGGCAGATTAAGGGATAAGAAGCGAAGAGTATTATATATAGTAGAAATAGGCGATTATGTAAATGGGGAAATTGAAACAAGGACTTTATATGAATTTAGAGAGAGCAAGGAAAGCAATGAATATGAACTTAAGGGAGATTTTTTTAAAAAAAACGATCTTAAAAATACAAGAAAAATCAAGGAAGCAGGAATTGAATTATGATGAATATGAATTTAAAACCGTAGAATATCTTAAGTATGTACTTATTTCAATTTTATATATCTTTATTTTTGTCTATGTTTTCTATAGAAGTCCAATTATATTATTTATATTTTTGCCTTTATCATTTATATACCCAATATTAAAGAAAAAAGATTTGATAAAACAAAGAAAGCAAAAGTTTTTATTAGAATTTAAAGAGGCATTATTAATATTATCTGCATTTGTTAGTGCCGGATATTCCATAGAAAATGCTATAAAAGAAAGCATGGCTGAATTGATACTTTTATTTGGAGCAAATTCATATATTGTAAAGGAGCTTGGTATTATTAATAAAAAAATAATGCTGAATAAGAGTGTTGAGTCTGCATTTTTGGATTTATCTTCCAGAGTAAAGCTTGATGAGGTCGAAAATTTTGCGATTATTATTAAAATTGCTAAACGTAGCGGAGGTCGCTTGATGAATATTTTTGAAGAAAGTGTAAAGGTTATAAGTGATAAAATTAATATTAAAGAAGAAATAATAACTTTAATAAGTTCAAAAATATTTGAACAAAAATTGATGAATTTTTTTCCCTTGGCAATGATTTTATACATAGATTTCACTTCTTCAAATTATTTTAAATTAATGTATACAAGTTTTATAGGGAGGATAATAATGACCTTATCCTTAGCATTTTATATATTTTCTATATATTTATCCAATAAAATCATGGATATAAGGGTGTGAAAATGAGGGCATTAAAATATTATTTTAAAAAATATAAAAAAGAGATTTTAATAATACTTTTAGGGATTATTTTATCTATATTTAATATGATTTTCATAAAAAATGATATTAAGCTTACACATGAAAATAAAATAAAAAAAGAAGATTATACGGGTATGGATTATAGTATTCCTGTCTATGTTTATGGATTATTTAATAAAAGAAAGCTTATAGATATACCTGTAGAAAGAAAAAAATACACGAATAGAGAGATAGATAAGATTTTTGATGAGTGTATTAAAGCTTTACCTAATAAAATTCTTGGAGAAAATATTTCTGAAGATAAAATAAATACCAAGCTTAATTTTATTAAATATATACCTGAATATGATGTTGATATTGCTATAATCCCCGAGGATACGGATTTGATAGATTTTAGCGGTGAAATTTTAAATACAGATTTGAAATCTAAAAAAGAAACGTATCTTAATATCATTTTATCTTATGGAGATAGAAGCACAGAATTTAAATTAAGATTAACTATAATACCGAGTGATAATAAGGATGAAAAATATATTATTAATTCTTTTTTAAAAGAAATAAAAAATGAAAATGAAAAGCAAAAGAATTCTGATTATTTAGTATTACCTGAAAAATGGAAGGGTAAAGATATCAAATATAAGAGTAAAGAAAATTATGATTACATATACATTTTTATATTTTTTCTGTTATTGCTTGTATTAATAAAGTTTAATGAAAGATATAAAGAAAAGCAAAAGAAAATATTTGTAGAAAAGGAAAATTTATTGGAATATCCTGAAATAATATCAAAATTTATTGTATATATAGAAGCCGGCTTATCTATAAGAAATATATGGGAGAAGATAGTTATGGATTATGAAAAAAATTCATTGCTATCAAAGCATAAAATTGATGTTTATGAAAAAATGAAAAAGGCTTATTTAAGATTAAAATCAGGTATGCATGAGGCTATTGTATACAAAAAATTTTCTAGGGAAGTAGGATTAAGACAATATACTAAATTTGTGAGTATTTTAGAGCAAAATAGAAAAACAGGTTTGACAAATATAAAGGATTTGCTAATTACTGAAAGTAAAGAAGCTTGGGAACAAAGGATACAATTAGCAAAGAGGCAGGGACAGGAGGCACAAACTAAATTGCTATTACCGCTTTTTATTATGTTACTTATTGTCTTGGTAATAGTAGTTGCTCCGGCAATGCTTAATATGTATTAAATATAAAAAAAGGAGGTTTATATGTTGACTGAGTTGAAAAATTTCTTAAAACAAGAGGATGCAATAGGAGTTATTGAAATCGTTTTGATTTTGGTAGTTTTAATTGGTTTGGTTTTAGTTTTTAAGAGAAATATAAATGAAGTATTAAATAATATTTTTAAAGAAATAAAAAGAAAATCAAAAGAGGTATACTAAATGTATAAAAAAGGCTCTATATCAGTATTTTTAGCTTTGATATCAATATGTATAATATCGCTTATAATGATATCTTTAGAAAGTGCCAGAATTAGCGGAGCAAGATGGCAGGCACAAAACATAGCTGATTCAAGCATATATAGCTTATTTAGTGAATATAATATTAAGCTGTGGGAAAAATATAAGATAGCCTTATTGGAATATATAGACGATGAAGATATAAAAGAAAGTATGTTGTTATATGCAAATGCAAATATAGATAATACAAGTAATTATTTACTATTTACGCCAAAATTTGATATAGAGCAAAAACTTATGATTGTAGACGAGAAGGGGGCATATATTGAAAAAGAAATAGTAGACTATATGAAATATAATATTTCTTCAATAAAAAAAATGTTTGAAAATCCTGCGAAAATAATAAAGGAGGCTAAAAAAGCTGATTCAGGCAAGAAGATTTCAGATGGATTTAGTGAAATTTCAAAGCAAGCTATGGATTTGGAAAAATATGCAAAAAAAATTTGTGAAAATTTGGAAAAAATAAAGAAAAATTATGATGAAGCAAGTGCTGATATTAATTCACAGGATATGAGTTCATTTCAAAAAGAGGCTGATGATATTATAGATGAAATAAAAAAACTTGGTAAAAATTTTGAAAAATATAAAAAAGAATCAGAAAAAATAGATAAAAAAATAAAGCAAGCTTCTGAATCCGAGTCATGGAATGATGTTGATGGAGAGCAAGGCTTGCAGGAATATAATAATTCATATAAAAATTACAATATCGAACAAAAGAAAAGATTAGAAGAAATAAAAGTTGTTGTTGAGGCTTATAATATGCAGCTTGGTAATATTTCAGATTCAAAAGAAATTGCCGCTTCAATAGAAGATTTGGAGGCTGATAGTGATGAGGAGCATGATTATAGTGAAGAAATTGATTCATTATATGAAACTTTAGAATCAAAATGGAATAGTATTAATATTAATAGTGATATAAAAGCTTCAGAGATTGATGAAGAAAAAAAACAACAACTTTACGATTTGAAAGATTTGATGAATAAAAAAATATTAAGCTTAGTCTTGCCGAGAGATAGAAAACTAAGTAAACTTTCGCATTCTCAAAGCCCTTTAGAAAAAGAAAGTAAGAGCTTCGGAAGTAGAAAACAAAAGCAGGCGGATATATTTAAAAGGGCAATTATTCAAGAATATATAGATGAATTTTTTTATGATTTTATAGATGATAAGTCAAACCTTATCTCTTATGAAAAGGAGTATATTATTGCAGGCAAAAATAGTGATGAAAAAAATCTTAAAGAGGTATTGAAGCAATTATTAGCCTTGAGAACAGGTTTTAATTATTTAAGCTTGATAAGAGATAGTGAAAAAATATCACAGGTAAAGGCTTTGGCAAATACTATAATGGGATTTTGTGCTTTACCACAGCTTTCATTTTTATTGGAATTTTTAATTTTGAGTGTTTGGGCAATGGCTGAAGCTGTGGTTGATATAAAGCTTTTATTAGCGGGAGGCGAGATTCCTTTATTTAAGAATAAGGGCGAGTTTAAACTGGAATTAGAAAATTTATTTAAATTCAAAGAATATTTATCAGGTATAGAAGACAATAAAAAAGAAGAAAAAAAAGAAATATTTACTTATAGCAATTATTTGAAAATAATTATGCTTATACAAAATCAAGAAAAAATTGATTATAGGATTTTGGATCTTTTACAAATGAATATGAATAATATAGGGAATTTTATTGATATGAAAAATATGTTATATGCTTTACAGGCAAATATGAAAATAAATTCATCAAGATTTTTTTCTAATTTCATCTATGAAAAGGGATATAAATTTGATGAAGCCTTTGAAATGAAAATAAAGTGTCAAAAAGCATATTGATAAGGAGGTGTTTACATATGCCCTTTTATTTAAGACTCATTTCGAGCATAAATACTATTTTTAAAAATATACCGGTGGCTCTCCAAGTTACTTATAAAAAAAGGCAAATTTTAAATAAAAGGGCATATTTAAATGCCTCCTTAAGTGTAGAAGCAGCTATGGTTTTTTCTCTATTTTTATTTAGTATGCTTTCTCTTACGAGCTTGTTTTTTATGCTGAGTGTACATAGACAAGTACAGGCAGTAACAGAGCAGATAGTTACTAAGGCCGGTGCTTATGCTTATGCTACAAAATATTTACCTGATTCAGGTGAGCATGATTATAAAGAATTTGGTAAAAGCTTAAGTGAAGCAAGCATTATTGCTGTGGCTATTACTAATGTATACAAAATAAAGAACAAAAATAATATAAGTTCAATTAAATATGATTGTAATTTTATGGAGGATGGTGAAAATATAAGTCTAAAGATAACATATAAATATATTACTCCATTCAGTATTATTCCAAAATATAAAATAAAACAAGTTTGTTTTTCAAGAAAAAGGGCATATATAGGTAAAGAAAGCAGAAAAAGAGATAAAGCCGGTAAAGATAAAAATGATGAGATTGTTTATGTTTCCATAAAAAGTCCGAGCAGATATCATTTAAGAAGAAATTGTCATTATATATATAATCATATTAGCTCTGTTAAGATAGAAGATATAAAAAAATTAAGAAATAAAAATGGCGGTAAATATAAGCCTTGTAAAAGATGCATGGCACATAGAGCTGCAAATGTTGTATATATTTTTCCTTCCGGCAATAAATACCATGCGGATGCAAATTGTAGTGCTATATATATTGATGTTAAGGCTGTAAAAAAATCAAGTGTAGAACATTTGGGAGTTTGCTCATATTGTGGAGGTAAATAATGCTATATGATTATAAATTAATAAAACTTTTGCTTTTTATAATACTTTTATATTTTTCTTATACAGATATAAGATATAAAGAAATAAATATGTATATTTCTATTTCAATCTATATTATTATAATTTTTTCTTATTTTTATATTTATCTTATTGAGAATAATTTAAATTATAAAGCTTTATTATTTTCTATAATTATTTCTATATTTTTCTTCTTATTTTCAAAATTTACAAATGAAAGTTTGGGATATGGAGATGCTTATATATTAAGTATTTTAAGTGCTTGTATGGAAGTGAGATTTTTTTTGCTATTTATTAGCATATTGATATTTTTTGTCGGAATAATTTCTATGTTTATTATATTTATATCTATATTAAGAAAAAAATATATCAAAAATCGTAGTCTTCCACTTATACCATTTGTTTTGATAGTTATGATTTTTATGGAATGGAAGAGTATACTATGAAAAAGAATTTAAAAAAAAGAAGCTTAAAAGCCTCCTTCAGTATTGAGCTTAGCTTGATTATATTAATTATATTTATAGGAATAGGTAATCTGATTTTGTATATAAATAAAAATAGAATTAAAGTCAGTTACGAATATATAAATCATTATGGATTGATAAAAATGATAAATAAAGAGAAAGTTTTTGATTTGGAAAATAAGTATGATAAAGAAATTATAGGGCAAATGACAAATATGACAAAGGATATCAATGAAAATACAAAAATAAAAATAAATTTTGATAAAGGTCTGCTTTTTTCAAAAATCAAGCTAAGGACAAAAGATTTTGATATGGAAATTAAGCAAAAAACACTAAAAGCACTGGAATTTATGAGAATCAGTGCGGCTTTAGAGAGGGTTGTAAATGGAAACTGAATATAAAAAAATAGGATTTGATAATTATTTATCTTTTTATATCAAAAAATATGAATATCCTAATGAAAATATGTTTGAATTGAAGATAATAGAAGAAAATAAAATAAAGGGCTTATTAAATGCCTTGGTTTTAGAAGATGAAGCTAATATGGAAATTGCTTTTAAGATAAGCTCTTTACAAAAGCTGAGTAATTTTATATACACTAAAATATGGAGCTTGGAGGAATTTAATACTTTTATTAATAATTTTTTGATAGCTATAAAGAGCATAGAGGAATATATATTAGATATCAATAAGATTTACTTAAATTTAGAATATATTTTTATTGATATAACTGATTTCAATGTATATTTTTGCTATATTCCTACTTTGAATGGCGATATACATATAGAATTATCCTGCCTCTTTTTTGCACTGCTTGATAAATTAAAGACAAAGGATGATAAGGTATTTAATTTATTGCATACGTATTATAAGCTTAGTAAAAATGAAAATTTTTGTTTGGGTGATATAGAGAAAAATATTTTTAAAGAAATCAAGAATGAAAATGACGATAAAAATACTAACTTCAGTTATAAAAAAGAGGGGAAAAATTATGAAAAAATAGGCTCTGAAGAAATAAATTGTGAAAATGTTCAAGAATTGAATTTTATAAATAAAAATAGTGAAATTATTAGAGAAAATAATAAAAGCGAAGGTACAGATATATTTAATTTCAAAGGGATTTTTGGCAGAAAGAAGAAAAATAAGGAGCTTTGCATAGAAAAAAGCAAAGAAAAAGATTGGGAAGATATATTTAGCGATACATTTAAAGAAAAAGATGATTTATTACAAGACAACAAAGAAGATACCAAAATAGATTACGAGCATACCATTTTGTTGTCAAATGTTGAAAAAGACATTAAGCATGTATTAAGGTCTCAAATAAATGGAAAAGAAGATATAGAGATACCTTATTTTCCTTTTGTTATAGGCAGACAAAAAAGACTATGTGATTATTGCTTAGATGAGCAAGGTATAAGCAGGATGCATTTTAAGATTGAAAAGGTGGATGATGACTTTGTTATATGTGATTTGAATTCTAAAAATGGAATAATAGTTGAGGGCAGAAGGCTGGAAAATGAGGAATATTGTGTGATAAGGAGAGGATATAAAATAGAAATTGCAAAGCTGGCCTATATTTTTGAGTGAGCTTATAAACAAAATGTGTTTGCAAAAATTAAAGAAGTTGGAGTATAATACTGATATTAAGCGGAGGTGTAAAATGGACAATGAAAATTGTATATTTTGTAAAATAGCAAATGGTATTATACCATCAAATACTATATACGAGGATGATTTATTTAGAGCAATATTGGATATTTCTCCGGCTACTAAGGGACATATTTTGATATTACCTAAAAAGCATTTTACAGATATAAGTAAAATGGATAATAATATTAGTGGAAAAATATTTCCTATAGCATCAAAATTAGGACTTGCATGTGAAAAAGCTTTATCTGCCGGCGGATTTAATATCTTAGTCAATAAAGGTGAAAGTGCAGGTCAAACCATATTTCATACACATGTACATGTGATACCTAGATATACCGGTGCTAAAAAAATTCTGGTTTGGGATGAACTTAAATTTACTTCAGATGAGCTTTTGGATATTTGTGATAAGATTAAAGGTAATATATAATGTCGAAAAGAAATGGAAGATTTATTATTTCTGCCAATATTATTTTGATTTTAATAAATATAATATATTTTGTGATTATAGAGCTTCTAGGATCTTCTGATAATACAAGCACTATGCTTCGTTTGGGTGCAATGTATAATCCGTACATATTGGAAAATAAAGAATATTATAGATTGTTAAGCTCTATCTTTATGCATTTTGGAATAAATCATCTTGCAAATAATATGTTGATTTTATACTTGCTTGGCGATAGCCTGGAAAAGTCTATAGGCTCTATAAAATATTTTTTATTATTCATAATTAGTGGAACTTTGGCAAATGTAGCTTCAATGTTTTGGGATTTGAATTCGAAGAGCATAAGTGCAGGGGCAAGCGGAGCGGTGTTTGCAGTTATGGGAGCTTTGCTTTTTTGTCTAATTAAAAAAAGAGGAAGGCTTAATAATTTGAGCTTTGGACAAATAGCAATAGCCTTGGCATTATCTACTTATTATGGTCTTACAAGTGCAAATGTAGATAATGTTGCACATATTGCAGGAGCATTTATCGGTTTTATCTTAGCTATCTTATTATATAGAGGTTAGAGGGAGTTTATGAAAAAAATAGTATTAACAGGTGGCGGTACAGCAGGTCATGTAAACCCTAATATAGCATTATTGCCTAATTTAAAAAAAATTTTTGAAGTGTATTATATAGGATCGAAAAATGGTATAGAAAAAGATTTAATACAAGCTGAAAAAATTAAGTATTATGGAATATCATCAGGAAAATTGCGTAGATATTTTGATTTTAAAAATTTCACTGATCCATTTCGTGTTATATATGGATATTTTGAAGCGATGAGTATATTAAAAAAAATAAAACCTGATGTGGTATTTTCAAAAGGGGGTTTTGTTAGTGTTCCGGTTGCTTTAGCCGCTAAAAGCTTGAATATACCGGTAGTAATACATGAGTCTGATTTGAGCTTGGGATTGGCTAATAAAATTTGTCTGCCATGTGCAAAATATATATGTTGTAATTTTCCTGAAACCATAAAGGAATTAAAAAGTAACAAAGCAATATTGACAGGCTCTCCTATAAGGCAGGAGTTATTATGCCCTGACAAAAATATGACAAAGATTTTTAAAGATGAAAAGCCTGTTATATTGGTTGTGGGCGGGAGCTTGGGCTCAGCTTTTATTAATAAAATTATAAGGTCATCTTTGGATAAATTGCTAAAAGATTTTAATATTCTACATATTTGCGGAAAAAATAATATAGACAAAAATCTAATTAATAAACAAGGCTATCTTCAGTATGAATATGTAAAAGATGAATTGAAAAATTTTTTTGATATGTCAAGCATAATTATAAGCAGAGCAGGTGCAAATTCTATAAGTGAAATTTTGGCTTTAAAAAAGCCTAATATTTTAATACCTCTTTCATCAAAGGCTAGTAGAGGGGATCAGATATTAAATGCAGATTCATATAAGAAAAGCGGGTTTAGTGAGGTTTTGATAGAGGATAAACTTACAGATACAGAGCTTGTTGATATGATTTATAAAGTGTATAAGAATAGACAAATTTATATTGATAAGATGAAAGATTCAAAACAGAATAATTCTATAGAGCTTATAATAGAAATATTAAAAAATGTTAGTTAGGGGTAGAGTAATGATAGGTATAATAGGTGCAATGGAAGAAGAGGTTTCCAAAATAAAGTCGCTTATGCTTATTTCACAGCAGATAACAAAAGCGGGTATGAATTTTACAAAGGGAAAGCTTGAAAAAAAGGACGTAGTTGTAGTTAGATCAGGAATAGGAAAGGTTAATGCAGGTATTTGCACACAGATATTGATAGATTTATTTAATGTAGATTTGGTGATAAATACAGGTATCGCCGGAGCGATTGATAATATGCTTGACATAGGGGATATTGTTGTATCTACAGATGCATTGCAAACAGATATGGATGCAAGTGGATTTGGATATGAGATAGGCCAGATACCTAGGATGGATACTAAGGCCTTTAAGGCAGATGAATATTTGGTAAATTTAGCAGTAGAAAAGTGTAGAGATATACTTAAAAATAATAATGTTTTTAAGGGGCGCATATCTACTATGGATAAATTTGTTTCTGATAATGATTTAAAAAATAAAATAAAACGAGATTTTGGTGCATATTGTACCGAGATGGAAGGTGCGGCTATAGCTCAGACAGCATATTTAAATGATATAAAATTTATAATTATAAGAGCTATATCCGATAGAGCAGATGGTAGTGCTAATGTGGATTATGAGCAATTTGAAAAAGAAGCAATAAAAAATTGCACTAATTTTACCATTGAGATACTTAGGGCAATTTAGATATTTTATAGATATGATTTTTGCCTTTGGTTTATATTTTATGCCGAGAATTTTTGTTGAGAAAATTATATTTTAAAATTTAAAAATAAATTATTATGGTATAAAATTAAAGATATTCTATA
>CAMQCZ010000031.1 GCA_946999385.1 uncultured Lachnoanaerobaculum sp.
CCTGAAGGTAGTGGGTTTCCACCTATGGCAGACGAAAGGATTTAATTTATGAAATTTATAAAAGAAGGAAATGAAGGTGCAAAAAATATCATTTTAGTTTCCGGTATGGGGATGGATTGTCAAAAATCATTGGGAGCTTTGGCTTCACTTCTAAAGGATGAGTATCATATAAATTATCTGATTTTAGATGGAGCTTTTGGAGAAGGTAATTTTGATTCTATCAGTAGTCAAGCTAAAAAGGCTGTTGAACTAATAAAAAAAGAATATAATGGAAGGATAGACTATGCTTTTGGTATATCTATGGGAGCTAATATTTTAATTAAGATTTTAGAGATAAAGCCTGATATATTTGAAAAAGTGGTTTTGGATGCTCCATTTCTAGTTAAATTCAATAAGTTGATTTGTAAAACAATGTCAAAAATGTATGCTAATAAAATTAAAAAATTGTTGGATACAGAAGAATATAATAAATTAAATGAATTTATAGGTGAAAAATTAGGACCTATATATAAAGAAAGAAATATAGATTTTATAAGTATTATAGATAAGAATTTAAGTGAAAAATCTATAGAAAATCAAGCCTATCATTCATATACTATGGATTTATCGTCAGGACTCAAACATGTTAAGGCTAAGATTTTATTTGTATGTGGTGATAGAGAAAAATTTGCTCTACAATCTTTTGATATTTTGAAAAAATATATACAAAATATACGTTTAATAAAATTTAAAAATCATGATCATGGAACAAAATTAAAACTGGAATTAGATAGTTATAAAGAGCTTATATGTAGTTTTTTTAATAGTTGATATAAAAATTTCTGATTTAATAAAATATTATTATAGATATTTATACAGTTTTTTTATATTGATACTTATTATTCAAAAAAAATATTTTTTAACTATTGACAAATATAAAAATATAACTTAATATATAATAGGTTAAAAAAGAAAGAAGGTTCGCCTCACCTTGGCATTGATTTATATGACCTAGGTTAATAGTTTTTACACTCTTTGTGTAATTTCTTTTGGCGGATAGTTTTCTATCTGCTTTTTTCTTATGAAAAAAGTAATGGTTGATAATAATTTATTTAGGAGGTGTAAGACAATTAGCGAGCAAATAATTAACGAACAAATTAAAGCTAAAGAGGTTCGTCTTATAGGAGATGATGGCGAACAATTAGGTATAGTTTCTATTAGTGTAGCTTTAACAAAAGCAAGTGAGAAGGGGTTAGATTTAGTGCTTATAGCACCTACAGCTAAACCACCTGTATGTAAGATTATAAATTATGGCAAATATAAATATGAGCTTACCAGAAAAGACAAAGAAGCTAAAAAGAAACAAAAAGTAATAGAAGTTAAAGAGGTTCGTTTATCTCCAAATATTGACACTAATGATCTAAATACAAAGATAAGCTCAGCCAGAAAATTTCTTGAAAAAGGAAATAAGGTTAAGGTTGCACTTAGATTTAGAGGAAGAGAAATGACACGTATGAATAGTTCAAAATATATACTTGATGATTTTGCTCAGGCTTTATCCGATATATCTATAATTGATAAGCCTTCAAAAGCTGAAGGTAGAAATTTGATCATGTTTTTATCAGCCAAAAAGTCTTAAAAAAAGATATTATTTGAGGAGGAATAGTTATGCCAAAGTTGAAAACAAGCAGAGCTGCAGCAAAGCGTTTTAAAAAGACCGCTACAGGTAAATTAGTAAGAAATAAAGCTTACAAATCTCACATCTTAACTAAGAAGTCAACAAAAAGAAAGAGAAATCTTAGAAAAGATATAGTAACTGATGCAACAAACTCAAAGGTTATGAAGAAGATTTTACCATATCTATAAGACAGAGTTAAGAAGGAGGAAGTGAAATGGCAAGAGTTAAGGGTGCTATGAATGCTAGAAAAAAGCATAATAGAGTTTTAAAATTAGCAAAAGGCTATAGAGGAGCACGTTCAAAACAATATAGAATTGCAAAGCAATCAGTTATGAGAGCTTTAGCTAGTGCATATGCAGGAAGAAAACAAAAGAAAAGACAATTTAGACAATTATGGATTGCACGTATTAATGCCGCTACAAGAATGAATGGATTATCATATTCAAGATTTATGTATGGATTAAAATTAGCAGGTGTTGAAATGAATAGAAAGATTTTAGCAGACTTGGCTATAAATGATGTAAAAGCATTTGAAGCTTTGGTAAATACTGCAAAATCAAAGTTAGCATAAAAAATACAAGGGCTTTTGAAGTCCTTGTATTATTTTATTTCTAAAAATTATAAAATAAATTATCAACATACGAAAAATTTTATGTACTGATACTTATTATAATAAATTATCGTATTATCTTATGAATTTAAATTATTTTATTTATGATATTAATATTGACTAAATAGTATTAGAGTGGTATTATTTACAACTAATATTTTAAGTTATTTAGGAGGAAAAATGGCAAAGATAATTTATGAAGGTATTACCTTTGATGATGTTTTATTACAGCCTGCATATTCAGATGTTATAGGAAATCAGATTGATATTACTACTTATTTAACAAAAAAAATAAAATTGAATATTCCTTTAATGAGTGCAGGAATGGATACAGTTACGGAGCATAGAATGGCTATTGCTATAGCCAGACAAGGTGGAATAGGAATTATACATAAAAATATGAGCATAGAAGAACAAGCCAATGAAGTTGATAAGGTAAAACGTTCAGAAAATGGTGTAATTACCGATCCATTTTTTTTATCTCCTGAGCATACATTAAAGGATGCCGATGAGCTTATGTCAAGATTCCGTATTTCAGGAGTACCGATAACTGTAAATAATAAGCTGGTTGGTATAATAACAAATAGAGATTTAAAATTTGAAGAAGATTATTCAAAAAAAATATCAGAATGTATGACTAAGGATAACTTGGTTACAGCCTTAGAAGGAATAACGGTAGAAGAAGCCAAAAAAATATTAGCAAAGGCAAGAGTTGAAAAATTACCTATAGTAGATAAAAATGGAAATCTAAAGGGACTTATAACTATTAAAGATATAGAAAAACAAATTAAATATCCTAATTCAGCTAAGGATGAATATGGAAGATTACTTTGCGGTGCGGCACTTGGAATTACAAATGATGTATTGGATAGATGTGAGGCACTGGTTAATGCCAAGGTTGATGTTGTGGTTTTAGATTCGGCACATGGACATTCTGAAAATGTAATTAAATGTGTAAAAATGATAAAAGAGAAATTTAAGGATTTAGATGTAATAGCCGGAAATGTTGCCACTGCACAGGCTACAATAGATTTAATAAAAGCGGGTGCAGATTGTGTGAAGGTAGGTATAGGTCCTGGTTCAATATGTACGACAAGAGTAGTTGCCGGAATAGGTGTTCCTCAAATTTCAGCCATTATGAAATGCTATGAGGTTGCCAAAGAATATAATATACCAATAATAGCTGATGGAGGTATAAAATATTCCGGAGATATAACCAAAGCTTTAGCTGCAGGTGGAAATGCCTGTATGTTAGGCTCAATATTTGCCGGTTGTGATGAAGCTCCGGGAGAATTTGAATTATATCAGGGAAGAAAATATAAAGTTTATAGAGGTATGGGTTCCCTTGCCGCTATGGAAAAAGGAAGTAAGGATAGATATTTTCAATCAAATGCTAAAAAGCTTGTTCCTGAGGGAGTTGAAGGAAGAGTTGCATATAAAGGAGAGCTTGAAGATACTATATTCCAATTAATGGGTGGACTTCGTTCAGGTATGGGATATTGTGGAGCAAAGGATATACCTACTTTACAGGAAAAAGCAGAATTTGTAAAAATATCAAGTGCATCATTAAAGGAAAGCCATCCTCATGATATACATATAACAAAAGAGGCTCCTAATTATTCAACTGAAAATTAAATAAGAGAAAAGTAAAAGGCTTTGTTATGTGTATGACAAAGCCTTTTAAGCTTATGAACGGACTCGAACCGTCGACCGACTCATTACGAATGAGTTGCGCTACCACTACGCCACATAAGCAAGTAACTAAAGTATATTTAGTATAATCTAAAATGTCAATAAAAAATAATAATATTGCTAAAAAAAAATAAAAGTGTTATATTAGACTGTAATCTAATTTCTTTAAATGATTTATTCATTATAAATATTCTTATGTTTAATATATTTAATTTACCCAATATTAAAAATGCCAAAAATATTGCTTTTGCCGGTGTGTGTCAACATATGGGAACAACTACTCAGGCTATACAATTATGCTTATATTTAGCTTTAAAAGGTAAAAAAGTGTGCTATGTAGAAATGAATGACACTAAATTTTTAACGAAAATACAAAATTTATATAAGGATATTCAATACAATGATAGAGAGGCACAAATTATCTATAGAAATCTTATTTTATATAAGGAAGAGTTTTATTATCAGGTTAAAAAATATAATTTTGACTTTATTATAAAAGATTATGGAGTATATAATAAATCAGGCTTTTATAAATTATCTTTTTTAGAGCAGGATATAAAAATAATAGTAAGTGGTATTAAGGCAAATGAAATATTTGAGATGGAAAAAATACTTAAAGATAGAAAATATAGCTTCTACTATATTTTTAATTTTGTACCTAGAGAAGATATTGATGAGCTTATGGGACTTATGGATGATGAAAAGGATAGAGTGTTTTTTTCTCCCATTATTGTAGATATGTTTAATTTATATATTAAAAATGATAATTTTAAATTTATATTAGGAATATGATATATAGAAAATACAAAAATATTTTATTAGATAAAAACGATATAAAAAATAATACTAAAGAACATTTGCCAAGAAAATTTTTATTATTTATATTAGAATTATTTATATATATACTTGCTTTTGTAGGTGCAATAAGTCTTCTTTATCCTGAAATCCGCTTACATTTGTTTAGGGTTTTATATGAAGCATATAGAGAATTTATATTATTATGTAGATGAAAAACTTAAAAAAATTATGTAAAATATAAAATTATTATATGGTATAGATGTATATATTTTGTTAAAATATATAGGAATAAAGCTTGGAGGTATAATATGACTATATTAGTAACAGGCGGTGCAGGATATATAGGGAGTCATACCTGTATCGAACTTATAAATAAAGGATATGATGTTGTTGTGCTTGATAATTTAATAAATTCTAATCCTAAAGCTCTAGATAGAGTTGAACAATTAACAGGTAAAAAAATAAAATTTTATAAAGCTGACTGTTTAGATGAAGAGGCACTTTGCAAGATATTTGAAAATGAAAATATAGATGCAGTTATACATTTTGCCGGCCTTAAGGCTGTTGGAGAATCTGTATATAAGCCTTTGGAATATTATCATAATAATATTACAGGAACTTTAGTATTGACCTCTGTTATGAAAAAATATAATTGTAAAAATATAGTATTTTCATCAAGTGCTACAGTTTATGGAAATCCTGCTATTATTCCTATAACAGAAGAGTGTCCAAAGGGTGAGCTTACAAATCCATATGGAAGAACGAAGAGTATGCTTGAGCAAATACTTACAGATTTAAATTATGCAGATAAAAAATGGAATGTAATTTTACTTAGATATTTTAATCCTATAGGTGCACATGAATCAGGACTTATAGGTGAAGATCCAAGAGGAATACCTAATAATTTATTACCATATATATCACAGGTTGCAGTAGGAAAATTAAAAGAATTAAGTATATTTGGCAATGATTATGATACACCTGACGGAACGGGAGTTAGAGATTATATTCATGTAGTTGATTTAGCTAAGGGTCATGTTAAAGCACTTGATAAAATATTTAATGCAAAGCCTTTGGTAAGGGTATATAATTTAGGTACCGGAAAAGGATATTCCGTTTTGGAGGTAGTAAAGACATTTGAGAAAGTAAATAATTTGAAAATAAATTACATATTTAAAGAAAGAAGAGCAGGAGATATAGCTACTTGTTATAGTGATGCTACAAAGGCAAAAAATGAATTGAATTGGACAGCCTCCAAAAATCTTGAGGATATGTGTAGGGATACATGGAGATGGCAAAAAAATAATCCTAACGGATTTGAAACAGAATAAAAATTCTTCACAAAAGTGCCAATAATCTTATAGAGATTATCTTGCAAGATGATTGGCACAAATTTTAAATAAAAATCTAAAAATAAAAAAATTCAAAAAATTCAAAATAAAAAAATTCAAAATAAAAAAATTCAAAATAAAAAAATTCAAAATCAAAAATAAAATTAAAAAGGAGTTCCTAAGTGTTAGCAAAAACTTATAGTGCAGGTACACTCGGTATAGATGCTTTTATAGTTTGTTGTGAAAGTGATGTATCCGGTGGCTTGCCAAATTATATATTTACAGGATATTTAGCTTCTGAAGTAAAAGAAGCTTGTGATAGAGTAAGAACAGCTATTAAAAATTCCGGAATAGATTTACTCCCTAAAAAAGTAATAGTAAATCTTTCACCGGCAGCTCTAAAGAAATCAGGTTGTCTTTATGATCTTCCAATAGCAATTTCAATTTTATCTGCATATGACCTTATTAAAAATAAAAATTTAGAAGAATCATTGTTTATAGGAGAATTATCTTTAAGTGGAGAAATATTACCGGTAAAGGGTGTTATAAGTATAGCTAAAAAAGCTTATATACAAGGTTTTAAAAGGATATTTGTACCTGTAGAAAATGCAAAGGAGGCGGCTTCTATAGAAAGCATTAAGGTTTATGCAGTGGAAAATTTAAAACAAATATTTAGATTTTTAAATAATTTAGAAAAATTAGATGAATATATTTATGAAGAAGAAAATGAAGAAATAAAAAATGTAGTGGATTTTGAAGATATAAAAGGACAGGCTGTAGTAAAAAGAGCCGCTTTAATAGCTATAGCCGGTAAACATAATATTTTACTTATAGGTCCGGCAGGGACAGGAAAGTCTATGATTTCAAAGGCCTTGCCAAGCATTATGCCAAATTTAACAAAGGATGAGAGTATACAAACAACAATGATTTATAATGTATCCGGTAATCTTATGCATGATAAGGGCCTTATTAAAATAAGACCATTTAGAAGTCCGCATCATACAATATCAAGACAGGCATTGATTGGAGGAGGATTAAGGGCAATGCCGGGGGAAATTAGTCTTTCACATAATGGAATTTTATTTTTAGATGAGTTTGCAGAATTTAAAAATGAAATTATAGAAGTATTAAGACAACCTATGGAGGATAAAAAGGTAAATATTTCAAGAGTAAATGCAAGATACACATATCCATGTGATTTTATTCTTTGTGCAGCTACAAATCCTTGCAAATGTGGATTTTATCCTGATAGAAATAAATGTCTTTGCACTGAAAGGCAGGTAAAAGCATATTTATCAAAAATTAGTAAGCCTATTTTAGATAGAATAGATATTTGTGTAGAAACAAGATTAATAAAATATGATGAAATATATAGTAATAAAAAAGAAATAAGCTCTAAGGAATTAAAAGCTATAGTGAATGAAGCAAGAAAAATACAAGAAAAAAGATTGAAAAAATATGGTATTTTATATAATTCACAGATGAATAAAGAACAGATAGATAAATTTTGCAAATTAAGTGATATGGACAATAGCTTATTAAAGGAGCTATATGAAAAAAGGAATATGAGTGCAAGATCTTTAAATAAAATATTAAAATTAGCAAGAACTATTGCAGATATAGATAGTAAAGAGAATATAGGTCATCTACATTTATGTGAAGCTTTGGCATATACAGCATTAGAGGATAAGTATTTTGGAGGCTTTAATGGTAGCTAATAGAGAATATACAGATAAAGAGCTTATATATTTTTTAATAAATATAAAAAATATAGGTAATAGAAGTATTTTAAAAATATATGAAAATATAAATCCTATATCAAAAATTTTTTATATGAAAGAAGATGAAATTGCCACTATATCAAAAATAAGCTTAAGACAGGCTTATGAAATAAAATATAATTTAAAAAATATCAATATTATTTTAGCTCAGATGTATGAATTAAAAAAAAGAAATATAGAGCTTGTCTATTTTTTTGATAAAAATTATCCGATAAGGCTTAAAAATATAGATAATAAACCGGTTTGCTTATATACTATGGGTGATATAAATAAGCTTATGTATAATAATGCAAGTGTTGCTATTGTAGGAGCAAGGTGTACAAGTGAGTATGGAAAGGAAATGGCAAGCTATATAAGTAAGGAATTGGCAAAGCTTAATATTGATATAGTGAGTGGAATGGCATATGGTATTGATGCGATAGCACATAAGGCGGCATTGGAAAATGGAACAAATACATATGCTATTTTAGGCTGTGGTATTAATATTTGTTATCCTAGAGAAAATATAGATATCTATGAAAAAATTATTAATAGTAAAAATGGAGCTGTAATATCAGAATTTCCATTAGACACTTCACCACTTAGAGCAAATTTTCCACTGCGTAATAGAATAATATCAGGCTTGGCTGATTTAGTTATTATTATTGAAGCAAAGCATAAGTCAGGATCATTAATTACTGCAAATTTTGCACTTGAGCAGGGAAGAGAGGTTTATGCATTACCGGGAAGAATTACTGATAGATTAAGTGAGGGGTGTAATAAATTGATTTCTGACGGAGCAGGAATAATAACCTGTATTGATGATATAGTAGAAAGCTTAGGTTTGAAAAGAAATAAAAAGCTTCCTATTTTGGGAAAAAAATATAATATGCTTGCAAATAATGAAAAAATGGTATATAGTTGCCTCGACTTAAGTCCAAAACACTTAGAGTATGTAATAGAAAAAACAGGTCTTGATTATTCTCAGGTAATCGGTATAATTTTAGATTTAGAATTAAAAGGCTTTATAAAGCAAGTCTCAGGAAATTATTATATAAAGATTTGTTAATATAGCAACAAGGAGTAAAGGATGGCAAATAATCTTGTTATAGTCGAGTCCCCGGCTAAGGTAAAAACAATAAAAAAATATTTAGGTAAAAATTATGAGGTATGTGCAAGCAATGGACATGTTAGAGATTTACCAAAAAGCTGTTTGGGAATAGATATAGAAAATGATTTTGAACCTAAATATATAACTATTAGAGGCAAGGGAGAATTACTTGCAAAATTAAGAAAAGAAGTAAAAAAAGCTGATAAAATTTATTTGGCAACCGACCCGGATAGGGAGGGAGAGGCGATAAGTTGGCATTTGATAAAGGCTTTAAAATTAGAAGATACAGATAAGAAGATTTATAGAATAACCTTTAATGAAATAACAAAAAAAGCAATACAAGCTGCAATAAAAAATCCTAAAAAGCTTAATAAAAATTTAGTTGATGCTCAACAGGCAAGAAGAGTTTTGGATAGAATTGTAGGATATTTGATAAGTCCACTTTTATGGGAAAAAATAAAAAGAGGACTTTCAGCAGGAAGAGTTCAGTCAGTTGCATTAAAAATAATTTGTGATAGAGAAAAAGAGATTAATGAATTTATAGAAGAAGAATATTGGACTTTGGATGCAAGCTTAAAAACTGATAAAAATTCACAAAAAGTGATTGCAAAATTTTATGGAAAAGAAAAAAAGATTGAATTAAAAAATCAAGAACAGGTAAATTCTATTTTAAATGATTTAAAGGCTGCAAAATATATGGTAGAGGATATAAAAGAATCAAAAAGAATTAAAAAGGCCCCATTACCATTTATAACCTCAAGCCTACAACAAGAAGCAAATAAGGTTTTAAATTTTTCACCTCTAAAAACTATGAAACTGGCACAGCAATTATATGAGGGCGTTGATATAAAAAATATGGGGACTATAGCACTTATAACATATTTGCGTACAGATTCAACAAGAGTAAGTGAAGATGCTATAAATATGGCTAAGGAGTTTATAGAAAAAAATTATGGCAATAGATATTTAAAACAAGCTGAAGATATAAAAAATAATAAGAATAAGATTCAAGATGCTCATGAGGCTATAAGACCGACTGATATAAATATAAAGCCTTTTGATATAAAGGACTTGATTTCAAGAGATTTATATAAATTATATAATTTAATTTGGAAGAGATTTGTTGCTTCAAGAATGTCTAATGCACTTTTTTCAACAAAAACCATAAAAATAAATGCAAATTCATATATTTTTAATCTTAATACACAGATATTAGAATTTGATGCTTATTTATCTGTATATAGTGATGGTGATGATGAAAATGAAAATAAATCATCAAAGTTTTTAGAAAATATAAAAATTAAAGATGAGTTAATATTAGACACTTTAAAGCCTGAAAAACATTTTACGAAGCCTCCATCTCATTTCAATGAAGCAAGTCTTGTAAAAATTTTAGAAGAACAGGGAATAGGAAGACCATCCACCTATGCTCCGACTATAAGTACACTTTTAACAAGGCATTATATAATAAAAGAAAAGAAAACACTTTATGTAACAGAGCTTGGTGAAGCTGTAAATAATTTGTTGCTTGCTTATTTTGATAGTATAATAAATAAAGATTTTACAGCTAATATGGAATTATTGCTTGATTCTGTAGGTGAAGGAAATACTAAGTGGAAAACTTTGGTAGAAAATTTTTATCCTGATTTAGAAAAAGCAGTAAATAAAGCAAGTAAGGAATTGGAAAAAATTGGTATATCAGATGAAGCCACAGATATTATTTGTGATAAATGTGGTAGAAATATGGTTATAAAATATGGACCACATGGTAAATTTTTAGCCTGTCCGGGATTTCCTGAATGTAAAAATGCAAAGCCATATTTGGAGAAAATTGGAATTAGTTGCCCAAAATGCGGTAAGGACTTAGTTATAAGAAAGACAAAAAAGGGAAGGATTTATTATGGCTGTGAGGATTTAAATAATTGTGATTTTATGTCATGGTCAAAGCCTAGTAATGAAAAATGTCCAAGATGCGGTTCATATATGCTTGAAAAAGGCAATAAATTGATATGCTCTAATGAAGAGTGTGCTTTTATTAAGCTTAAATAATATATTTAGAAAGCTTTATATATGTATAAATTTTTTACTTATATGTATATAGAGCTTTTTTATTTTTTAAAATAGAGCTGTAGTAAAAATGAATAAAAAGAAGCTATGATAAGTAAAATAAAGAGTTTTTTGTATACATAAATTTGTAAATCATAGTGAAATACTAGGAAATTTAAAAAAATAAAATATACAAAATAACCACATAAAAAAAAGTAAAAAAATAGATACTGTAAAATGTATTGAAAAAAAAACAGTAAAAGCCAGGTTTGCACCTCAAAATATACATAATTAAGCCTGTAAATATTTGCTTTTAAACTTTAAATTATTTATAATCTAAGTATATGATATTAAATAATTACTCTAACTAAATTTTATTTAGTATTATCCGTAGGAGGAAAATAAGATGGCAAATAGAAAAATGAAAACAATGGACGGTAATCAAGCAGCAGCTCATGCATCATATGCTTTTACAGATGTAGCTGCTATTTATCCGATAACTCCATCTTCAGTAATGGCAGAGCATACAGATGCTTGGGCTACAGATGGTAAAAAAAATATATTCGGTCAGACTGTTGCAGTAACAGAGATGCAATCAGAGGCAGGTGCGGCAGGTGCTGTTCATGGCTCTTTATCTGCCGGAGCTTTAACAACAACATATACAGCATCACAGGGTCTATTACTTATGATACCTAATTTATATAAGATAGCAGGAGAACAGCTTCCTGGTGTATTTAATGTATCGGCACGTGCTATTGCAACACATGCTTTGAGTATTTTTGGTGATCATTCAGATATATATGCTTGTCGTCAGACAGGTTGTGCTATGTTATGTAGTTCATCAGTTCAAGAGGTAATGGATTTAACACCGGTTGCACATTTGGCAGCTTTAAAAGGAAGTATTCCATTTATAAATTTCTTTGATGGATTTAGAACTTCACATGAGATACAAAAAATAGAAGAGTGGGATTATGAACAATTAAAGGATATGGCAGATTTTGATATTATTAATAAATTTAGAAATTCTGCATTGAATCCTATGAAGCCTGAATCAAGAGGTTCAGCACAAAATCCGGATGTATTCTTCCAGGCAAGAGAAGCTTGTAATAAGTTTTATGATAGATTACCTGAGATAGTTGAAGAATATATGAATAAGGTTAATGAGAAGATTGGAACTGATTATAAGCTATTCAATTATTATGGTGCAAAGGATGCAGATACTATTATAATAGCTATGGGCTCAGTAAATGAAACTATAGAAGAAACAATAGATTATTTATTGAAAAAGGGTGAAAAAGTAGGACTTATAAAAGTAAGATTATATAGACCTTTTAAGGCTGAAGCTTTGATAGAAGCTATTCCTGATACAGTAAAGACTATACATGTATTAGATAGAACAAAAGAGCCCGGAGCTTTAGGCGAACCTTTATATCTTGATGTAGTAGCCGCTTTAAAGGATACTAAATTTCATAATGTACATGTAACATCAGGAAGATATGGACTTAGCTCAAAAGATACAACACCTGCTCAGATAGTTGCAGTATATAATAATAAAGATAAAAATAGATTTACTATAGGTATAGTTGATGATGTTACACATTTATCACTTGATTGCTCAATGCCTGTAGTTACAGCACCTGAAAGTACAATAAATTGTAAATTTTGGGGTCTTGGTGCAGATGGAACAGTAGGTGCAAATAAAAACTCTATTAAAATAATAGGTGATAATACAGATATGTATGCTCAAGCTTATTTTGATTATGATTCAAAAAAATCAGGTGGTATAACAATGTCTCACCTTAGATTTGGTAAAAATCCAATCAAATCAACATATTTGATAAAAAGAGCTAACTTTGTTGCTTGTCATAATCCTGCATATATACGTAAATATAATATGGTTCAGGAATTGGCTGATGGAGGTACTTTCCTTCTCAACTGTCCTTGGAGTCAGGATGAGCTTGATAAGCATTTACCGGGACAAGTAAAAAAATATATATATGATCATAAAATTAATTTTTATATTATTGATGGTGTTAAGATAGGTATTGAAACAGGAATGGGTGCTACACGTATTAATACAATCCTACAGTCAGCATTCTTTAAGCTTGCAAATATTATCCCACAGGAGCATGCTATAGAGCTTATGAAAAAAGCTGCACAAAAGACATATGGTCGTAAGGGTGAAGATGTAGTTAAAAGAAACTGGGCAGCTATTGATGAGGGAGCAAAGCAGGTTGTTAAGGTAGATGTTCCAAATTCATGGGCAGATTGTGTAGATGAAGGCTTAAGCTATGCAAAAGCTAGTGAAGGTAGAAAAGATATAGTAGACTTTGTAAATAATGTACAGATTTCAGTTAATGCACAAGAAGGAAATAATCTTCCTGTTTCAGCATTTTTAGATTATGTAAACGGTTCAACTCCAAATGGTTCAGCAGCCTATGAAAAGAGAGGAGTAGCTGTAAATGTACCTGTATGGAACACTGATAATTGTATACAATGCGGCTTCTGTTCTTATGTTTGTCCTCATGCCGTTATTAGAACGATAGCTCTTAGTGAGGATGAAGTTAATAATGCACCTGAGGGTATGCAAATGTTACCTATGAATGGTATGCCTGCTTATAAATTTGCTATTTCAGTTTCTGCTATGGATTGTACAGGTTGTGGTTCTTGTGCTAATGTATGTCCTGGTAAAAAGGGAGAAAAAGCTTTAAATATGCAGAGCTTGGAAGAAAATGCTTATAGACAAAAATATTTTGATTATGCAGTTTCTCTACCTGAGAAAAAGGATGTTATAACTAAGTTTAAGGAATCTACAGTAAAGGGTTCACAATTCAAAAAACCTTTGCTTGAGTTTTCAGGTGCTTGTGCAGGTTGTGGTGAAACACCTTATGCAAAATTGGCTACACAATTATTTGGTGATAGAATGTATATTTCAAATGCTACAGGCTGTTCTTCTATTTGGGGTAACTCTTCACCTTCAACTCCTTATACTGTAGATCAAAGAGGAAGAGGTCCGGCTTGGTCAAACTCTTTATTTGAAGACAATGCCGAATTTGGATATGGTATGCATTTGGCAAATTTAGCTATAAGAAATGGCTTGAAGGAAAAAGTGGAAGCCTTACTTAATGATACAACAAATGATGAAATTAAAGAGGCGGCGAATCAGTATTTAGAAACATTTAGTGTTGGAGCAACAAATGGTTTGGCAACTGATAAATTAGTTGATTTATTAGAGAAAGATTCATCTGATTTAGCCAAGGATATATTAAAAGATAAAAATTTCTTATCAAAGAAAAGCCAATGGATATTTGGTGGAGATGGTTGGGCATATGATATAGGCTTTGGTGGTCTTGATCATGTGATTGCAAGTGGCAAAGATGTAAATATATTAGTATTTGATACTGAGGTTTATTCAAATACAGGTGGTCAATCTTCAAAGTCAACTAAAGTTGGTGCAGTTGCTCAATTTGCTGCCGGCGGTAAAGATGTAAAGAAGAAGGATCTTGCAAGTATTGCTATGAGTTATGGTTATGTATATGTAGCTCAAGTTTCTATGGGTGCTGATTATAATCAAACAGTTAAAGCATTTACAGAGGCTGAGGCGTATCCGGGTCCATCAATTATTATAGCTTATGCACCATGTATAGCTCATGGTATTAAAAAGGGTATGGGCAAGTCTATGACTGAAGAAAAATTAGCAGTGGAGGCAGGATATTGGCATAACTTTAGATATAATCCACTTGCAGCTAAAAAATTCAGCCTTGATTCAAAAGCACCTACAGGAGATTACCAAGAATTTCTTAAAGGTGAGGTTAGATATACATCACTTAGTCTCAAGAATCCTGAAAGGGCAGAAAAATTATTTGAAAAGAATGAAGAAAATGCTAAGCAAAGATATAGTTATTTACAAAAACTTGTAACATTATATTCAGATGATAATAATTAATTGTTTAAAACACTTGTAAGAAATCTCCTAAGCTTTAGCTTTGCCGGATGATTTAGCATAGTGTGTAGTTCATAGTAAGAGATAATATAATAAAAAAGATGAATCTATTTTGAATAGATTCATCTTTTATTATATAATTTTTATTTTGTTTGAGGATTACCGGATACTACCCATTCCCCTTTTTCATTTAATTGATATCCGTCATTGGTTATAGTATTTGTAAGTAACATTCCTCTTGTACCATCACTGTTAGGATTGAAATAATAGCATTTTTCTTTGCCATCTACAGGATCCTTTATCCATTGCCAGGAGGTAAGCATAGCACCTAATGTACCATCGGATATATTATTTAAATAATACCATTTTCCATTGTCATCTTTAATCCAGCCGGTTAGCATATTGCTATCTTTATCGAATTTAAACCAAGAGAAGCTCTCCTGATTTTGATTGGCATATGGATTTTTTATAGCTGCCCATTGATTTTTAAGATCCTTATCTGATCTATATTGCCATTTTCCATTTATATTAATCCAATAACCATTTGATATTACATAGCTTGGTATATTTTTATTTTGTATATTTTTTTTACTAGATATACTACCGCCTGAAGAAGTAAATCCACCTGTTCTACCTGAGGATGAAGTGCCTGAGCTTGAACCACCTGAGCCTGTATTATTTTGGCTTGTATTATTCGAACTTTTATTATCTTTATTAGCTGAATTATTTGACTCATTAGAACTATTATTATCAGGAAGGTTTGTATTATTATCAGTTCCGGTATTAGAGTTATCATCAGGTTTAGTATTAGAGTTGTCATCAGGTTTAGTATTGGAGTTGTCATCAG
>CAMQCZ010000032.1 GCA_946999385.1 uncultured Lachnoanaerobaculum sp.
GTTTAACCAAAAAGTCGTTTAGGTTTTGTTTGATATGTGGTTTTCAAGGTATGATTTTATATTTAATATAAAAACAGCTTGACAATATTAGATATATGTAATAAAATAACGTGGTATTTTTCCAAAAGGCCCCATGGTCAAGTGGTTAAGACATCGCCCTTTCACGGCGGTAACACGGGTTCAAATCCCGTTGGGGTCATGAGTTTACTCATTTGGAGCTTTAGCTCAGTTGGTCAGAGCAATCGGCTCATAACCGATCGGTCCTGGGTTCGAGTCCCCGAAGCTCCATTAAATCATTTTAATGATTTCTACATTCCTTGATAGCTCAGTCGGTAGAGCATGCGGCTGTTAACCGCAGTGTCGTAGGTTCGAGTCCTACTCAGGGAGTTTTGGCCCAATGGCTCAGTTGGTTAGAGCGCCGCCCTGTCACGGCGGAGGTCGTCGGTTCGAGTCCGATTTGGGTCGCTTTGCCGCAGTGGCGGAACTGGCAGACGCCCAGGACTTAAAATCCTGTGGGTAGAAATACCCGTACCGGTTCGATTCCGGTTTGCGGCACTCATTTTTAGCTCTAAATATATATTTAGAGCTTTTTTATTATTTAAAATTATAATATATTAAAAGGCTGAATAATGAAAATTATTAATATAAAAAATTTAAATTTAAAGCAGATTTCAGAAATTAAATTTATAATAGAAAAAGCAAATGAAGTTGATAAAACTGACAATACTTGTCCTATTAATGAGGTCGGTATGGAATATTTTTTGCTTTATAATAAAAATGAAATGCTTGCCTTCATAGCATTGTACGAATATTCTTTTGATAAATTTGAAATTCTCGCCTTTACTTTACCTGAATATAGAAACAAAAAATATTTCAAGAAACTATTTAATTCTGTTATATTATCTTTAAGAGGTAAAACAAGGCTATATTTTAGTGTAAATATAAGGTCAAAACAAAGCATAATAATATTAAATAAGATGAAAGCTAAATATATGGTTTCGGAATGTTTTATGATAAAAATGATAAATACTACTTATATAGATATAAATAGTGAGTATAGAATAAAAAACAGTAAAAAAGATGCCTCTCTTTATAAAATCTTATATAAACAAAAAGAAATAGGCTATTTTAAATTTATTAATTTTAATAAAGAGGCTTATTTATATAATTTTTTTATTTATCCTAAATATAGAGGAAAAGGACATGCTTATAGTAGTTTTTTTAATATATTTAACATGTGCATTGAAAAAACCTTAAAAATTTTAAAGTTACAGGTATCTAAATCTAATATAAAAGCCTTTAATTTATATACTAAGCTGGGATTTAAAGTAAGTGAACAAATAGATAATTATTATATAGACATATAATTTATTCAATAGCTTATCAAATCAATTAAGTTTTGAAATATTTTCTAGATAAAGAAATGTTAAAATGCTTGGCTTGCTTTGTGCAAATCCACTAAAAAGCTTGTTATATAATTAAATACAAATCCTTGAAAAATGACAAGAAAACTAGAAAAAATCCATTTTATAAATAAATTAGTATTGATATAATTGTATAAATAATATTATAATATAAAACATTATATTTTTAGTATATTTTGATAAGGGGGATATTTATGAAATTAAAAAAAATAATGGCATTAACAGCCGCTTTAGTTATTGGAATGGGTTTGTTGACAGCTTGTAAACAAACAAAGCTAAGTGAGAATACCGAGAAAACACAAGAGCAATCAAAAACAGATGAAAAAATTAAAATCAGATTGCTTACACGTATTTCAGGTACATCCGACATAGCAAATGTATTTCATGGTGTTATAGATGAATTTAAAGAGAAACACCCTGAGGTTGAAATTATAGATGATTCACAAGGGGATGAGAGTGCCTTTAATAATATCTTATCTACTGATATGGCCTCAGGAAAGATGGCTAATATTTATAGAGTTCAGGGAGTTGCAAATTTGTCTAAATATATAGATAATGGACTGCTACTTGATGTTAAGCCATATTTAGATCAAGATAAGGAGTGGAAAGACAGCTTTGCACCTGGAGCATTGTCATATTATCAGGTACCCGGAAAAGACGGTATTTATGCAATACCTATGGAATCAGGACTTATAGGAGTATATTATCATGAAAATATTTTAAAGGAGGCCGGTATTGATAAATTCCCTGAAACATGGGATGAATTTTTAGTTGCTATTGATAAATTAAATGCAAAGGGAATTACACCTATAGCACTTGGTGAGCAGTCAAATTATATGGGTGGACATTTACATGATCAGATTTTCTATAAATGGTTAGGTACAGAAGCGGCAAAAGAATTAGGAAATAGAACTAAAAAGTGGACAGATCCTGATGTGGTTGAAACCTTACAATTTGTAAAGGATTTAATTGATGCTAAAGCTTTTGATTCTAACGCTGTAGGTATGCAGGATGATGTAGCAGGTACTATATTTCAAAATGGTCAGGCAGCTATGATTATAACAGGTCCATGGATGATAGGAAGGTATTCCGATCCTGAGAAAACACCTGCATATGAGGATATTAAATTAGCAAAATTCCCTTATTTTAAAGAAAAGCCTGAATTTAAAAATCATGATATGCAAATATTAAGTCCATATATGATTAATGGAAAGTTACAAGGCAAGGAATTAGATTTGACTATAGAATTAGTTAAAATGTTGACCAGTAAAGAAATAGCTAAAAAATATGCAGAAGAAGCCGATTTTATGATGCCTATAGAAGGTATTGAGCTTGACAAGACAAAGGTTAGTCCACTATTTTTAAAGAGCATGGAATTGGGTGCAACTAGTGAAGGTATTGGTGTTGATGTATTTGATTTTGATGAATTGACATCTATGCAGGATAGGACAAGAAATTCTATAATGAGCTTATTCACAGGTGCGAGTGCTGAGGAGGCTGCCGCTGAAATACAAGCTGAAATAGATAATGCAAAATAAATATTTATTTATTTATTTATCTATAAAATATAAAAAACAATTATAAATTATTATAAAAGGCTATTTATTAAAGCCCTTCGACATTTCAGGGGCTGATAAAATAGCCTTTTAAAGTAAAAGGAGATTTTATGATAAAGTTAAAAACGACTAAGGCAAAGCTTACAATAGCTTTGTTTATTTTACCGGCTTTTCTGCTTTATACAATCTTTCAATTAATTCCAATTTTAGGCGGATTATATTTTTCATTTATAAAATGGGATGGTATAGCAGGCTCCAAGCTTAGTTTTGTAGGTTTTGAAAATTATATTAGTGCGTTTAATAATAAGCTATTTATATTATCATTAAAAAATATGCTTAAAATGGTTTTCTTCAGTGTTTTATTTCATACACCTATAGCACTTTTATTGGCAGTAGCTATAAATAAAAAATTAAAGGCTTATAGAATATTTAAAACTATATTTTTTGTACCTACTGTTTTTCCTATGACAGCTATAGGTCTTATGTGGTATTTCGTATTTATGCCTACAGGAGCTTTGAATTCATTTTTAATTAATATAGGTCTTAAAAGTTTTGCTATTCCATGGCTTGTAAATAGAGCTACTGCGATGAATACTATAGTTTTAGTTAATATTTGGGCAGGAATAGGATACTATATGGTTATTATACTTGCCGGTTTAACTACAATACCGGAAGAGCTATATGAAGCTGCGGCAATAGATGGTGCAAGACCCTTTGATACTTTTTTTCATGTTACTATTCCTATGTTAAAGCCTACATTAGTTATGTGTATAGTAATGGATATGATAGGTAGTGTAAAAGTATTTGATTTGGTTTATGTAATGACATCAGGGGGGCCTAATGGACTTACAAATTTACCTACAACACTTATGATAAGTGAAGCATTTAAATATAGTCATTATGGTGTAGGCTCTGCTATCGGTATAATTATTATGCTTATCTGTTTAGTAGCTACCATTGGAAGTAATTCTTTATTAAATATGAAAAAGAGGAGATAATCTAATGAAAAGAAAAAACTTAGGGAGTGTTTTAATTAATTATATTTTTTTGATAATTATGAGTATAGTATTTATTTTACCTATGTTATTTACTATTTTATCATCCTTAAAAACTAAATTGGAGATATTCACTTCTCCATTTGCTTTTCCTAAAGTGATACAATGGTCAAATTATATAATTGCATGGAAAGATGCAAATATGAGTAAATATTTTATAAATTCAATTATTCAATCAGGTTCAACTGTTATTTTAACAAGTATTATTGCAACTATGGCGGCTTATGCTCTGGCAAGATTTACCTTTAAGCTTAATAAATTTTTACTTATAATATTTTTACTTGGCATGATGGTTCCTATGCATACAATACTTGTGCCGATATCTTATATTATAGGTGCCTTTAATTTGAAAAATAATATACTTGCCTTGATTTTAGTTTATGTAGCTTTTAACTTACCATTCAGTATTTTAGTTATGATAACCTTTATGAAGGGTGTGAATCATTCTTTGGAGGAAGCTGCAATTATTGATGGAGCAAGTTATTTTCAAATATATTCTAAAATAATGTTGCCTTTAACCTTGCCTGCTATTTCAACGATATCTATATTTAATTTTATGGGTGCTTGGAATAATATTTTATTTCCATTATTATTTATTAATGATAAGAATTTGAGACCTATATCCTTGGGGCTTTTGAATTTTAATGGTGAGAGAGGCTCCGAATATGGTTTATTAATGGCAGGTATAGTGATAACTGTAGCTGTACCTCTTGTTATATATCTGCTATTTCAGGAAAAAGTAGAAAGTGGACTTGCAGCGGGGGCAGTAAAGGAATAGATATGAATAATTTTTATAAGAATATGCAGAAAAGATTTGCAAATGAAAGCTTTTTACCTGAAATTGAAAATTTTATAAATGAAAATAATGATGATGAAATAAGAAAATATTTATCATTTTTATATTTAAATATGCCTATTTCAGATGTTTTAAATGTGAAAAAGGGTGATATTTTAGATTTTGCTATTCATGCAAAATATTTGAGAGAAAATAGATGTCGCTATCTTGATGAGGATATATTTTTAAATTATGTTCTTTTTCATAGAATAAATGATGAAGAAATTATTGCAAATCGTAGTTTTTTTTATGATAAAATAAAAGACTTATTAACAGATAATATAATGGATGATATTATTAAAATAAATTATTGGTGTTCATCTATGGTAACATATAGAAGCACCGATGATAGAACCAGAAATGTGATAAATATATTTGATACAGGATTTGGACGTTGTGGAGAAGAATCAAGCTTTGTTATTTCTGTACTTAGAGCTGCAGGTATTGCTGCAAGACAGGTATATTCTGTTTGGTGGAGTCATTGTGATGATAATCATGCCTGGGTTGAAGTTTATATAGATGGTGCTTGGCATTATTTGGGAGCCTGTGAGGCTGAAGAAATACTTGACAAGGCTTGGTTTGATGATGCATCTGCAAGAGCTATGCTTATTAGATCAAGATTATTTTCTTCAGATAATAAGTCTATAAATAATTTGATTAGTGTTAATGATACCTTATGTGAAATAAATCAAACATTCAGGTATGCAGATACAAAAAATATAAAAATTATACTTAGAAAGAGCTTTTCAAAATTAAAAAATATTAATTTTGATATTTGTGTCATGAATTATGCCGGATTTTTACCTATAGTCAGTGCTAAAACGGATGAAGAAGGTGAATATAATATTGATTTAGGTCTGGGTACCATTTTTATAAGCTTATATATTGAAGATAATTATATAATTCCTATAAATACTTATGAAAATATAATATTTGATATTGATATAGATAAATATAAATTAGAATTTGACAAATATAAGGAAATTAATATATATGCACCTAAAGCAAGTGATAGAAATAGAAAAAAGGCTCCTAAGAAAAAAGAATATAATTATAAAGAAAAAAGATTTATAAATATACCTTTGGATATATTAAAAAAAGAGTCTTTATATGAATTATGGAAAACACTTTGTGAAAAGGACAAATTAGATATAAGTTTTGAAATTTTGAAGGATTGCTATGATATTACAAATATTAATAATGTAAATCATGATATATATATTAAATATATACAGAATCCTAGAGTAGCATTTGAACAATTAAGTCCTTGTAGAAAAATATTTCAAAAAAGCTTCAAAAATATTTTGGATATAATTAATTTTATTAAGTCTGTAAGGATTAATAAAGATATATTTATAACTAATTCCTTGGCAGTTTATAGATATAAAATATGTTCTATAGAGTCCTTGAGAATATTTATTGTAAATGTATTTAGGAGCTTAAGTATTCCTTCCAAATTAGAAAATAATCTCATATATATATATGAAAATAAGAAATTTACAATATCCTTTGAATTAGAAAATGCTATACAATCTTTGATATATAAAAAGGAGGCTAAAAGAGAACTTTCTTTATCAAGCTTATATATAGAAGAAGATGTTAAATTATATTTGAAAAAGTTTGCTTTAGCAAGATATGACAGATATTTGCAACAAATGAAAGTTCTTGATTTTATATATCAGGGAGAAAATATATTGCCAAGCTTTGATGATTATATTTTAACTACTGCCAATCGTTTACCAAATGGCAATATTTTTGCAAAGTATAAATTATTAAGACTAGAAAAGAATAAGAAATATAAGCTTGATATAAAATATAAAAAAGCTGATATAAAGGATTTGACCAGTAATATAAGCTTGATTGATGATATTAAAGAAAAGTGCATTTTAGATGAAGGCAAATTTAATTTATTGGTTTTTTTGGAAGAAGAAAAAGAGCCAAGTCAACATATTGCCAATGATTTATTGGAACAGGAGTATTTATTAGAAAAATTAGTGATTAAATTGTTCTTTGTAGATAAATTTAAAAATAAGGACTATGCCATAAATAAGCTGATAGAGAGAGCTAAGCAGATTGAAATTATTAATAATATGGGTGAAGCTGTAAAAGAAATTTTTGGAAGAAGCATTTTTGTAAATCATGAAACCTTGCCTATAGTTGCATTGTGTAAGGATGATAAGGTTGTTTATGCTTTTAGTGGATATCAGGTTGGTAGTGGTGATATGATAGAAAAAATAATAAAGTCTTTAAGAAATAGTAATAAGGAGTAAGACATGAATAAATTAATAGAGGAAAGAACAAAAAGAACACAATGGTATAGAGAAGCCAGATTCGGGATGTTTATACATTGGGGATTATATGCCATACCTGCAAGAGGAGAATGGGTACGTTCCAGAGAAAGAATAAAAAAAGAAGATTATGATTATTTAATTAATGAATTTACTTGTGAAAATTATAATCCTGTTCAATGGGCAAAATTAGCAAAAAAAGCAGGAATGAAATATGCAGTTCTTACTGCAAAGCATCATGACGGATTTTGTTTATATGATAGTAAGGTTAGCGATTTTAATTCAATGAATGCACCTTGTCATAGAGATCTTGTGAGAGAGTTTTTGGAAGCATTTAGAAAAGAGGGGATAAAAGTAGGCTTATATTTTTCTTTGATAGATTGGCGTCATGATGATTTTCCGCATTATGGCGATATGCACCATCCTATGAGAGATGATGAGGAATGGAAGGATTATCATCATAATTTTGACAGATATTTAGAATTTATGCATGCTCAGGTTAAAGAATTAGTTACGTCCTATGGTAAACTTGATCTTATGTGGTTTGATTTTTCATATGGACCTATGAATTGTGAAAAGTGGAAGGCAAAAGAATTAATTGAGATGGTAAGAAAATATCAACCTGATATTATAACTGATAATCGTCTTGAAGGAAGTGCAGAATATGCAGGAACAATTAGAAGCTTAAATCCAAGTATTTATGCAGGGGATTTTGCTTCACCGGAGCAGATGATACCACCTGAGGGTTTAGTAGATGAAGCCGGGAATTCTATACCATGGGAGGCCTGTATTACATTAAATAATAATTGGGGTTATCATGCACATGACAAACATTTTAAATCTGATAAACTGGTTATCAGAATGCTTGTAGAATGTGTAAGCAAAAATGGAAATCTTATTTTAAATGTAGGCCCTGATGCAAGTGGAAGGATACCAAAGCAATCCTCTGATATTTTAGAAAGAATTGGATTATGGATGCAAGATAATTCGAAAAGTATTTACTGTTGCGGAATGTCAAAATTTAAAAAGCCTGAATGGGGAAGATTTACACAAAATGGCAAATATTTGTACGCACATGTTATGGAAGAGCAGGTTGGAGCCGTTTGCCTGAGCGATATGTCGGGTAAAATTAAGAAAATGAGATTATTAAAGGATAAGACGGAAATTCTTCAAACACATTATTGGAATTTGAAAGAATATTCTAAGGATGCTTTCTTTTTCTTTGATGCAAATGCAAGTGATTGCTACCCTTTGCCTGATGAGATTGATACCGTTGTAGAAATAGAATTGAAAGAGGAATAGTATGATAAAAGAAGCTTGTATAGAAAATGCTACTTTATTGGAGGATTATATAAGAGCCGGTGTAAATAGAGTTGAGCTTTGTGATAATCTTGCAGTTGGAGGAACGACAGTAAGCTTTGCTACTATGGAATATGCAAAATCTGTATGTAAATATAATAATGTTGAATTAGCGACCTTAATAAGAGCTAGAGGCGGAGATTTTATTTACAACGATTTTGAAAAAAATATTATGCTTAAGGATTTAAAAAACTTTGTTAAATTAGGAGTTGATAGGATAGTTATAGGTGCTTTAAATAATAGTTTGAGTGTAGACGAAGCATACATAGAAGAATTAATTAAAACAGCTTTATTAATCAATCCTAATATAAATATAAGCTTTCATATGGCATTTGATAATATTTGTGTAGATAAAGCTTATAATAGTGATGCTTCAATAAAAAAAAGAGTGGCTACTATAAAGATATTGGCTGACATGGGCATAGATACAATACTTACACATGGCTCAAATATTAAAAATTCTATTTTTGAAAATATAGATGTATTGAATGAATATATCAGAGAAGGAAATAATTGCGGAATAAGTATTATGCCGGGTGGAGGAGTTAATTATATTAATATTAAAGAAGTTGTAGATAAATTAGCATATATAGATGCTATACATGGTAGCAAAATAGTTAAAATTTAAAAAATCTAAAATTCAAAAAGATATTTTTATATTCACTAAGGAGTAGAGCTGTGATATAATATGCTGGTAAAACATAAGAATATAAAAAGGAGATAGATTATGTCAAAAAATATAATATTTGATTATTCAAAGGTTTTAGATTTTGTAACTGAACAAGAAATTAAAAATTTTAAAGATATATGTATAAATGCCAGAAATACTTTGGTAGAAAAAAAAGGTATAGGAAATGATTATTTAGGATGGGTAAATTTACCTATAGAATATGATAAGGAAGAATTTGAAAGAATTAAGAAAGCGGCTAAGAAGATACAAGAGGACTCTGACATTTTATTGGTAATAGGTATAGGTGGCTCTTATCTAGGTGCCAGAGCTGCTATAGATTTTTTGAGTCATAGTTTTTATAATAATTTAGATAAAAGTGATAGGAACTTACCACAAATATTTTTCTGTGGAAATTCCATATCAAGCAAATATTTGGCAGATTTAAAAGATTTATTAAAAAATAAGAATTTTTCAATTAATATTATTTCAAAATCAGGAACAACAACTGAGCCGGCTATTGCATTTAGAATTTTCAAGGAGTTGTTAATTGAAAAATATGGAAAGCAGGAAGCCGATAAGAGGATTTATGCTACTACAGATAAACAAAGAGGAGCATTAAAAAATCTTGCAAATGAAGAGGGATATGAAAGCTTTGTAGTGCCTGATGATGTTGGAGGAAGATATTCAGTTTTGACAGCAGTAGGTTTGTTACCTATAGCAGTAGCAGGCTTAGATATAGATAAGCTTATGCAAGGTGCTGCTAAAGCCAGAGATTTGATGATAAATATGGAATATGAAAAAAATCCTGCACTTTTGTATGCTGCAATAAGAAATATTTTAAATAGAAAAGGTAAAAATATTGAAATAGTAGCCAATTATGAACCAAGCATGCACTATGTTTCAGAGTGGTGGAAGCAGCTGTTTGGAGAGAGCGAAGGAAAGGATTATAGAGGGATTTATCCTACATCAGTAGATTTGACTACAGATTTACATTCTATGGGACAATTTATACAGGATGGCTCAAGAATTATGTTTGAAACTGTTTTGAGTGTTGAAGAAAGTCCGGTAGAAATATTACTGAAAAAAGAAGAAAAAGATACTGACGGAATGAATTATTTAGCCGGTAAGAGTATAGATTTTGTTAATAAATCAGCTATGAATGGAACTATATTAGCACATACAGACGGACAGGTACCTAATTTGATGGTTAAAATACCTGATTTTAGTGAAGATAGCTTAGGACAATTATTTTATTTCTTTGAATTTGCCTGTGGAGTAAGCGGATATATTTTAGGAATAAATCCATTTGATCAACCGGGCGTTGAAAGCTATAAGGTTAATATGTTTGCTTTGCTTGGTAAACCGGGATATGAGAAAGAAAGAGAAGCATTATTAAAAAGGTTATAGGATTATTCTTCTATAACCTCTATCTCAAAGTAGTCAAAGTCGATATTTTCTATAAAGCTATCTTTATAGAATCTGGTTTTAGAATATTTTTTAAATTCATTTATATTTGTATTTAGCCATATTGGAACTTCTAAATCAAGATTGGCACAAGCTTTATTTAGAGATTTTAGAACCATAGTTGTTCTTGAAATAGAATAATCATTATAACAACTGACATAGTCTTTGATTAAATTATTATTATTTATTATTTTTGACCACAGACGAAACATACACCCTCCTTTAAGCTAAAGATACTATGATTATAAAATAATATTTTACTATAATCAACTATAAGCAATATTTAAAGAAAAGTTCCAAAGCTTTTAGAATATTCAGTCTTATTTTAAATAAAAGTATCAAAAAAATTGCCGGTCTTGAGATTTTTGAGATGAATTGCTACAATGTTTTATAATTAGTTTAAGAGTTGTAAAGCCATATGCTTGGGACTCTGTGTAAGACACTAAATAATTCTTTGATTAGCAATGTGTATTAGAGATTGAAATGGCAAGCACTGAAGCTTTAGCTTCATGTGCAATTCACAGAGAAAGAAGAAGCTGAGAAATATAATATGATAAAAAATGAAAATAAAATAAGACAAAAAATTATTCCTATAGCTATAAATGTTGCAGATAGAAAAAAAAGCAGTCTTAAGCTTATAAGCTTTGTACTTTTATTTATGCTAACCCTTATTTTTATAATATTTTTGTATCTTGGATTTTATAAATATAAAAGTTATACTATAATTTCACAAAGAGATTTGAGTACAGGTTCTTTTATAGCTTATAAAAAATTTGGAAAAGATATTATAAAATATTCTAAAGATGGACTTGTATATTTAGATGAAAAGGGGAAGGAGCTTTGGCTTGAAAGCTATGATATGAAAGCTCCAAGTATTTCTATTTCTAAGAATTATTTTGTAATTGCCGATATTAAAGGAAATAAAATATATATATTTTCAAAAAATGAAAAGCTTAGTGAAATTGATACTGCTTTGCCTATAACTAAGGTAACAATATCCGATACAGGGATTGTTGCAGGTATATTAGAGGAT
>CAMQCZ010000033.1 GCA_946999385.1 uncultured Lachnoanaerobaculum sp.
CTTTAGCTCTTATTTGTATTGCCTGTATTTTATCATTTTCATTATTATTTGGACTGGCTTCATTAGAAACACACCAAGGAAGCCAACTTTGATTTTTTGTATAAACTCTAAAGTAATATCTATCTGTAGGAGTTTGATTATTATGACTTATAAATAGTCTTGAAAATCCTGATTTATTAAATAAGTAAGTATTATTTATACTTTCTGTAGTTTGAATAGGAATATTATTTATATCACTAAACCTATAATGTATCCAAGGAGTAGAATTTAATATAGGTTCAGGTGGAATATTATTTTCTCCAAGCTCTAAAAGTCCGGCATTTTCAACTATTTTTTCAATATCAATATTTTGAGGAAAAGCCTCCTGCATAACACTTGATGGAATATAGCTTTTTTCTGTATTATTTTTTTCTGTATTATTTTTTTCTTCATTTGTTTCTTCGATATTTTTATTTGTATCAATTTTAGATTTTAAATCATTATATTGTATTACTCCGGCAAAAATATCATTGATAAATAAAATATTAAATATAAATAAAGGGAATAAAAATAATAAAATAAATTTAAGTTTATATTTATATAACATAGCCTTCCTTTCTTTTAAATTAACTTTTAAAATATTAATTATATTAAATCTTTAAAATGAAATTGTTTTTTCGAATTTGCATAATCAGCAACTATATTCCCATTACCATTTAATTTATATTTGTATGTACAAAGCCCTTCAAGTCCGACAGGACCTCTAGCATGTATTTTTGATGTACTTATTCCTAATTCTGCACCGAAGCCATATCTAAAGCCGTCAGCAAAGCGAGTAGAAATATTATGATAAACCCCGGCACTATCTACATAAGCTTGAAAATATGCAGCATTAGTATTATTCTTACTTATTATACAATCGGTATGATGAGATCCATGTGTATTTATATGTTCTATGGCTTTGTCAATATTATCTACGATTTTGATATTAATAATCTTATCTAAATATTCTTTATAAAAATCATCATCAGTAGCCAATTCACATTTTATTATTTTTTGAACATTATCATCGCCTTTAATTTTTACATTAACATTTTCTAATGATTTTTTTAAAACAGGTAAGAATTGTACGGCAATATTTTTATTTATTAATAATGATTCAACTGAATTACAAGCTGCACTATACTGAATTTTACTATCAATAATAATATTTATAGCTTTTTCAAAATCAATATCATAGTCTACATATATATGACAAATACCATCTGCATGTCCCATAACAGGGATCTTTGTATTTGACATTACATATGAAACAAATTCATTAGAACCACGTGGAACAAGCAAATCAACACTTTCATTACAAGATAAAAGCTCTTTAATATCTTCCCTTTCTTCTATCAGGAATAACATATCGGAATCAAGCTCCAATTTAACAATTTCTTTTTTTAGTATATCAAAAATTATTTTGTTACTTAATCTTGTTTCACTTCCTCCTTTTAATATAGCACAATTAGCACTTTTTATACAAAGGCAGGATATTTGAATTAAGGCATCAGGTCTTGCTTCAAAAACAACTCCTATTAGTCCTAAAGGACAAGTTTCACGTTTTAATATAAGATCTTCATCAAGCATTCTATGAATTTGAACTTTTCCAATAGGATCATCAAGTGAGATTAAGCTTTTAATAGCTTCCTTTACATCATGTAATTTTTTATCATCAAATTTAAGTCTATTATAAATACTGTTATTTATATTATTATTTTTTGCATTTTCTAAATCCAGCGTATTAGCTTTAAAAATTTCTTCTTTATTTTTATCAAGAGCTTTACTTATATTAGATAATAATTTATTTCTGATTTCTAAAGAAATATTAGAGATAGCAGTTGATTTTTTTTTCATTTTAAATGCTTGTTCTTTGATTGACATAATATACCCCTTTAAATATTATTAATTACATTATAGAGTATATTTTCTATTAAGCAATAGTATAAAATATAATTTTTAAATCATTTATATATATATATTTAAAAAAATAAATTATTTATGCTATAATATAACAGTATTATGATATATATTGATTGTACTTTTATTATTACCTGAAATGGAGGATTAAAATGTTAGATTATTTAAAATTGTATCAAGAATGGTTGAGTAATAAAAATCTTGACCTTTCCTTGAAAGAGGAGCTTTTAAACATTAAAGATAATGAAGAAGAGATACAAAGTAGATTTTATACTAATTTAAGCTTTGGTACAGCAGGATTAAGAGGAAAGCTGGGTGCCGGTTGTAATAGAATGAATAAATATGTAGTAGGAAGAGCTACAAAGGCACTTGGTCTTGTTATGATTGATAAAAATGTTGCTGATATGGGGCTTGCCATTGCTTATGATTGTCGTATAAATTCAGATGTTTTTGCAAAAGAGGCTGCACTTGTTTTAGCAAGCCTTGGAATTAAAGTTTATTTATTTGATTCTTTACGTCCTACACCTGAGCTTTCATATGCTGTCAGATATTATAAATGTGGAGCAGGTATAAATATAACTGCAAGTCATAATCCTAAAGATTATAATGGATACAAGGTATATTGGAAAGAAGGCTCACAAATAAAATCGGATATTGCTGATGCAATATTAGATAAAATAGATAGTTTAGATTTATTTGAAGATAGAATAAATTTAAGCTTTGAAGAAGCAATAGCTAAAAAATTAATTGTAATAATTAATGAAGAAGTTGACGAAGCTTTTTATAAAAAAACTATGGAAGTGTCATTAAGAGATAAAGGCTTGGATAAGTCAATAGGTATAGTTTATACTCCATTAAATGGCTGTGGAAATATACCTTGTAGAACAGTTTTAAAACGTATGGGTTATGAAAATGTTCATGTTGTTAAAGAACAGGAATTACCTGATGGAACTTTTCCTACAATAAAATATCCAAATCCTGAGGATCATGCTGCTTTTGAATATGCAGAAAAGCTTGCAAGGGAAACTAAATCAGAATTGATGATAGCAACTGATCCTGATTGTGATAGATTGGCAGTTGAAATTGTTGATGAAAATGGAGAAATTTATGCTTTTAATGGTAATCAAATAGGAGTTATACTTGTTAATTATGTTCTTTCTTCTATGGCTAAAAATAATAATATTCCTAAAAATGGTGCAATAGTAAAAAGTATAGTTACAGGAGAAATGAGTACCGCTATTGCTAAAAAATATGGTGTTGAAACCTTTAGTGTTTTGACAGGCTTTAAAAATATATGTGCATTACCTAATGAATGGGATCATACTGATGAATATACATATATAATGGGATATGAAGAGAGTATAGGATATAATATAGGCTCATATTTAAGAGATAAAGATGGGGTTAGTGCAACTCTTATTTTGTGTGAAGCTGCCGCTTATTATAAATCTAAAGGTAAAAATTTAAAACAGGTTTTATTTGAATTATATGAAGAATTTGGATATTACTATGATAATACTATATCATTGGTATTAGAAGGTATAGAAGGACAGCAAAGAATTGCAAGAATGATGGTTGAGTATAGAAAGAATGCTCCAACGAATTATGATGGAATGAAGCTTTTAAGTAAAATAGATTATTTAAGCGGTGAGGAATTTAACTATGATACAAGTTTTTCAACTAAAATTGATGTAGAAAAAACTGATGCACTTAAATTCATCATGGCTGATGGAAGCTGGTATGCTTTAAGACCTTCAGGAACGGAACCTAAGATAAAATTGTATTGTTATAGTAAAGCTGATACATCATGTGAAGCAAAAAATAAATTGAAAAAATTAGAAGAAATTGTTTTAGAAGAATTAAATAAAATAAATTAAAAAAAATATGTATGAGCTATAAAAGTATTAAGAGTAGTTCACTATATTAATTTAATGAAGAAAATCCGATTACTCTGTAGTTGGATTTTTTTATTGAACTTGATTTTTTTAGAGGAAGTTGTTATAATATAGCTATAACACTTGATACAATATTATTATACTTAGAAAGTAGGTTTTTATGGAGATTTATATAGATGTTAATAGCGAAGAGGCTTTTTATATACAATTATCCAATCAAATTATATTAGCTATAGCTACCGATAAGATAAGAAACGGTGATTCTTTGCCATCTGTTAGGCAACTTGCTGATGAAATCGGAATAAATATGCATACAGTAAACAAAGCTTATAACTTATTAAAAAATAAAGGACTTCTTAAATTAGATAGAAGAAAAGGAGCAGTTATATCAATAGATATTGATAAAATAAAGGCTATAAATGAAATAAAAAAAGATTTATTTAGGGTTGTTGCAAGTTGTATATGTAATGATATAAATAGAAAAGAAATACATGATATAATAGATGAAACATATGATGAATTTACATTATAAGGAGAGTTATGGAAATAAAATACACTAAAAGTGCAAAAAAGGTATTAACTTTAGCTAAAGAGTGTAATCTTTATTATAAAAAAGACTATATTGGAACTGAACATTTATTAATGGGACTTATAAAAGAAAATAAAGGCTTCGCAGGTAAGCTTTTAAGAGAAAATAATGTTGCCTTACAAGAAATAATAGTATTTTTTGAAAGATTTTCAAAGGATTTAGGCTATAATGAAATAGATAATTCTTTCAAAAATGTTAAATATTCACCAAGATATACAAAAATTTTGGAGGCTGCTAAAAATGAAAGCGATAATTTTTCTAAAGCTGAGGTCGGGACAGAACATATACTTCTAGCTATTATAAAAAATTTGGATTGTATAGCAAATCAAATTTTAAAAAATAGTGGATATAATCTTATCAATTTGTATAATTCTATATTGCTTACAAATTTTGAAAATAAAAATGATTTACCAACAAAAAATAGAAATGAAGATAATAATTTTGAAGAAGATATATATGATGATATTTTAGAGGAATATTCGACCGATTTTACTGAATTAGCAAGAGAAAATAAATTTGATAATATTATCGGAAGAGAAAATGAGCTGAATAGGCTTATGCAAATACTTACAAGAAGAAATAAGAATAACCCTTGTCTTATAGGTGAACCCGGAGTTGGCAAGACTGCAATAGTGGAAGGCTTGGCACAAAAGATAATTAAAAATGAAGTTCCAAAAGCCTTACAAAATAAAAGATTATTAAGCTTAGATTTATCAGCAGTGGTTGCCGGAACTAAATATAGAGGAGAATTTGAAGAACGTATTAATAATATAATTAATGAAGTTATTGTCGAGAATGATATTATTTTATTTATAGATGAAATACATACTTTAATAGGTACAGGAGGTGCCGAGGGTTCTCTGGATGCTTCAAATATTTTAAAACCATATTTAGCTAGAGGGCAAATACAACTCATAGGTGCTACAACTATAGAAGAATATAGAAAATATATAGAAAAAAATACTTCCTTAGAGAGAAGATTTCAGCCTATATTAGTAGAAGAAACAAATGAAGAGGAAAGTATAGAAATAATTATGGGACTTAAGAGTTTGTATGAAAAATATCATGGTTTAAAAATAAGTGATAATGCAATAAAAAAGGCTGTGAATTTTTCTATTAGATATATTCCTGATAGATTTTTACCTGATAAAGCTATAGATTTGATAGATGAAACTGCATCAAGATTAAAAATAAAAAATTTTGCTAAACCTAAAGATATAAAAGAAATACAAGATGAGATTAAGCTATTGGAAAGGAAAAAAGAAATTGCAATAATTAATGAATTTTATGAAGAAGCAACTAATATAAGATTGACTCAAGAAAAAAAGAGAAAAAAATTAGATAGATTGCTTAATAAATACAAAAGTAATTATAAAAATAGTGAATTAATTTTAGAAGATGATGATGTAGCAGATACAATTTCAATTTGGACTAAAATACCTGTACAAAGGCTAAAGGCTGATGAGAGTCAAAAATTGAAAAATTTAGAAAATATACTAAAAGAAAATGTAATATCACAAGAGGAAGCAATTTCAGCTGTTAGTAGAGCTATAAAAAGGGGAAGACTTGGAATAAAGGATCCAAAAAAGCCTATAGGTTCTTTTATTTTTTTAGGACCTACAGGAGTTGGGAAAACTGAGCTTTCAAAAGCTTTAGCTATTTGTTTATTTGGAAGTGAAAATTCACTTATAAGAATTGATATGAGTGAATATATGGAAAAACATAGTATATCAAAGCTTATAGGTTCACCTCCCGGATATGTAGGTTATGAAGAAGGGGGTGGACTTAGCAAAAAAGTAAGACAAAATCCATATTCTATTATATTATTTGATGAAATAGAAAAGGCACATCATGATATTTTTAATTTATTATTACAGATTTTAGATGATGGATATATGAATGATTCTCATGGTAGAAAAGTAAGCTTTAAAAATACAATTATAATTATGACAAGTAATATAGGTGCTAAGAGTATTATATCTCAAAAACAAATGGGGTTTTTAGCTACAGATGATACAGAGTTTGAATATAATAATATAAAGGCTAAGGTTTTTGAGGAACTAAGGCAAGCCTTTAAGCCTGAGTTTTTAAATAGATTGGACGAGGTTATTGTTTTTAAACAATTAAGCAAGGACGATATAAAAAAAATATTGGAAATTTTAATAAAAGATTTAAATAGTAGATTAAAAGAGCAATTAGATATTAATATAAAGTTTACTGATGAAGCTAAAAATTATATAATAGAAAAGGCATATGATAAAAAATATGGTGCAAGACCTTTAAAAAGAAAGTTACAAGTCTTAGTCGAAGATAAGCTTGCAGAATATATTTTGGAAGATAAAATTAGTAAAGGTGATAGAGTTTTAGTTAATTATAAAGATAATGAGCTGAAATTTGATGCTGAAATATAAAATAAATTTTAGGAGGTTTGATATGAGCCTTAACAAGGAGCTTATATTTGTAAATGAAGATAAATTAAATTTTGGAAATTTTGAACTTGATAAAAAAGCTAAAAAGGAGGATTTTGAATTTAGAGGAGATTTGTATAAAATAAAGACATTTAAAGATATTACAAAATTAGAAAAAAATGGATTATTTTTATATGAATCAGAGCCGGGAAGCAGAGTTAGTGATTTTATATTGAATGATTTAGGATTAAGCTTTAGTGTTGAAGGCTATAAGGATCTTCAAATAAGCTTGGATTTAGAGGAAAATAAAGAGTATGCTACATATATAAATGATCAATTTATTGGTGATATAAAGACAAATTTAAGTGGTAAGCTCGTTATATTTGTAAATTTAAATGATAAAAATTATGCAAATGTTAGATTGATAAGAAAATAATAAGGGAGTTAAATGGTAAAATCAAAGTCTTTATTTTTTTGTAAAGAGTGTGGTGCAGAGTCTTTAAAATGGTATGGTCAATGTCCCTCATGTAGAGCTTGGAATACTATAGTAGAGGTTTCAGGAGATAAATTAAAGAATATAAGTAAAAATAGCAATAATAAAATCAGCTTGATTGAAAATTCAAAGCCTTTTTATATTGATGAGATTGACTTGAATGAAGATGATAGATATAAAACAGGTATAGAAGAATTTGACAGAGTTTTAGGTGGTGGAATAGTAGCAGGATCCTTAGTATTACTTGGAGGAGATCCGGGTATTGGTAAATCTACTATTTTATTACAGGTATGTATTAATCTTGCTAAGAAAAAATATAAGGTATTATATATTTCAGGTGAAGAAAGTCTGAAGCAAATAAAATTAAGAGCAAATAGACTTGGGAAAATCAGTGGAGAATTAAAATTTTTTTGTGAAACTAATTTAGATGGCATATGTTTAGCTATTGAAGATTATTTGCCGGATATTTTAATAATTGATTCTATACAAACTATGTATAAGGAAGAAGTATCTTCTAGTCCTGGCAGTATTTCACAAGTAAGAGAAAGTACAAATATTTTAATGAATATTGCTAAATCAAAGAATATAGCCACTTTTATTATAGGACATGTTACAAAGGAGGGTCAGGTAGCAGGGCCAAGACTTTTAGAGCATATGGTTGATACTGTTTTATATTTTGAAGGTGAAAGGCAAATAAGCTATCGTATATTAAGAGCTGTTAAAAATCGTTTTGGTTCAACTAATGAAATAGGAGTTTTTGAAATGCAGTCATTTGGTTTAGTTGAGCTTAAAAATCCTTCAGAATATATGTTAAGTGGCAGAGTGTCAAATTCCAGCGGTACCAGTGTTGCCTGCCTCATGGAAGGGAGTAGACCTATTTTAGTTGAAGTTCAGGCTTTAGTTACAAAAACTAATTTTGGTATGCCAAGAAGAACAGCGGCCGGTATTGATTATAATCGTTTAAATTTATTATTAGCAGTTATAGAAAAAAGATGCAAATATAATATGTCTATGTATGATGCTTATCTAAATATAGCAGGAGGAATGAAATTTAGTGAACCGGCACTTGATTTATCCATAGTAATTTCATTAATCTCAAGCTTGAAGGATAGGAGTATTGATAATAAGACCGTTCTATTTGGAGAAGTAGGACTGCTTGGAGAAATCAGAGCAGTAAATATGCCTGAATATAGAATAAAAGAAGCTAAAAAATTAGGTTTTACAACTTGTATATTACCAAAAATAAATTTGGATAAAATAATAGATAGAAGCGAAATTAATTTGATTGGTGTTAGCAATATAAGGGAGGTAATTGAATATTTAAATTAGTATGTTAGATAGAAAAGATATATTAAATTTAAGCTATTATGAATATGGTGAAGCATTTACCGGAAGCTTAAATAAATTAAGATATAAAATAGTTATATTTCCACAAAGGAATTATAAGTGGAATCCTAAAAAAGAAGGTGAGAAAATTTGCTTACGACTATTTATGTGGATTGGAGAAAATTCTTTTGACAAAACAAATGAAGAAGATATAGAAATAAAAGACTATGAATATTGTGAAGATGGTTTACAAGCTATTGTAAATGATATAAATAAAAAATTAAGTTTGTCTAAATATGCTTGACATAAATATATAAAAATATATAATAATTAAAATCTAGACTCCAAATTGTATACTTGAGTATTTTAATTGAATATTATTTTGAGAAGAGGTGATTTTGATGAAAGAATTTAAAATTAAACTTACTTCAATACAAGATGCTAAAAGATTTGTAGAGCTAGCCGGTAAATGTGATTTTGATATAGATTTGTATTATGGACATATATTTATAGATGCAAAATCTCTTTTAGGTGTCTTGAGTATGGATTTAAGTAAAGCTTTAAATGTAAAATTTAATGGAAATAATCCGGAATTTGAGAAGTTTATAAAAGAGCATACAAATACAAAAAAAGCTGCATAATTAGACAGAGAGTAGGGCTACTACTCTCTTTTGATTATAAAATTAATATATTGGAAGGTGATTTATATGAATAAAAAAGGTAATTTATCAATAAATAGTGAGAATATATTTCCAATTATAAAAAAATGGTTATATTCAGATCATGATATTTTTATAAGAGAATTGGCAAGTAATGCTTGTGATGCAATAACAAAATTAAAGAAATTGTCTTTAATAGGAGAATATGAAAATAAAGATGATAAATATAAAATTGATATTTTAGTAAGCTCAAAGGATAAGACAATTACCTTTATAGATAATGGTATTGGAATGACTGAAAATGAAATAGACGAATATATAAATCAAATAGCATTTTCAGGAGCCAGTGATTTTTTAGAAAAATATAAGGATAAGGCTAATGATGATCAAATTATAGGCCATTTTGGCTTAGGCTTTTATTCTGCATTTATGGTAGCGGATAAAGTAAGCATAGAAAGCTTATCATATAAAGATGGTAGTAAAGCTATTTATTGGGAAAGTAATGGTGGTAATGAATTTGAAATGAAAGATTCAAATAAAGATACCCGAGGAACCAAAATAGTTTTATATCTTAATGAAGATAGTTATGAATTTTCTAATGAATATCGTGTAAAAGAAGTTATTGAAAAATATTGTTCTTTTATGCCTGTTGAAATATATTTCATAGATAGTGATAAGAAGGATGAAACACAAATAGTAGAGGCTGATAATTTATTGGATAGTGATATTGTAGTTGAGCATATAGTCCAAGAAGCTAAAACTGAAGAAAAAGAAAATGAAAAGGGTGAAAAAGAGCAGGTAGAAGTAAGTAAAGCAAAGGATGAATATAAAATAAAGCTAAGACCAAGTCTTATGAATGAAACTATGCCATTATGGTTAAAGCATCCTAATGAATGTAAGGAAGATGAATATAAAGATTTTTATAGAAAAGTATTTAGAGATTTTAAAGAACCTTTATTTTGGATACATTTAAATATGGATTATCCATTTAATTTAAAAGGAATTTTATATTTTCCTAAAATAAATACAGAGTATGACAGTATAGAAGGTAAAATTAAATTATATAATAACCAAGTATTTATAGCTGATAATATAAAAGAAGTTATTCCTGAATTTTTAATGCTTTTGAAGGGGGTTATTGATTGCCCTGATTTACCTTTAAATGTTTCAAGATCAGCTTTGCAAAATGATGGATTTGTCAAAAAAATATCAGAGTATATAGCTAAAAAAGTGGCAGATAAGCTTTCAGGTATGTGTAAAACTGATAGAGAAAATTATGAAAAATATTGGGAAGATATATCTCCATTTATAAAATATGGTTATTTAAAAGATGAAAAATTTGCTACTAAAATGAATGATTATATTTTATTTAAGGATATTAATGGAAATTATAATACATTTTCTCATTATTATAAAAAAGAAGATGCAAATCAAAATGATAAAGATAATAAAGATGATAAAGATGATAAAGATAAAAAACAAAATACAGTAAAAATTTATTATGTTACAGATGAGAAGGAGCAGGCAAGTTATATAGATATTTTTAAATCAAATAATAAAGAAGCTGTTATTCTTAAGCATAATATTGACACACCTTTTATTAGTAATCTTGAAATGAAAAATGAAAATTTACATTTTTGCAGAATAGATTCTGATGTTTTAGATGACATAAAAGAGGAAAATAAAGAAAATAATTCTTATGATGCTTTGAAGGTCAAGGTTCAAGATGCTTTGAAGGATGAAAATTTGGAAGTAAATGTCATAGAATTAAAAGATATTAATATAGCTTCTATGATAACAATATCAGAAGAAACAAGGCGTATGAAGGAAATGCTAAAACAATACGCAACAATGGGAATGGATCCTAATTTATTTGCACAAAATGATAAAAAAACTTTGATATTAAATGCAAAATCTGAGATAGTTAAAAATTTGCTTGCTCAAGATGATAAAGAAAAATTTGAAATTATAGTTCAACAATTATATGATTTAGCCTTAATTAAAAATGCATCTTTGAGTCCTGAAAGAATGGCAAAATTTATATCTAGAAGTAATGATTTATTATTAAATATAAAAT
>CAMQCZ010000034.1 GCA_946999385.1 uncultured Lachnoanaerobaculum sp.
GTGCAGACTCATACATTCTCTTTGCATTCAAATCAGGTCTGAAAGTAACTATTTTTCCGTCCTTTGTTTCATATGCCTTCAAGCCCTCAAAGCATTCCTGACAATATTGCAGAATACCTGCACATTCACTCAAAACCACCTTATCATCAGTGCTTATCTGTCCCTCATCCCAAGCACCGTTCAGATAATTTGAAAAATATCTATAATCAGTTTTAATATAAGAAAAGCCTAAATTTTTAAAATCAATATCCTTTTTTTCCATATTTTCATCTCCACATATAATATTAATCTATATTAATATAATACCACAGCCTTGAAAGAGGTAAACCTACAACATTATTATAGTCTCCATTTATTTTAGTTATATATCTTGCCGCAAAACCTTGTATAGCATATGCTCCTGCTTTATCAAAGGATTCTCCCGTTGAAATATACTCATCAATATCAGCCTCACTAAGCTTTGAAAAATGAACCTGCGTACTCTCATAAAAATTATCTGTCCGCTTTTTGGAATATACCACACCCTTCGAACTGTTTTCTAAATATAGCAGGCAAACCCCTGTATATACATTATGAAAATCATCCGATAATAAATGAAGCATTCTCTTTGCATCAGCCTCATCCTTGGGCTTTCCTAAAATTTGATTTTTATATGCAACTACAGTATCAGCTCCCAAAATTACAATATCCTCCTTAGTCTTCAAAATTTCTTTTAAAGACTTGTCAATTCTATTTTCAATAATATCACATGCAAGCTTCATAGCCTTTTGTTTTGCTAAATTTAAAACCAAATCGCTTGGAATATCAGTATTTTTTTCTTCAATGCAATTACTTGCAATACTTATAAATTCAATACCTATTTGCTCCAATAATTGCTTTCTGCGTGGTGAAGCTGAGGCTAAAATTAAAAATGTATCTTTTTTCATCTAAACACTCTCATTTAATTTTGCTAATTTTGCCGCCTGATCTGCCGCAATACAGGCATCTAAAAGCTCCGATATATCTCCATCCATAATTTTATCAAGCTTATATAAGGTTAGATTGATTCTATGATCCGTAACTCTTCCTTGTGGGAAATTATAGGTTCTAATCTTTTCAGATCTATCACCTGTTCCAATCTGACTTCTTCTTTGCTCACTTTCCTCATTTTGCTTTTTTTCCAATTCCATTTCATATAATTTTGAACGTAAAAGTGCAAAAGCTTTTTCTTTATTTTGCAACTGTGATTTTTCAGTCTGTGAATAAATTACTATACCTGTAGGATTGTGTGTCAGACGAACCGCAGAGTCTGTAGTATTTACACATTGTCCTCCATTTCCTGAAGCTCTCATAACATCTATTCTGATATCCTTCATATCAATTTGAACATCAACCTCTTCCGCCTGTGGCATAACGGCTACTGAAGCTGTCGATGTATGTATACGCCCGCCGGATTCTGTTGCCGGAACTCTTTGAACACGATGAACACCGGATTCATATTTCATCTTTGAATAAGCACCCTTGCCGACTATCATTGCAACAACCTCTTTAAATCCACCTATACCGCTCTCATTGACACTCACAATATCAACCTTCCAATTTTGGGTTTCAGCATAATGTGTATACATTCTATATAATTCCGCTGCAAATAAAGCCGCCTCGTCTCCGCCCGCACCGGCTCTTATTTCAAGCATAATATTTTTATCATCATTAGGATCCTTAGGTAAAAGTAATATTTTTAATTCCTGCTCAAGCTTAGCCTCCTGCTTTTTTGCCTCTGCAAGCTCTTCTTTTGCCATTTCTCTTAATTCCTCATCACTTTCGCCTTCAATCAAGGCTAAAGAATCAACTTGATCCTGCTTTGCCCTTTTATACTGCTTATATGTATTTACAAGAGGAGTCAAATCAGATTGCTCCTTCATTAATTTTCTGAATTTATCCTGGTCATTTGCAATATCAGGACTTGCAAGTGCCATCATAAGTTCCTCATAATGCACAACTATATCTTCTAAATTATCAAACATAAACCTCTCCACTATACTATTATTTTTACTATTCTATCTTTATCGTCCAAATCTTTTTTTATTTCGACACTTCTATAGCCTTCAAAAATTTTCTTGATATCACTTGCCTGATCATATCCTATTTCAAGATATATTTTAGCATTTTTATTTAAATATTTTCTTGCTTCATCTGCTATTATTTTATAAAAATAAAGCCCATCCTCTTTTCCGTCAAGTGCAAGCTTAGGCTCATAGTCCTTTACACCTATGTCCAACTCCTCTATATCATTAGTTCTTATATATGGTGGATTGCAAACAAGAATATCATATTTTTTTTCTATATTTTCAAACATATCACTTAAAATAAAATCAATATCTACATCATTATTTTCGGCATTTTTTCTTGCTATCTCTAAAGCCCTTGCAGAAATATCACTTGCACTTATATTATTATAGCCTCCCAGTTTTCCCAGACTGACGGCGATAGCTCCACTACCTGTGCATAAATCCAAAATATCTAAATTATTATTATTTTTATTATCTAAAACCACCTCTTCAACCAAGCATTCAGTATCAAAGCGTGGTATTAAAACTGCTTCATCTACATAAAAATTAAAGCCACAAAAATTTTGCCTATTTATTATATATTGAAAAGGCTTTCCTACTAATCTTTCCCTAATATATTCATAAAATTTTTTTATTTTTTGTTCATCACTTACTCTTTTATTCTTATCTAAAATAAAATCCACCAGCTTTATATCAAAAGTGGCTAAGAGTATATATCTTGCTTCAATATCCGCTTTCATTATACCTGCTTCATCAAATTTTTCTATAGCAAAATCAAGCAGTTCTTTATATGTTTTATATTCTAAAGACATATTATGAAGCCTCAAAATTTTCTTTTAAATATTTTTTCCAATCAAACACTGCCTCTACAGCCTTTATTGCCACCTCGACCATATCAGCTGTAGGCTCCTTAACTGTGAGAGCCTGCATCCACATGCCCGGTCTTGATAAAATATTTATCAGCTTATTATCACAAGTGCCTGCAAGTCTTAAAAATTCGTAGCTCACACCTGCTATTATAGGTATCAAGACTATTCTGCTAATTGCACGCAACCATATATTATCAATTTTTAATGCCATAAAAAATAAAATGCTTATTATCATAACTATAATTATAAAACTTGTTCCACAACGTTTATGCTCTTTTGAGCTTTTCATTACATTTTCTACATTTAATGAAAGACCGCTTTCAATACAATTTATACACTTATGCTCAGCACCATGATACATAAATGTTCTTTTTATATCTTCCATTCTTGAAATTAATAATATATATATAATAAAAATAAAAATTCTTAAAAAGCCCTCTAAAATAGCGATAATATAATAATTATCCACAAATTTTTTGAGCATATTGCCCAAAAACATAGGTAAAAGCATAAATATAGCTATACCTGCAAATATAGAAAAAATTGTAGCAAAGGTCATAATAAATTTTTCAAATTTATCGCCAAATACTTTTTGTAAAAAATTTTCAAAAGCACTCTCCTTACACTCTTCATCATCATCAGCAAAAAAGCCTGCTGATACCTTTAAGGTTTTCATTCCAATTACCATGGAATCATAAAAAGCAAAAATGCCTCTTATAAATGGTAAGGCAAGAAGCTTGTATTTTTTAGTAATACTGATATACTCGTCTTCTAAAATAGCTATTTCTCCATTATTCTTTCTAACGGCAGTAGCATATCTATCACCATTTTTCATCATAATGCCTTCAATAACTGCTTGACCACCTATACCTGAATATTTCAATATTTCACTCCTTTATAAATTATCTTTAATTGATAATCAAAAAGGACTAAGCTAAAAGCCCAGTCCTCCTGATTAATAATCAATTAAGCATTAACACCATACTTACGATTGAATTTATCAATACGTCCACGAGCTGATGTAGCTTTTTGCTGTCCCGTATAATATGGATGACACTTTGAACATACTTCAACATGAATGCTATCCTTAGTTGATCCTGTAGTAAAGGTGTTTCCACAGTTACAAGTAACAGTAACTTGATTATATTTTGGATGTAATCCTTCTTTCATATACTCACCTCATTATCCTTTATCCTGCGGAAATACCGCTACTAGTGAACTATACACTATGCTTTAGGCATATGTGCTTCTTGCTTCACCCTTTACTGCATTTATTATTTTATTTCTAAAAATAAAAACGTCTTACACAAAGTCCACAAGCTTATATTCGGTTAGTTCCTACCCTATATACTTTTATTACACCATAAAAGAAAAATTATGCCAATCATCTCACAAAGCCGAAGCTTAGGAGATTTCTTGGCAAATTTTTTGTATTTACTTTTATCTCTCAAACACATAAGAATTATATCACACTTAAAACTTTAATGCAAGCTTTATTTTAATTTCTTTTTCAAAAATTTTTTTTTCATTCTCAAGCTCATATTTCATAACCTTTTCTAACAAATAATTTAATAATTCTCCTATTAGAGGTCCTTTTTTTATATTCATTGCAAGCAGCTCATTACCTGTAATATCAAGCATTGATATATCATAAGCTTCTTTTTTTTGTAATATTTCATCCTTTAATTCTATAAGCTCGGAATAATCAAGAGAAAATAAAGCTTCCTTAATTCTTAATAAATCCATGAAATTTTCAATACCTATATCTCTCAAAATCTTTTTAATTTCATATTTATCATTTTGTATATCCTTATATAGATATTTATGCAGAGCTTGAAATTTTTTTATGCTCTTATTATCAGACTTCAATTCCTTTAAAATATTAACTCCTAATTCTTCAGAATTATTAGCCATAAGAATAAGATATCTAAGAATCTTATCCTTATCTATTTTTTTCATAGCATTCAAATTTTTATCATCCGGATGTATTTGTGAAAAGGATGGTGTCAAATATTTATCCAATCCATATTCAAAAACCATTTTTAATTTTTGCGGATTATCACTACAAATAATTTCATTAAATTCAGATGAAATTCTTTCTTTGCTTATTTTACTCAGATTAGGAGCTAATTCTATGATGGCTTCCTTTGTTTTTTCTTCTATATTAAAATCAAGCTTGGCCAAAAATCTTATTGCCCGCAATATCCTAAGTGCATCCTCTTTAAACCTTTCTTTAGCATCTCCAACACATCTTACAAGTCGACAGGCTAAATCTCTCTTACCGTCAAACAAATCCACAAGCCCTGTATTATTTGAATATGCCATCGCATTTATTGTAAAATCTCGTCTTTTAAGATCCTCCTCCAATAAATTTGAAAATTCTACTTTGTCAGGGTGTCTGGAATCTGAATATTTGCCATCAAGCCTATAGGTTGTAATCTCATATGTCTTTTTGTCTATCAAAACACTTACTGTTCCATGCTTTATCCCTGTGTCTATAGTTTTTTTAAATATTTCTTTGATTTGCTGGGGTCTTGCACTGCTTGTTATATCCCAATCCTTTGGAACTTTATTCAATATATAGTCCCTTACACAGCCACCGACTACATATGCATCAAAGCCCTTGTTCTCAAGCTTGTTAATAATAAATTCCACATTATGAGGAAGCTTTATAAATATATTATCCTTAATATGCTCGCCCCCAATAAACCATTTTTTTTGCAGGCTTTCCACAGCATACACACTTACCGCTTACATTTTCATAGCCAAAAGGTATACATCTCGAGCTTGCCTGTGTCAATTCCTTAATCCTATCCTCACAAGCTCTGTCGCCACACCATAGAGCCTTAATAAATCCCGGCTTATTTTCAACTATATTTATAAATTCATCCAAGGTGTTTGCTTCATAGGTATGCTCATTTTTATGCTTTAATGCTTTTTCAAACATAGATTTTTGAATATCATCAAGCATACTTTGTACCTCTGTTACCGGATTATCCAAGGAGGCTATATGCTTTTCTCCTGTATCTCTTCTAACTAAAATACATTGATTATTTTCTATGTCCTTAGGACCGATTTCCAATCTTAGTGGAACACCTTTCATTTCACATTCTGCAAATTTAAATCCCGGACTTTTATCGCTATCATCAATTTTAGTTCTTATTCCGGCATCCTTAAGCTTTGCTTCTATTAATTCAGCTTTTTCCAAAACACCTTCCTTATGCATAGCTATCGGAACTATCATAAGCTGTATAGGTGCTATTTTTGGCGGAAGCTTTAGCCCTCTATCATCTCCATGCACCATAATAATTGCTCCCAAGAGCCTTGTAGACACTCCCCAAGAGGTTTGATGAACATATTGCAGCTTATTTTCCTTGTCTGAATATTGTATCCCAAAAGCTTTTGCAAAACCGTCTCCAAAATTATGACTTGTCCCTGATTGTAAAGCCTTTCCATCATGCATCAATGCCTCTATTGTAAATGTTTGCTCTGCACCTGCAAATTTTTCTTTTTCCGTCTTTTCTCCTTTTAGTACAGGTATAGCAAGAACTTCTTCTACAAAATCGGCATATAAATTCAACATTTGTATAGTTCTTTGCTTTGCGGCTTCGGCATTTTCATGTGCGGTATGACCCTCTTGCCACAAAAATTCTCTCGAACGCAAAAAAGGTCTTGTGGTTTTTTCCCAACGAACTACTGAGCACCATTGATTAAGAAGCTGTGGTAAATCCCTATGTGATTTTATATTTTTTGAATAATAATCACAAAATAGTGTTTCTGATGTAGGTCTTACACATATCCTTTCCTGCAAAGGCTCCAAACCACCATGTGTTACCCATGCTACTTCCGGTGCAAAGCCTTCTACATGATCCTTTTCCATCTGTAATAAGCTTTCAGGTATAAAAAGTGGCATATAGCAATTTTGTACTCCACTTTCTTTAAATCTTTTATCAAGCTGTGCTTGAATATTTTCCCAAATTGCATATCCTGCCGGCTTGATTACCATACAGCCTTTTACACTAGAATAATCAATAAGCTGTGCTTTTTTTACAACATCTGTATACCATTGTGCAAAATCCTCCTCCATAGAAGTGATTTCCTGCACCAATTTTTTATCCTCTGACATCATCCTACCTCAATTAATAAATTATTTTTTACTATTTCTAAATTTCTCCAAAATTTTATTTATCCTATCTGTTGGAGTCATAAATTCACTAATAGATACATCATGATTTAAATTATCTATTATAAGTGCAATATATTTGCTCATGTCAACGCTTATATAATATGGTCTTTCTAATAATTCAGGGCTCTGATACACTACATTTGTTGTTAAAATAGCATCTATCAAACCCTTTTCATAATATTCATCAAAAGTTGCCAATCCATTTGTAAAAAGTCCGAAGGTTGAACATATAAATACTCTTCTTGCCTTTCGTGATTTTAGTTCTTTTGCTATATCCTGAACACTTTCCCCTGACGAAATCATATCATCAATAATTATAAGATCCTTTCCTTCAACACTACTTCCCAAAAATTCATGTGCTATAATAGGATTTCTTCCATTTACGACCTTGGTATAGTCTCTTCTTTTATAGAACATACCAACATCTATGCCTAACATATTTGCAAAATATATGGCTCTTCCCATAGCACCCTCATCAGGACTTATAACCATCATATGCTTAGCATCAACTTCCAAATCCGGAAAGTTTTTAAGCAAAGCTTTTGTGAATTGATATGTAGGCTGTATTGTTTCAAAGCCCTTTAAAGGAATAGCATTTTGTACTCTGGGATCATGAGCATCAAATGTAATTATATTATCTACTCCCATATTTACAAGCTCCTGAAGAGCAAGTGCACAGTCCATAGACTCTCTTTTTGTTCTTCTATGCTGTCTGCTTTCATATAAAAATGGCATAATAACATTTAATCTTCTGGCTTTTCCGGTAGTAGCCGCTATAATTCTTTTTAAATCCTGATAATGATCGTCAGGAGACATACGATTAGTTTTTCCATATAATGAATAGGTCATACTATAATTACATACATCTACCATCAGATATAAGTCCATCCCTCTTATTGATTCATCAAAGCTGCCTTTTGCTTCTCCGGAACCGAATCTATTTATTTTTGATTTAACTATATAAGAATCCTTTGCATATCCTGCAAATACCAAAGTGTTTGTATGCTCATTTTCACTTTCGCTCGCATTTTGATTTCTCCACTGTGATAAATAAGCATCCACTTTTTTGCTTAAATTTGTACAACTTGCTAATGGCACCAAACCCAGGGGTCCTACAGGTATACTTTCAATTTTTCTAATAGCCTTTGACATCTCTTCCTCCAATTTAATATTAATTATTTTTTTCTTTTTTCTTTTCTCTTATATCATCACCATAAAGCTTTAATACTGTATATAAATTAAGTATTCTTGAGCTTACTCTTTCGGTATACATTTCTCTTATTGCTGCAGGTGATAAATTTGTGGAAATAATAGTAGCTTTATTATTATCAAATCTTTCATTAAGTAAATTGAATATCTGCGTATTATTTGAATTTGATTCTGTTCCTAAATCATCTATTATTAAAAGCTCACAGTTGTCTATATAATCATCCAAATAATCTTCACAATCTAAATTAAATCTTTTTATTCTTCTCTCATCGAGTATGTTAAATAGCTTTTCACTGCTTAAATATATGACACTATGATAAGACTCTATCAATTTTTTGGCTATACAATTACTAAGAAAGCTCTTACCTACCCCTGTATCTCCTATAAATAATATATTATCCTTTTTCTTATCAAAATTTTTTACAAAATTTTCACATATGTCTTTTATTTTTTTATTATATTGCCTATGTGTAAGTCCATTTTTTGTTATAGGCTTAGTATCATCAAAATAATCCAAGCTAAAATTTTTGAAATTTTCGTCGTTAAAAATATTTTTAAGATTTGAACTCTTATATAATTGCTCCAGTAACTTTTTATTAAAGCAATTACATCTTTTATTTTCAATCATTCCGCTATCCTTGCAAAGTTTGCATTCAAATATTTCTTCCATATAATTATCCGGAAAACCATATTCTTTTAATAAATCATTTTTTAACTTTTTTATCTCTTCAATACGCTTTCTAAAATCATCCAATGCCGATTTATCATATTTTGATTTTTCAAAATATTCCAAAGCTAAAATAGACGGCTTTTCTTGTAATTCTTTGATTTGAGGTATTACCGCATAAACCCTTTCAAGTCTCCTATCCTGCTCCTTCCTATTTTTTTCCCTTATTCTTTCATACTCTCTCATTATAGCATTATATTGAGAATTACTAAATGCCAAAATATACCTCCTTAATAAATTTCTATTTATAAGTCAAGCTATAAAATTCTATCATAAATTGATTGCTCGTCTATTTCCTTATCTCTTGGTATAAACATATTAAATTTATCATTATTTCTATAAATATTTTTATTTTTTGATTTATTTTTAATATTTTGTTTTTCATTTATAAGCTCAATATCCTCTAAGCTTTTCACATTATTTTTATACCATGTAGTAAGTATAGTATCTGCATATTGAAAGCTTGGTTTATTAGTATTTGCAATTGTTTTACTACAAGCCTTAACTACTATTTCATCTGAAAAAGCATATGTATTAAACCACTTTTTTATATATATTATTTCATCATCTATTAAATCTCTGCTATTTTTAATGCCCATAGCTTTTTTTATAAGTCCAACCCTTTTATTATAAATTTTTTTGAACTGCTTTGCCTTTTGAACACTGTCTATACCCTCACTATGCCAAGCTATTGCCACCGTTTCTATATATCTCATACTCTTTATATTATTATTGGCGGCTTCTTCTATTATATATTCCAACAACTCATAAGGCATTTTCAAAATATCATAAATATATGCAAGAGTTCTGGCGGCAGTCTGTGATAAAGTCTTATTTAAATATTTCTGATATACATACATCAGTGTCTTAAATTTTTCATCATCATTAAATTTTCTCATATCTATATTATTTTTTATATCGGATATATCCTCATCGGAATTTTTATCCTTTATATTTTGTATATCTTCTTTATTTTCTTCAATATTCTCTTTTTGAGCTTCTTTAATATCATCTTCACAAATATTCAAAAGCTGCTTACTCTCATAAAATCTTAAAGCTCTAAGAACATCATTTTCAAGCATATTTAAATTATCAGCTATATCAGATAGATTGATATCCCTTATATTATTCTTCAAAATGTATAAATATACTTTAATATATTCTCCATTAGTTCCTGATAAAAAATCATCAACAAATTTTTTAGGCACAACAAATACATCATTCAAATCCACTTTTTCAACTTTTATAAACATAGGTCTCTCCAAATTATTAAACTTATGTGTACTATATCACAATTAAAAATAAATTTAAATAGCACTATAAATGGAAAAATCCACAAGCTTATCAACATTAATACTGTTTATGCCTGTGGATTTGTGGATAACTTATTTGCCTAACAAGTCTTCTCCTACTTTTACTATATCCCCTGCCCCCATAGTTATGCACATATCTTGTGGACAAAGCTTTTCTAACAAAAATATTTCTATATCATTAAAATTATCTATATAATAAGCTTCCTTACCTTCACCTACAAGAATA
>CAMQCZ010000035.1 GCA_946999385.1 uncultured Lachnoanaerobaculum sp.
CATATTTAAGCTTGAATTTTTTGCAGCCTCATAAGCTTCTATAGCTCCTGACATTGTATCATGGTCGGTAAGAGCAATATAGCTTAGATTAATATTAATTGCTTTTTTAATAAGATTTGCAGGGCTTAGAGTCCCATCAGATGCAGTGCTATGTGTATGTAGATCAATATATCTATTCATAAATCTCCTAAAAATTAATAAATATTTTAATAAGAGTATATCAAAATCAAAAAAACAGCTCAATAGTATTGACAAAAATAAAAACAGATAGTACAGTTAATACATACAATTAATACAATTAATACATTGTATAGGGAGGTGCTATATTGTTTCTTATAAATTTTAAGGATAAGGAAGCTATATTTGAACAAATAAAAGCTCAAGTTAAAAAATTTATAGCTCTTGGTGTATTAAAGCCTAATATGCAATTACCCTCAGTTAGAAGTCTTGCTACAGATTTAGGGATAAATCCTAATACAGTTCATAGAGCATATAATGAATTGGAAAGAGAAGGTATTATTTATACGATTGCAAAAAAAGGAGTATATATATCGGAAAATGATAATAAGGATGTAAATATAGAAATATTATCAACATTAAAAAATAATATAATACTTGCAAAGCATGAAAATATAGAAAAGCAATTAGTATTGGATATGATTGAGGAGGTATATAATGATTGAAATAAAAAATGTTTCAAAAAGACTTGGAGATAAAGATATTTTAAAAAATCTTAATTTGAATATAAAAAATGGAAGTATTTTTGGCCTGGTAGGAATAAATGGAGCAGGCAAAAGCACATTACTTAGATGTATAAGCGATGTGTATAAGCTTGATGAAGGTGAAATTTTAATAAATGGAGAAAATATCAGAGATAATTTTAAATTAAAAAAAGAATTATTATTCATAAGTGATGATTGCTATTGCCCTTTAAATGCCACCTTAAACAGCTTAAAGGAATTTTATAAGGTTTATTATAATTTTAGTGAAGAAAAATTTGCATATTATCTTAAGTTTTTTAAATTACCTCTTAATAAAAGTATAAATAATTTTTCTAAAGGAATGAAAAGACAAGTATTTATACTTATGGCACTTAGTATAAGGCCTAAAATTTTATTATTAGATGAAACCTTTGATGGACTTGATCCTTTAATTAGACTTAGATTTAAAAGAGCATTATATGAAATGATAGAGAATGGTGAGTCTACAATCATCATAAGTAGTCATAATCTCAAAGAATTGGAGGATATATGCGATTCTTTCGGTATTTTAGACAATAAGAATATTAAAACATCAGGAGATTTACAGTCTCAAAAAGAAAAAATAAATAAATATCAAATTGTATTTAATGAAGAAAAGAATAAAGAAGATTTTAAGTATTTTAATGTAATAAAATTTGATAAAAACAGTCGAGTTATAAATATGATTATTAGAGGTGAAAAAGAAGATATATTATTAAAATTAAATGAAATGGAGCCTTTATTAGTTGAAATTGTACCAATTAATTTTGAAGAATTATTTATTAGTGAATTAGAAAGTGAGAATATACAATGATAGATAAAAAACAATGTATTTATGAGATGAAAAATTCAAAGCATTTGATAGCTTTTAGTTTTATTATTTATTTTTTATCTTTTCCATTTTTGAATTTAATTAATTATGAGAGAGCAAGAATAGATTATTTACTTTTTCCTATTTTTATTTTGTTCTTATCAAGCTTTATTTTACCTTGGTATATATTTAGATTTACTACTGATAAAAGAGCTTTGGATACTTTTTACAGTCTAGGTATAAAAAGAAAAAAATATTTTGATACAAAAATATTTTTAACGATTTTAATTATGATTATACCATATATAATTAATTTGATTTTAGGACTTATAATATTATACTTAAATAATTTATATACAAATACATTTGCTGAAATTATAAAATTTTCTATACTGGCTTTAATTTTAGCTATACTATTGTTAGGCTTTAATTTATGGGTATTTAATAAGGCAAACAGTTTGTTGGATGGTATTTTAATCAATATAGCATATCATGTACTTCCTGCAATTATGATTCTTTGTTTTGTATATATAGCTGATGGTATGTATGCAGGAAATAGAGCTTATCTATTAAGTAACAAAATAAATTATATCTCTTTAATTTATAATATAGGCATAGTATTGAGCTACTTTTTTGAAAAAATAAATATTGCACAAGCAGGAACCTCTTACATTAATAGTAAATTAGATTTAACAGCTCTTATTGTAATATTAATAATTACTATATTTTCATGGGTTTTATTTTATATTGAAATTAATAAAAGAAGGGCAGAAGCTTCAGGGCAATTATCTAATAATATTTTTGCATATCCCGGCTTGAATTTATTAGCCTTGATAAGTCTTATGCTTACAGCTAATTATTATAATAGTGAAAATATTGTCAATATGTTTGCTATATATACTATCATATTTATAATATATTTAATTGCCAATTTTATATATAAAAGAGAAATTAAAATCAGCTTTAAAATTGTAGGTATCTTTATATTTATAGCTATTTTAAGTAATATTTTTGCATATACTATAGTAAAGACTGAATTTTTCAAATTACCTTATAGATATACTTCAAATTATAAATTTATTAATGTCAGCTTTAGATATTCTCTTAATAAAGAATCTGAAGATTTGGAACTTGAAGTAAGAGTAAAGGATAAAAATGATATTAAATTATTACAAGAAATTCAAGATAAATGTGTTAAAAATTATTATATGCTACTTGAAAATAAGAAAGCTAAGAGAGAAATGGCTGATAAAGCATGGTCATGTATTAATTTTACATATGAGATAAATTCTAAAAAGTCTCTGGGTTATTCATATTATTATATTCAAAATACTGATATGGATATATTTTTGAAGGAGCTTGATGAGCATGGAATAAAATATAAGTCAACTATTTATAATTATAGTGATGATGGAGATTATACAAGCAAAGATATATATCTATCCTATAAGGAATTATTAGAAACTAAGGGATATAAAAATATGATGGAAAAATAAAAAAATTAGTATGCCGATAATATTAGGTCGGCATACTGATTTTTTTTATAAAATGCTTGACATTTAAAAAATAACTGTTATAATACATATATAACATAAATAACAATATAAGACCAAGGAGGTATTATATGAATATAAATAAATTTACACAAAAGTCTGTAGAGGCTATTCAGAATATAGAAAAAATTGCATATGAATATGGAAATGGTCAGCTTGTACAAGAGCATTTATTATTGGCATTATTAGATCTTGACAACTCACTTATACTCAGCTTGTTTGAAAAGATGAAGATTAATACAAAAGGCTTTAGGAATGAGCTTGTCAATTTGATAGAAAAATTACCTAAGGTTTCCGGTAATGTCAATCTTTATATGAGTAATGATTTAAACAAGGTTTTGATAAATTCATCAGATGATGCAAAAGCAATGGGTGATGATTATGTAAGTGTTGAGCATATTTTTTTAAGACTTGTTAAAGAGGCAAATACTAATTTGAAAAATTTGTTTAATGCTTATGGTATCAATAGGGACAGCTTTTTGAAGGTTTTATCGGAGGTTAGAGGAAATCAAAGAGTTTTAAATGATAATCCTGAAGCTACATATGATACTTTAAATAAATATGGATATGATTTAGTAGAAAAAGCAAGAAGCGGTAAGCTTGATCCTGTTATCGGCAGAGACAGTCAAATAAGAAATACAATACGTATATTGAGTAGAAAAACAAAGAATAATCCTGTACTTATAGGTGAGCCGGGAGTAGGTAAGACAGCCGTTGTTGAAGGACTTGCAATACGTATATTAAAGGGAGATGTGCCTGAAAGCTTAAAAGACAAGAAAATATTCTCGCTTGATATGGCATCCTTAGTAGCAGGTGCAAAATATAGAGGGGAATTTGAGGAAAGATTAAAGGCTGTATTGGATGAAGTTAAAAAATCCGAAGGTTCGATTATTCTTTTCATTGATGAATTGCATAATATTGTTGGAGCAGGAAAGACAGAAGGCAGTATGGATGCAGGCAATATTTTAAAGCCTATGCTTGCAAGAGGAGAGCTTCATTGTATAGGAGCTACCACCTTGGATGAATATAGGAAATACATAGAAAAGGATTCAGCACTTGAAAGACGTTTTCAGCCTGTGATGGTAGAGGAGCCAAGTCTTGAAGATACTATATCTATATTAAGAGGTATCAAGGATAGGTATGAGACTTATCATGGTGTAAAGATAACGGATTCAGCTTTAGTTAGTGCCGCAACCTTATCTAATAGATATATAAGTGATAGATTTTTACCTGATAAAGCGATAGATTTAGTTGATGAAGCCTGTGCTTTAATAAAAACTGAGCTTGATTCACTGCCGGCAGAATTGGATGAGCTTCAAAGAAGAGTTATGCAGCTTGAAATAGAAGAGGCTGCACTAAAAAAAGAAACAGATAATTTATCTAAAGAAAGATTATCAAGTTTACAGGAAGAGCTTGCAACACTTAGAGATGAATTTAAAGAACAAAAGGCAAAATGGGAAAATGAAAAGCATAGTGTAGAAGGCTTAGCAAATATACGTGAGCAAATAGAAAATGTAAATAGGCAGATAGATGAAGCAAAGAGAAAATATGATCTTAATTTGGCGGCTAAATTACAATATGGTGAATTGCCACAGTTACAAAGGAAATTATCTGAAGAAGAAAATAAGCTTGAAAATAAAGAGCTTAGCTTGGTTCATGAAGCTGTTACAGAAGAGGAAATAGCTAAAATAGTTTCAAGATGGACAGGTATTCCTATAACAAAATTAAATGAATCAGAAAAATCAAAGACATTGCATTTGGATCAGACCTTACATAAAAGACTGATAGGTCAGGATGAGGCTGTTAGCTTGGTAAGTGAAGCTATACAACGTTCAAAGGCAGGCATAAAGGATCCCGGAAAGCCTATAGGTTCATTTCTATTTTTAGGACCTACCGGTGTCGGAAAAACCGAACTTGCAAAATCTTTAGCACAGGCATTATTTGATGATGAAGCTAATATGGTTCGTATTGATATGAGTGAGTATATGGAAAAATTTTCCGTTAGTAGACTTATAGGAGCACCTCCCGGATATGTAGGATATGATGAAGGCGGTCAGTTGACAGAGGCAGTTAGAAGAAAGCCATATTCAGTTGTACTATTTGATGAAATAGAAAAGGCTCATCCTGATGTCTTTAATATATTATTACAGGTGCTTGATGATGGTAGAATTACAGATTCCTTAGGAAAGACGGTTGATTTTAAAAATACTATTATAATTATGACTTCTAATATAGGCTCAAATGATTTGCTTGAGGGAACGGATGATTTTGGAAATATTAGTGAAGCTGCCAAAGATTCAGTGAAAATGAAGCTTAGAAATCATTTCAGACCTGAATTTTTAAATAGATTGGATGAGATAATTCTATTTAAACCATTGTCAAAGAATAATATTTCAGGTATTGTAGATTTGCTTATTAAGGATCTGAATAATAGACTTAGTGATAGAGAATTAAGTGTATTTGTAACAGATGAGGCTAAATCTTATATAGTTGAGAATGGTTATGAGCCGAGCTTTGGAGCAAGACCTTTAAAGAGGTATATACAAAAACATGTTGAAAATTTGATTGCTAAATTAATTTTAGGTGATGAAAAGCTCTCTCAGGGTGATAAAATTATTATAGATAAAGCAGTTGATTCTGATACACTTGTAGCAAAAATTGAAAAGTAGTTAGAGAATATGTTATAATAAAAAGACATTGAATAGTAATTTTTACTATTTAATGTCTTTTTAGATTTATATTTGTTATATTTTTTTAAGATATGAAGAATTTATGACTTTTCACAAATTGATATACAAAAAAATATAAATATCATTTATACTATAATACATATTTAGAAGCTTTTATTATTCGGATAAATAAAAAGGAGTAACTTATGTTGAGAAAAAAAATTTTATTAATGCTAATATTTATATTTAGTCAAATTTTGTTTAGTGCCTGTGCAGCTGAGTCAGTTACACAACCAAAGCCTGTATTGTCCAATATGTCAAATATTAAAATTAACTGGGATCAAGTAAGAGATGATTTTGAAGACGAATTAAATGATAATCCTGATTATCCACATGGTAAGTATGTAGATTTTGCAGTATATGAAGATAAAAAGACTATTAGACTTATCTGGCCTTTAGATAATAAAATTACACAGCTGGAATCTTTAGATTATGGTAAAGCTATAATAAAGGCATTTAATGATGCTGCAAGAACTCAGGATTTTTCAATAGAGCCTTCAAATGATAATTCTTATGGTGGATTGTGGAAAAAATACAATATTGAATTGGAGGTATATAATGAGGAGGATATAATGAATCCTGATTTATATTATATAAATCAATATATTCCTGCCGGTGCCAATGATCCTATAATACCTCAGATATCAAAAGATAATGATGAAGGTCAAAAAGCTGATGTAGACTCAGATGAAAAAGAAAACCAAAGCACTGCTCCTGCTTCAAATGAAAAAGAAAGTATTAGTGAAGAGAAGTAGGAGGTAGCATATGAAAGTTATAAGAAAAAGCTATACTCTTATATTGGTAATTGTGATTTTGATATTGAATTTAAGCTTAATTACCTTTGCAGATGTAATAGGATATAAAAAGAGCATAAATTCAGGACCCTCATATGGTATATTAAATGGTGGAAAAATTATACTCTTACGTTCAAATACTGAAAGTCAGATGATGGGATATATTATTCGATCTAAAAATGGCAAGCTTATAGTGGTTGACGGTGGTCTTGAAGCTGATGCAGTGCATTTAAAAGAAATGCTGAAAGAAGAGGGTGGAAAAGTGGATGCATGGTTAATAACACATCCACATTCTGATCATGTCGGTGCCTTGATAAATGTTTTAAATGATAAAGACAGTGCCATAACTATAGGAGGTATTTATTATCATTTGACAGATTTGAATTGGTATAAAAGAAATGAAGCCTATAGAGCTGATTATGTTGAAAAATTTATTAAATCCTTAGCTAATGCGAGTCCGTCTATTTTACATTCTAAAATAAAATATGGAGATATTATTGATCTTGATGATGTAAAAATACATGTAATGAACTCTCCATATTTATTTAATGTGAATGCTATAAATAATTCGTCTATAGCATATAGAGTAGATATGTCAGGTAAGAGAATTATGTTTCTTGGAGATATGGGAGAACAAGGTGGAGATTGTCTTTTGAGAGATGTACCAAGGGATGAATTAAAAAGTGATATTGTTCAAATGGCACATCATGGTCAATATGGAGTTTCAAAAAAAGTTTATGAAGCCATCAGTCCGAGTATAGCTATGTGGAATTCTCCGGAATGGCTATATAATAATACTAGTGGTAAATATTTAACATTGGAAGTTAGAAAATGGATGCAAGAAATAGGCGTTAAGAGAAATTATGTTATGAAGGATGGAGATCAAATTATAAAGTAAGGAGAGGATATGCAATATATATTATTGGTTGTAGGCTTTATATTATTAATTAAAGGAGCTGATTTTTTTGTAGAGGGTGCGGCAAGCATTGCCGGAATTTTAAAAATCTCAGGTCTTATTATAGGACTTACAATAGTTGCATTTGGGACATCTACACCTGAAGCTTCTGTAAGTATTGCAGCCGCAATAAATGGAAATAATGGAATAGCACTTGGTAATGTAATAGGATCAAATTTGTTTAATTTATTAGTTATTTTAGGTGCTTGCACTTTGTTTAATACACTTGATATAGATAAAAATTTATTGAAAAAGGATTATACATATTCAATGCTTATAACTCTAATTCTAGGAATATTAAGTTTTACGGGTAATGATATAAGCAGAACTGATGCTATTATTTTACTTTTATTATTTGCTTTTTTCTTATTTTATACTATAAGCTCAGCTTTAAAAAATAGAGACTTAGAAGAAGATAGATATAAAATACTTCCTATTTATTTGTCTATAATTTATGTAGTAGCCGGGCTGATTGCTATAATATTCGGTGGAAATATAGTTGTTAAGTCCGCAACGACTATAGCCGGACAATTTGGATTATCAGATAATTTTATTGGACTTACAATAGTTGCAATAGGAACATCTTTACCTGAGCTTGTAACGAGCTTGGTTGCAACAAAAAAAGGAGAAAATGGAATTGCAATAGGAAATATAGTTGGTTCAAATATTTTTAATATTATATTTATTTTGGGTATGTCAGCAACTATAAATCCAATAGCTACAAATTTATTTTCACTTTACGATATAATCTTTTTATTATTTGTAAGCCTTATTGTATGGATATTTGCCGGTAACGATGGGAAATTAAAAAAAAGAGAAGGTATTTTTATGATTATATTGTATATTATCTATACAATATATATAAGCTTAAGATAATAATTGAATATAATTTGAATATTAAAAAGGGAGGAGAGCCGATACTTAGTATCGGCTCCGGTATTATGAAAAAAATCTTATATTTTTAGTATAAATGAGATATACGCTCTCACTTATATTTTAGATTATATATTTAAATAATGGCTATTGTTTGTTTTTTATGTAAAGTTATTTTAAAATGATTGTTAATAAATTATGAATAATCGCCCTTTATTTTTAGTAGAATAATAGCCTTCCTGGAAATTTTTTTGTTTAGATAAAGCCTTATAAAAATTAAAAATAAAGTGTAAATATAGACAATGACAGTAGCTTTTTTAATATTCAAGATGAGATAAGCTAAATATCAAGCTGATATATTTCTTGGCTTTTGTTGATTGTGATATTGCTTTATGATAAAATTTTACACAAAAACTTATTAAAAGATTTAGGAATATATTATAAAAATAAATCAAGATTTTATAATGAATGGTGGATATATGGGTTTGCTAGATGATAAGGTATATATAACAACAATTGGTTCAATGATTAAAAAGTATTCTATGAAACAAAAAAGAGATAGTAAGCTTAATTTAGTATATACAGTTAGTAAAGATTATGGATTGATAAGCTCAAAAGAATTTTGGGCGAATGAAGAACGTAGAGAAAATTATATAAATTATAGTGAGGATATATCAAATTATAATATTATACGTAAAAATATGTTTGCATATAATCCAGCAAGATTAAATATTGGTTCTATTGATTGTTTATTAAATAAAGAAGATGGAGTTTTAAGCCCTATGTATGTTGTTTTTGAAATAGACGAAAGGCTTGTATTACCAAAATATTTAAAATATTATATAAAATCTTCTAAAATACTTAAAATTATTAATGATAAAAAGGAAGAGGGAGCAAGATTTAGATTTGATTTTGATAGGTGGAATAACATCCCCATCCCTATCCCTCCGATAAAAATCCAAGAAAAGATTGTAGATATACTTGACAAATTCACTTTATTGATACAGGAGTTACAGCAGGAGTTACAGCAGGAGTTACAACTTAGCATTAAACAATATGAGTATTATAGGGATATGCTTTTAAGTGAAGATTATTTGAATAAAATTGCCACAAAAATAGGTGGATTAGAATTTAAAGATTATGAAGTAAAATTTACAACTCTTGGAGAAATTGCTCAAATAAATAGAGGAGCATCACCTAGACCAATAACGAAATATATAACTGATGATATAGAAGGAATCCCTTGGATTAAAATTGGTGATATAGGAGCAAACTCTAAATATGTTACAAAAACAGCTCAAAGAATTACAGTAGAAGGAGCAAAAAAATCAAGAATTTTGAAAAAAGGTGATTTTATAATGTCAAATTCTATGAGTTATGGAAGACCTTATATACTTGATATTGATGGAGCTATTCATGATGGATGGGCTTCAATAAGTGATTTTTATAATATTTTAGATTCAGACTTTTTGTATTATTATTTAACATCTTCTAAAGTACAAAATTACTGGAAAGGAAAAATTAATAGTTCTTCTGTAAGTAATTTGAATTCCGAGATAATTCGTTCTTTACCAATTCCGGTAATTGACAAAGAATTACAACAAGTTGTAGCAAAAATCCTTGACAAATTCCAATCTTTGCTTTCTGATACAAAAGGCTTATTGCCGGAAGAAATTGCCCAAAGACAAAAACAATATGAATATTATCGTGAAAAACTCTTGACATTTGAAACAGAGAGCGAAATAATTCCTAGACAGACAGACAGACAGACAGACAGACAGACAGACAGACAGACAGACAGAC
>CAMQCZ010000036.1 GCA_946999385.1 uncultured Lachnoanaerobaculum sp.
AGATCCTGATATAGATTTTGATTTGGATATATTGCTTAATCGCTTTAAAATAATTGAAATAACTGATGAAAGTGAACCTAATTATGATTTTAATAAGCTTTATATAGAACACGCTTCCGATATGCTCGGTTTTTTTATAAATGAGCTTAAAGATAATAAAGCCGATCCTATAACTAAAAAAGCTTTATTTTATGGAACTAATGCATTATTAAAAACCTCTGATGAAAGGAATTGATATGCAAATATTGGATATATACATTCAAGGCTTCGGTAAAATTTTAGATAAAAGGATTAGTTTTTCAGAAAAAATCAATATAATCTATGGTGAAAATGAAGCCGGAAAATCAACTATTCATAATTTTATAAAAGCTATTTTTTATGGTCTTGAACGTGGCAAGGGACGTGCAAGTAAAAATGATACTTGGTCCAAATATGAACCATGGGCGACTTCTGCTTATGGCGGTTATATACGCTTGAAAAAAGATGATAAAATATTTAGAATTGAAAGAGATTTCAGGAAAAATTCCAAAAAACCGCTTAGTATAATAGATGAGGATAAGGGTATAGAAATTGTAGATACAGACTCTTGTCTATCATACATTTTAAATGGACTTTCATCCTTGGCTTATACAAATACTATAAGCATAAGCCAATTAAAATCTGTTACCGATAGTGGAATGAGTGATGAATTAAAAAAATATATTTCAAATATGAATAGTACAGGTAATGAAGCCCTTGACATAAGTAAGGCTTCTAATTACCTAAAAGTACAAAAAAAATTTATATCTAAAAATTATATAGAACAAGCAAATAAAAATTATGAAGATAATATTATAAGATTAAAAAATCTTGAAGATAAATTAGAGCTTGAAAAAGATAACAGCCAAGCCTTAAATCAAGCTTTTAAAAAAGATGATAAGGAAATTCTAAGTGATATTACACAGAATCAGATAGAAATAAGCTTACTTAATAAATATATAGATAATAATAAGGCTTTATTGGAAAGCTCCGAATTTACAAATATTTCTGATTTGCTGGCTTATAAAGAGCAATTTAATATAAAGCTTAAGGAATATAAAAAAGCTTCTGAAAATAATAATATCAAATTATTACGCATAGCTATATTTATACTAAGCTTTATATCTATAATAACAGCTATATCATCAATTTATATATTTGTAAGCGGTCAGGATAATAAGCTGACACATTTTTTACACATAGAATATGATTTAAATATAAGCATATTTATTATATTATGTACAATCAGCACAATTATTCTGGGGGTCATATCAAGAATGCTGTCAAGTAAATGCTCAAAAATAAAATTTCTACACAATACCTTGTTATTATTGGTAGAAAGCCTTACAGGCAAAAAAATATTAGATTCTGATAGCATAGAAAAAAGTAATGCTTTATTAGAAAAATATGAGCAATGCTTTGAAAATATCAATGCTGCCAAGGAAAAATTGCTAAAGCTTAAAATAAATTTGGATAATTTAATTAAATATCAGGATGATATTAAAATTAATATTGAGAAAGCCCAAAGAAAAACTTGGGAAATAGAAAAGCTTTATGAACAAATTTCCAATATAGAGGATGAAAATACCGCACTTTTAAAGCTTATAGAGGAAAATAAAAAAATAGATACTGAAATTAAAGCAATAGATCTTGCACTTGAAACTTTAAAAAAATTATCTATCAATATAAAAGATTCTTTTGGGCTTTATTTGAATAAGGAGGCTTCATTTTTAATAGATAAGATAACAAAGGGAAAATATAATTCTATAAGTATTGATAAGGATATGAATATATTTCTAAATACTGTTGATAAATTAGTTCCCATAGATTCAGCTTCAAGCGGTACCTTAGATCAAATTTATTTGGCATTACGTCTTGCAGTTGCTAAATTATTACAAAAAAACAAGCAAAGTCTTCCTCTGATTTTAGATGACAGCTTTGTTAATTATGATGAAAAACGTTTATCATTTTCTCTTGAATTTTTGGCTACAAATTATTCTGCTCAAATAATAATGTTTACTTGTCATCGTAGAGAAATTGATATATTATCTTCTTTGCAAAAAATATATAATAATATTAATATTACTTAATTATATACTGGAAAAATTTACTTGATTATATATACTAGAAAAAGTGAGAGTGAGAGTGAGAGTTATGAAAATTTTACGTCAATTTTTTATTATAATATTTATAAGTTTTATTGGAGAATTTTTAAAGGATTTTTTACCTTTGCCTATACCGGCAAGCATATATGGACTTGTAATTATACTTGGTCTGCTTATAAGTAACAAATTAAAGGTTTCAGATATCAAAGAGGTATCCTATTTTTTAATAGAAATTATGCAACTTATGTTTTTACCTCCTGCTGTAGGTTTAATGGTTTCATGGCAAAAATTAAAGCCTATTTTTATACCTATAATTATTATGACCTTGGTATCAACTATATTAGTAATGGGAGTATCTGCAAAGGTTACCGAGTTAATTATACTTGCACAAGAAAAGAGGCGAAAATAATGCACGAATTTATGAATAATTCTATATTTTTCGGCGTTTTTGTATCCCTTTTTGCTTATGAAATAGGTATGTTTTTAAGAAAAAAAAGTGGTAATGTTCTTTTTAATCCTTTACTTATATCTGTTGCTATTGTTATACTATTTTTAGTTATTTTTAAAATACCATACTCAGAATATAATGTAGGTTCACAATATATAAGCTATTTATTAACCCCTGCTACTGTTTGCCTTGCAGTCCCTCTTTATGAACAGATACATTTGTTAAAAAGTAATTATATTGCAATATCTATAGGCATAGCAACAGGTGTATTTACAAGCTTATTTACAATATTAATTTTAAGTCTACTATTCAGATTTACTCATGCACAATATGCTACTATGTTACCAAAGTCTATAACAACAGCTATCGGAATTGATATTTCTCAAGAATTAGGAGGATATCCTGAAATAACTGTAGCAGTTATTGTTATTACGGGTATTTTGGGCAATATTTTTGCAGAACAAATATTAAAGCTCTTTTTTGTAAAACATCCTATAGCTAAGGGTATAGGTATCGGTACATCTGCACATGCAATGGGAACTACTAAAGCGATAGAGCTTGGAGAAATAGAAGGAGCTATGAGCTCTTTATCAATAGCAGTTGCCGGACTTTTCACAGTTATAGGAGCAAGTATTTTTGCAAATTTTATTAAATAATTTATATCTACTACAAATTTTATAGCTTATAAGAAAGGAGTTCCTTTTGGATAAATATTTTGAAATAAATACTATTTTGGTTAAGCTCTTTAATGGTATTTTGGATTTTGAAGCAAATGTTTTTAAAAATACCGAATTTAAAGATATAACTACAAATGATATGCATATTATAGATATTATTGGTTTAAATCAAAAAAAGACCATGTCTACAGTAGCTAAGGAATTATCTATAACGACAGGAACTCTTACTATAGCTATAAATAATCTTGTTAAAAAAGGCTATGTAATACGCCAAAGAGGTAAGGCGGATCGTCGAATTGTATATATTGAGCTTTCTGAAAGGGGGAAAAAAGCTTATGAAAAACATCTTGAATTTCACAAGGATATGGTAATTTCAATGCTTTCAAGCTTAGACGAAAATGAAATTAATATTTTAATTAAAGGACTTTATAAAATAGATAATTGGATATGTACTAATCAAAGCAATTAAAGGAGATTTTATGGTTAAGAAAAAGATTTTTTTTACAATGTGTGTAGGATTTTTTGCATGTAATTTATTAGCCTGCTCAAACAATTCAGGCACCGTCGCAAAATCAGAAAAGCAAAATAATATTCATATGATTGAAGAAAGTAATGACTCAGGAAGATCTGACAAGGTACCGGATCCTAATGCACCCGTACTCACTGTTATTTCCATATATCCTATTAATAAAGACAATAACGGACTTTATAAGGAAATGGATGCTATAGAAGAAATGGATGCAAGCTTATTGCTTGAAAAACTACAGGAATATTCTATTATTGATTCCGATATAAGCATAAATAAATTTGATATACAAGGTAAAATTGCTAATCTTGATTTAAATAAATTTGATAAAAATAATAAATTAGCCTTAACAAGCCTTGTAAATACATTTATAGAAAATTATGAGCTTGACAGCTTAAATATAAGCATAACAGGTAAATCAGAACAAGAGCTTACTAATTTAACATACAATAAAAACTATAAGGAAATAAAATAAAATATGTATCTTAATTATAAAATAAAGCTTGCCATCACACTTTTATGTGCAAGCTTTATTATTAGCTCTTGTTTTAATATAAGTAAAAATAAAGCCGGTGATTTTTCTGTCAAAAAAAATATTGATATTGATAACTCTTGTATGGATGAGGAAAATTTTCAATTATTATGTGATGATTTATATAAATTTTTACTTTCTAAAAATTATTTATTATTACATTTTGAAACCTCAAGCCCTGAAAGTCTTGGGATTTATGATTATAAAATAAGCTTTGAAGATATATCAAATGAAGCTTTCACAAAAAATATCAAAATATTTGAAAGCTTTTATTCTAATCTTCAAAATATTAATCCTGAAAATCTTAGTTATGATGATAAGATACTTTTTGATTCATTAAATATCTATTTTCAAAATCTATTAGCTTCAAAAGACTTTTTCTTATATTATGAGCCTTTAAGCTTAAATACCGGAATTTATGCTACTATACCTATCATATTAACGGAGTATCCTTTTAGAAATATTAACGATGTTGAAAATTACCTTAAGCTGCTTTCTTCTTTAGATGAATATTATGAAAGTATAATAGAATTTGAAAAAGAGAAAAAAAATAATAATATCTTAATGAGTAAGGATGCTATATCATTGGTTCTAAACTCATTAGATAAATTTTCTTTGAAATTAAATGATAATTTTATGCAAGAAAGCTTTGCCTGCAGGCTTGAAAAGCTTAATCTAAGCCCTGAACAAAAAAAAGCTTTTATAGATAAAGATAATAAAATACTATTGGAAGATTTTTTTAATGCATATGAAATTTTAAAAAATGGATTAGTTGAATTAAATAAAGACAATACGAATAACAACTATGACATAAATCGTAAAAAATATATAAATTCTCTAATAAAAAATACTATTTATCCTTCATATAATAATATTGATTTACTCAAATCTAATATAGAAACTAATTTAAAAAAAGACTCCTTGGAAATAGCTGACTTATTAAAAAATAAAAAGCTTTCTTCCGAAAATATATATGATTATAATTTTAAAACTGATAATCCATATGATACTTTAAAGCTTTTACAAAATTCTATAAAAGGGCTTTTCCCTGAAATGCCAAAGCTTAAATATGAGCTTAAAAAAATGCCTACAGGATTATCAAATATAAGCTCAAGTGCTTTTTATATCAAAACCAATAATGTCGATACTGAAAATATTATCTATGTAGATATGAATAATAAAAATAATGTGAATATTTTAGCTAAATTAGCACATGAAGCAATTCCCGGACATATGTATCAAAAAAATTATTTCTTCTCAAATAATAAAAATAAGCTTTGGGATTTAATAGCCAATCAGGGATATATAGAGGGGTATGCTATTTATTGCGAAGCTTTATCTTACTTCTTTGACAATAATTTAAATAGTAACGAAGCAAAAATTTTAGAAAAAAATTTCATTTCCCGCTTAGGTTTATATGCCTTTTTAGATCTGTCTATAAATTATTATGGAAAAGATGAAAATTATGTGGCAACTTATCTCAAAGATAATTATAATATAGATAATTACGATATGATTAATAATATTTATAATAGCCTGCTGGCGAATCCATGTAACTATTTAAAATATTATGTAGGATACCTTGAAATTATTGATTTAAAAAATGAAGCAAAAAAAATTTTAAATTCAAAATATTCTGATTATAAATTTCATAAATTTTTATTGGAAACAGGTCCTGCACCTTTTTTAGTAATAAAGAAAAATCTAAAAAATAATATTTCAAGTGAATAGAAAGGAAACTTATGTGTAAAAAAAATACAAATAAACCTTATTATATTACCACAGCTATAGCATATGCTTCAGGTAAGCCACATATAGGTAATACCTATGAAATAGTTTTAGCTGATGCAATAGCAAGATTCAAAAGATATGAAGGCTTTGATGTTTTTTTCCAAACAGGAACTGATGAGCATGGGCAAAAAATAGAGTTCAAGGCAAAAGAAGCTAATCTAAGCCCAAAAGAGTTTGTTGATAAAAATGTAGCTATGATTAAAGACATTTGGGATTTAATGAATACCTCTTATGATAAATTTATTAGAACTACAGATGAATATCATAAAAAACAAGTTCAAAAAATATTCCAAAAATTATATGAACAGGGAGATATATATAAAGGCTTCTATGAAGGATTTTATTGCACCCCTTGTGAGTCCTTCTTTACCGATTCACAAGTAAAAGATGGAAAATGTCCGGATTGCGGAAGAAAATTGACTAATGCCAAAGAAGAAGCTTACTTTTTTAAAATGTCAAAATATGCTCCAAGACTTATTGAATATATAAATACTCATCCAAACTTTATAAGACCTGAGTCTAGAAAAAATGAAATGATGAATAATTTTTTATTACCCGGCTTAAAAGATTTATGTGTTTCAAGAACAAGCTTTAGTTGGGGAATACCTGTAAGCTTTGATAAAAAACATGTTACCTATGTATGGCTTGATGCCTTATCAAATTATATTACAGGTCTAGGCTTTGATATTGACGGTCAAAATGGTGAATTATATAAAAAATATTGGCCGGCAGACTTACATTTGATAGGTAAGGATATTATCCGTTTCCATACTATATATTGGCCAATCTTTCTTATGGCACTCAATATTGAGCTTCCAAAGCAGGTTTTTGGTCATCCTTGGCTATTACAAGGAGATGGTAAAATGAGTAAATCCAAGGGAAATGTTTTATATGCCGATACTCTCGTTGATTTCTTTGGGGTAGATGCTGTAAGATATTTTGTTCTACATGAAATCCCTTTTGATAATGACGGTGTTATAAGCTGGGAGCTTATGATAGAAAGATATAATTGTGATTTGGCAAATATCCTAGGTAATCTTGTAAGCAGAACTATATCTATGGCAAATAAATATTTCGATAAAAAAATATCAAAGCCTGAACTTAAGCTTAATGATGATGATAAAAATCTCGATATTGATTTTGAAAATATAATCAACATTTCTATAAAAAATATTCAAAATAAAATGGACGAACTAAGAGTTTCAGATGCAATAAGTGAGCTTTGGAATATTTTTAAGCGTTCAAATAAATACATTGATGAAACTATGCCTTGGTTGCTTGCAAAGGATGAATCAAAAAAAGCAAGATTAGAGCTTGTTCTTTATAATCTGATAAAGGCGATAAGTATAGGAGCTACTATATTGGAAAGCTTTATGCCAAAAACAAGTCAGGAAATATTAAGTCAATTCGGACTTGAATTGATTCCTATGAATGATTTACTCAATTTTGATAATATAATTTCTGAAATAAATGTTTGTCAAACTTCAAATATACTTTTTGCAAGGCTTGATAAAACTGAGATACTAAAAAAAGTAGATAAGCTTTTTTTGAATAATGTTGATAATAGTGATAAAAAGATAGACTCTGATCAAAAAGCGATGAATATAAAAAACAAACCAATAATAGCTTATGACGATTTTTCAAAATTACAATTACAAATAGGTAAGATTATAGAATGTAAGGAGCTTGAAAACTCCAAAAAATTACTTTGCTTTAAGGTGAAAATAGGTGATAGTACAAAGCAAATATTAAGCGGTATCAAGCAATGGTACAAAGCTGATGAAATGCTTGGTAAAAATGTTGTTGTTTTAGCAAATCTTGAACCTAGGAAAATAGCCGGTCTTATATCTGAAGGCATGATTTTATCCGCACAGGATGATGAAAATAACTTAAGCCTTATCACTTGTGAAAATGATATAAAATCAGGTTCAGAAATATCTTAATTTACAGAAAGAATTTATTATGATAATAGATACTCATATACATTTAGACGATGTTGCTTTTGATGATGATAGAGATGAATTATTAAAAGCTTTTAAAAGAGAAGGGATATATAAAATTGTTAATATCGGTGCTAATATTAAAAGTAGTGAAAGGTCAATAGAGCTTGCTCAAAAATATTCCGATATTTTTGCTACTGTAGGTGTTCATCCTTGTGATGTTGATGAATTAAATGATGAAAATTTTATATATCTATCTCAGCTTGCTAAAAATAATAAAGTGGTTGCAATAGGAGAAATAGGACTTGATTATTACTATGATAATGTTAAAAATGATATTCAAAAATATTGGTTTCGTAAACAAATAGAGCTTGCACTTGATTTAAATTTACCTATTGTAATTCATTCAAGGCAAGCTGCAAGGGATACTTTTAATATTCTAAATGAATATAAAAGTACTCCTCTTTTTGGTGTTATACATTGCTATAGCTATAGCTCTGAAATGGCAAAGGAATTTGAAAAGCTGAATTTCTTTTTTGGAATAGGTGGTGTCTTGACCTTTAAAAATTCCAAAAAATTAAAAGAAGCTGTAGAATATTTGCCACTTGAGAGAATTGTTTTAGAAACTGATGCTCCCTATCTTGCACCAATTCCTAATCGAGGGAAAAGAAATTCCTCTTTAAATCTTAAATATGTTATAGAAGAAATTGCAAATATAAAAAATTTAAGCACCGATGAAATTATTAAAAAAACTTGGGAAAATGCACATTTACTATATCCAAAAATAAATAATTTTGAAAGGCAACAGCACTAGATGGAAAATATATATCAAACACAAAACACCTTAGCTATAATAAAGAAATATAATTTTATTTTTCAAAAAAGGTTTGGTCAAAATTTTCTTATTGATAGTCATGTATTAAATAAAATTATAAATGCGGCAGAAATAAATTCAAACGATTGTATAATTGAAATTGGTCCGGGTATAGGCTCTATGACTGAGCTTTTAGCTAAAAAAGCAAAAAAGGTTATCGCAATAGAAATTGACAAAAGCTTGATTCCTATTTTACAGGAAAATTTACAAGATTTTAATAATATATTGATTATCAATGATGATATTTTAAAAATTAATATTATAGACTTAATTGATAAATATCTGAAAAATGAAAATATAAAGCTTGTTGCCAATCTTCCATATTATATTACTACACCTATAGTAATGAAGCTTCTGGAAGAGCATATTCCTTTGCAAAATATAACTATCATGGTACAAAAAGAAGTTGCTGCAAGGATGACCGCTAAGGAAAATACAAAAGAATATGGTGCCTTATCTTTAGCTATAGGATATTATTCAATACCTGAGCTTATAGCAAATGTACCGTCAAATTGTTTTATTCCAAGACCTAAAATAGACTCAAGTGTTATTAAATTAGAGCTTGGAAGAAATTTAGAAATAAAGCCGATAGACGAAAAATTTTTGTTTAAAATAATTAAGGCCGCTTTTATGCAAA
>CAMQCZ010000037.1 GCA_946999385.1 uncultured Lachnoanaerobaculum sp.
TGCCATTGCCACAGTTGCCCTAGTTTCCAAAGGAGTATGCCTAAATGTTTGATGATTAGGGGAAGCACTTACATGAGAACCTACACAGGAAATAGGATAGGCAAAGCTTGTTCCATATTGTATCTTAAGTCTTTCTATCGCATCAGTATCATCTGAACACCATATCTGTGGAAAATAATAAAGCATTCCAAAATCAAATCTTCCACCACCACCTGAGCAACCTTCAAAAAGAATATTAGGATAATCATTAATAAATTTTTCTAATAATTCATATAAGCCTAAAACATATCTATAAGAAAATTCACCCATATTTTCAGCTTTTAAATCTCCCGAATATAAATTTGTTATACTCCTATTCATATCCCATTTAATATATTCGATATTATTATTATCCAGTATAGCTCTCATCATCTTCTCGATTTCATCCCTAACATCCCTACGAGTAAAATCAAGAACAAATTGCTCTCTACATTTATTATTTTTTCTATTTATTACACCAACAAGCCAATCAGGGTGCTTTCTATAAAGCTCGGAATCTTCATTTATCATTTCAGGCTCAAACCATATTCCAAACTTGAGTCCAATAGTATTAATTTCTTTTATTAAACCTTTTAAAGGCATTCCAAGCTTTTCCTCATTAACATACCAATCTCCAAGTCCCCTTGTATCATCCATTCTTTGACCGAACCAACCGTCATCCATAACAAATAATTCAAGTCCGAGTTTTTTTGCAGCTCTTGCTATTTCAATCAATTTTTTTGCATCAAAATCAAAATAAGTAGCTTCCCAATTATTTATAAGTATAGGGCGATGCTTATCTAAATAAGTACTACGTAAAATATGATTTCTTGCCATATCATGATAATTATGTGAAAGCTTTTCAAAGCCTTGATTACTATAAATAGATAATACCTCCGGTAAATATAAATCTTTTTTGCTTTCAAGTACAAATCTAAAATTATCAGGATGTATTCCCATTACAAATCTTGTACTATCTGCCTGATCAACTTCAGCCTCACATATGAAGGAACCTGAATATACAAATGCAAATCCATAACAAGAGCCCTGAAACTCATTTGTATTTTTTTTTGCCAATATGGCAAAAGGATTATGCTGATGACTGCTTGTTCCTCTAACACTTCCTATACTCTGCTTTCCATGTATAAGAGCATTTCTTTCAAACTCACGTTCCATATTATGTCTACCATAAAAATGTATAAAATCATAATCACTTTCCAAAAAATCTATGGATAGAGATAAAGCCTTATTAATAATAATTTTATCATTACTGTCATTAATTATTCTAACAGCCCTTGTAATCAAATCATACTCTTCTAATGCACAATATAATAATTCTACTCTAATATCACTAAAGCTGTCTTTTAATATTATTTTTAAGCTTTGTGCTTCAGTTTTTTTGGCTCTAACATGTGGTAAATTAGGTAAATCATACTTTCCATTAATAATCTCATGTTTCTCATAACGCAAATCAAGTGTACTTGCACCATTTTTATGAATAATCTCTATTGCTGAATTTCTATAATCACCATTTCCAAAGCAAGAGTATTCTTGTGGCAATATATCTAAAGAATATCCCCTATTAAATGTATCATAAGGATTTCCTGAAAATCCTCTATCTATTTTTAAAATCCTATAAGACATATCTTCATCAGAATCTATTTTTTCTCCATACCAAGTATGAATTAAATATCCCAACTCATCTATCTTCATTTGATATGTACTTGAAGCTGTCTGCAAACTTATAATATTTTTCTCTTTATTAAATAAAATACTCATAAATCCTCCTATAATTTTCCACCTGAAGTTGAAATCCCCTCAATGAACTGTTTTTGAAATATTAAATATAAAATAATCATCGGTATACAAGCAAGCAAAGATGCTGTCATAAGCTGTGGATAATTATTAGTATATTGTCCTTGCATTTTCGCAAGTGCCGCAGATAATGGCATAACATTTTTATTCACTATCATAGGCCACATAAGATCCTTATATGCAAATACTGCAGTAAATATTGAAAGTGCTATCATAGCTGAACGTACCAGAGGCATCATTACAAAAAGAAAAGTTTTAAAAATATTACAACCATCTATCCTTGCCGCCTCTTCTAAATCCTTTGGTAAAGCCTTAAAGCTTTGATTTAATAAAAATGTGCCAAAGGCTGTTATTAATCCCGGAAAAACTAATGAAAATATTGTATCAAGCATTCCAAGCTTACTAACCATAATATATTGTGGAATAATAAATATTTGAACCGGAACCATCATTTGAAAAATTACAAGCGAAAAGAAAAATTTTTTAAATGGAAAATCAAGTCTTGCAAAAGCATAACCGGCTGTAGTAGCAGTTAAAACTGCAGCAATAACCCTACCTAAAATAAGCAAAAAAGTATTCAAATATAAATTAATAAAATTCATATTTTTTATAACCTCTTTAAAATTTGAAAAAATCCATTTCTTAGGAAAAATCACAAAAGGATTCACACTTGTAGACTCTGTAACCGTCTTAAATGCTGTAAGTATCATCCAAACGAATGGAACAAGCATACTTATACTAACTAAAATAAGTATAAAATGTATAAAAATAGATATTATATTTTCTTTAAATTTCATATCCTATTCTATCTCCTTTCTCTAATTATAGTGAACCCACTTTTTTTGTGCAAATATCTGTAAAATAGTTATAAACATAATTATTAATAATAATAAAACTATTATTGCACTTCCAAGACCCTTATTATTATTTCTAAATGAATATTGATAAAATAAGTACACCAAAGATTGTGTTTTTACTAAAGCCGGATTATTCCTATCCATTATCATATAGATAAGATCAAATACTAAAAATCCACCTATAACTCTGGTAATTGATACAAAAAATATAGTTGGAGAAAGTAGCGGTATAGTTATGCTGAAAAATTGCCTTATTCCATTTGCCCCGTCAATACTTGAAGCTTCATAATAATCACGTGGGATTTCCTGCAACCCTGCCAAAAATAAAATCATATTATAACCGACTATTGACCAAATACCTATTATAGCCAAAGAATATATTGCCAAATTAGGATTTGATATCCAATTAACTTTTATATGTAAAATATTATTAATCAAACCAAATTCTGAATTGAATAACCACCTAAAAACCATAGCTACAGCTGCCGGTGCAGCTACCATAGGAAGAAAAAATACTGAACGATAGAAATCTCTGAATCTAATTTTCCTATTTAAAAGTACTGCTAAAACAAGTGCTATAATAATTGAAAATGGAACTTCAACTATGGCATACTTAAATGTATTAATAATTGCCTGTAAAACCTCTTTATCATGTAAGATTTTTACATAATTTGCAAAACCTACAAATTTATTTCCTTTACCAAAATCTCCGGTTTTATAAAAGCTTTCTATTATTGTTTTTATAATCGGATAAATATTAAGTACAATTAAACCCAATACCGTAGGAAATATGAATAAATATCCCCAAAAGCATTCGCTTTTTTGTTTGGATGTCCATTTTCTTTTTGTTTTATTCATTTTACCTCCTTATTTAAAAAGGGAGCTTATACTCCCTTTTATTATTCCTGTTCCAACAACTCATTCATTTTATTTGCGGCACTTTTTGCCACATCTACCATAGGCTCATCCCCGGACCATGCTTTTTTAAGTTCATCCTTTATAGTATTTTCCCAAACAACTGATGATCTTGAAGAAGGCTTAAATACAGTATCACCTTCCAGCATAGTCAAATATGCTTGCAAATTAAATTTATCTGTACTTTTTAGCCACTCATCTGATACTCCGTCATAAGCTGACATCGTAACCCCAAGCTTTGCCTGTTTCATTTGCATATCTTTGGAACCAAACCATTCAACTAATTCAAAGCATTCATCAGGTCTTTTTGTATTGGCAGCTATAGCCCAACCTAAGCCATTATAACAAGATATTCTCTTTCCGGTTGTAGCATCTTTAGGTAAAACTGCTATGTCTGCATTATTTACTATATATTCATTTTCTTTAAATGGTGCAAGCATCCAAGAACCTTGCATAAGCATTGCAATTTTACCTGAATTAAATAATACATCTGTACCGGTTTCAGACATAATCTCAGGACTTGGCATAGTATTTTTCTGTAGCTTATCTACATATTCCAAAGCCTTAATTGTATTAGGTTCATCTAAACCTGATTTTTTCTTATCCGGTGTAATAACTTTTCCTCCCATAGAATATATAATATTATACCAACCATCCTGATCATTAGAAGGATTCATTGCAGTACCGAATTGACTTTTGTCCTCTTTGGTAAGCTTAAGTGCCGCAGTATAATAATCATCCCATGTCCATGTTTCATCAGGATATTTTAATCCTGCTTCATCAAACATAGTTTTATTATACCAAAGTGCTATACTGTCCCTATCTTTTGGAATAGCATAAATTTTACCATTACTTGTATACATATTCTTTAATTCTTCCGGAAATTTATCCATTTCTAAAACTTTAGAATTTTTCACTTTATCTGTTATATCCAATAAAATATCATTTTCCATATATTTTGTAGCCTCATTTGAATGCATCCAAAATACATCAGGTAAATCTCCACCACTTGCACCTGCTTCCAGCAATGTCCAATAGCTTGTCCATTCAATAACCTGTATATCAACAGGTATACCGGTCTTTTGTGTAAATTCCTTTGTTATCTCCTCTAAACCGGGTTTTTGACCATTATCCCAAATTGCAACTGTAATAGGCTTAGATGAATCTACTTTCTCATTATTCTTAATATTAGAACAAGCCCCGATAAATAAAGCTGTAGTCAGTAAAGAAAAAGTCAGAATTATATTTGTAAGATTCTTTTTCATATTTATTATGTATGATATAATATATAATCATACACTCCTTTCTATTTAATTTTTCATTATTTTTTAAAATTGATTGCAATCATTTATTTTACTAATATTTTATATAAAAAATATCAAGTACATTCTAGTTTTATTTGTTTAATTTTTCTAAAATTATAACTATGTAAACAGTATATATTTCACTATAAAAATTTAATATGTAAAAATGTTATTTAAATATGTAAAAATGTTATTTAAATATAAGCATATCTTTTAGCTTATCCATCTTAGCAAGTACTTATTCAAATAATAGTTAATAATATTGTTTAAAAAAATAAAAGCTTATAGGTATCTGATTATTAATAATCAAATACCTATAAGCTTTTATTACAAATATATTCTTAAAAGTTCAATACGATTCTTATCCATTTTCTCAACTTTTATTACTAAATTATCTATTTTACATTGTTCACCCTGTTGTGGTAAATGCCCTAAATTTTCAAGTATAATCCCACCGATACTTTCATAATCATCAGATTTTAAATTCAAATTAAAATATTCATTAATATCATCAATTTTTATTGAAGCATCAACTAAATATTCCTTATCAGAAATTTTTTTAATATTTTCCTCTTCATCCTTATCATATTCATCTCTTATTTCTCCGAATATTTCTTCTAATATATCCTCAAGACTTAGCAAGCCTGCAGCCATACCATATTCATCCAAGACTATAACAATGTTATGAAAATTTTTTTTCATTTCTATCAATAAATCAGCTATATTTTTATGTTCATATGTAAACAAGGGTTCTCTAATGATATCTTTAATTTGAAAATTTTCTTTATTATCACTTAATAACAAATCCTTCACATTTACAATTCCTACAATATTATCAGAGCTACCTTCATAAATAGGTATTCTTGTATATTTTTCTTTTCTATATAAGTCTAATAGCTCATCGAATCCGGCAGTGATTTCAAGACATACCATATCAATTCTTGGAATCATAATATCCTTAACTATAGTATCACCAAAATCAAAAATATTATTTATCATCTTTCTTTCTTCATTTTCAAGAACACCTTCTTCATGTCCTACCTCTACTATAGTTCTTATTTCTTCTTCCGTTATATGCTCTTTATCTATATTTTTAACTCCAAATAGATATAAAACAAAAGTAGAAATAATATTAACCAAGAAAATCAAAGGATTTAAGATATAAATTAATATATATATAGGTTTAGCATAAATTTTAGCAATTTTTTTAGAATATATACTCGCAAGAGTTTTAGGCATAATTTCACCAAAAACAAGTATGAGTAAGGTTAAAATACCTGTAGTGAAACTAACTGCATAATTACCAAAAATTTTAAGTGTTAAAGTAGTTGCTAAAGCTGAAGCTGACAAATTTACTATATTATTACCAATTAAAATAGCAGACAACATCTTTCCTTTATTATCTAATATTTTCATTAAAATTTTTGTATTTTTTTCTTTCTTCTGTTCCATATTTCTAAGCTTAATATCATTTAAGCTCATCAAAGCCGTTTCAGCAGATGAAAAAAATGATGACATAAATATTAAGCTTATTAAAATAATTAAACCGAATATTTCACTATTAGCCAAAAATAACTCCTCCTATTATATACAATATAATACCGAAAATAATATATATATCTCCTAAATTAAATATTAAAAATTTTAATTTTCCATACCTGAAACTAAAATAATCTATTACATATCCATATTTTAATCTATCTCTTATATTACTTATACCACCGGAAATTATTAAAATTAATGAAAAAATTTTATATAATTTATCTTTATATTTTATTAATTTATAAAGTTTAATAATAATAAGGCTACATATAATAATAGATATATATTTCACTATTCTTTTTGATTTGTCAAAACTTCCAAATGCAAAGCCGAAATTATGAACCTTATGTATATCTATATAATTTGACAATTTATTTCTTGAAAATTTTTTTTTAGAATTTATATAAGTATTTTCAATTTTATCCTTGAAAAATATATCTATAAAAAATAAAACTATTATATTGAGCAGATATTTCATTATAAACCCCTAAATTCAATTATAGGAGCACCTTTTTTTAATATATAATCTTTGCTTATTATTACTTTACCGATATTTTTATCCTTTGGTACTTCATACATAATATCAAGTAAAATATTTTCTAAAATAGATCTTAAGGCTCTTGCTCCTGTACCTTTTTCTATAGCCATTTTTGCAATTTCATAAAGTGCCTCTGTTTCAAATTCAAGTTTAACCTCATCAAGCTCTAACAGTCTTATATATTGTTTTAAAATTGCATTTTTAGGTTCTTTTAAAACCTTAACCATAGCAGCTTCATCAAGTTTTGAAAGACTTATTATAATAGGTAATCTTCCTAAAAACTCAGGTATCATACCAAATTTTCTTAAATCTTCTATTTCTACCATTGAAAATATATTTTCTATTTTTTCTATATCCTCTTTTAAATCAGAATTAAATCCTATTCTCATTTTATTATCAAGCCGTTCTTTTATAATATTTTCAAGCTCAGGAAAAGCCCCACCACATATAAACAATATATTTTCTGTATTTATAGTAACCATAGGAGTAAGTATATTTTTTTGATTTCCACTAATTGGAATCTCTATTTTATTACCCTCCAGCATCTTCAATAATTCTTGTTGAACACTTTCTCCACTAACATCTCGATTTTTATTATCAGCTTTTTTAGCTATCTTATCGATCTCATCTATAAAAACAATTCCACTCTCAGCTCTCTTCGGATCACCGTCAGCCGCAGCTAAGAGCTTCGATAAAATGCTTTCTATATCATCTCCTATATAACCTGCCTCAGTTAAAGATGTCGCATCCGCTATTGCAAGTGGAACCTTTAATATATTAGCTAAAGTTTTTACCATATAAGTTTTTCCACTTCCTGTAGGTCCAAGCATAAGAATATTTGATTTTTCTATTTTTGTCATTAAGGTATCATTTTTATTATCTAAAAATACACGCTTATAATGATTATAAACTGCAACTGATATAATTTTTTTTGCACTTTCTTGACCTATAATATACTCATCCAATAACTCTTTTAATTTATGTGGAGCTAATATATCCTGCATAGTCAATTTTTTTACTTCTTTTTTGTTTTCTTCATTTTTCTTTTCTTCTTTTTTTCTTGGTACTTGTAAGCCCAAAGCTTTAAATATTCCGGATTGATTCAAATCCTTGATATCTATCTTATTAAAAGACAGACTATGTAAAAAATCATCTTTATTATCATCAGCATCTTTAATAATATTAGGTGAAGCTAATATTATATTTTTATTTATATCATCAAAGGTTTTTTGTAAGCAACTCATACACATATTTAATTTACCCGGCATTTCAAGTATTTTACCTACTTCGTCCTCTGTTTTTTTACATACATAACAAATTTTAGTATTATTTTTCTCTTTACTTTTTTCTATATCATCAATTTTATTATCTTCCATTAATTTTACCTACTTATCTAATTTAATAAATCCTTTATTACTTCAGACGCTATTATAAGCCCTACAACACTTGGCACAAAAGCTATAGAGCCTGGTGTTGCTCTTCTTTTACTTGAAATATCATTTTTTTCTTCAAATTGTAATAATTCTTTTATTGGCTTCAAAGCCTTTTCTTTAGAATAAACTACTTTTAATTTTTTTACTCCCCTTTTTTTTAATTCTCTTCTCATTATCTTTGCTAATGGACAAGCCTCCGTTTTGTATATATCACTTATCTCAAATTTACAAGGATCTAATTTATTTCCGGCACCCATAGCACTAATTATATTTATATTATTTTCATTTGCATAAATAGCTAAATCTATTTTTGATGTTACTGTATCAATAGCATCTATTATATAATCATACTGATTAAAATTAAAATCCTTTCTGTTTTCAGGTAAATAAAATGTTTTATATATTTTAACTTCGCAATCGGGATTTATATCAAGTATACGTTCTTTCATAACATCGACCTTATACTTACCTATTGTTTTGTATGTTGCTATTATCTGTCTGTTTATATTTGTAATACATATTATATCATTATCAATTAAATCAATTTTACCAATCCCACTTCTGGCTAAAGCTTCAACAGCATATCCACCTACTCCACCTACTCCAAAAATTGCTACTCTTGCTTTTTTTAATTTATCTATATTTTCCTGACCTAATAACATTGTAGTTCTCAAAAACTGTTCTTGCAT
>CAMQCZ010000038.1 GCA_946999385.1 uncultured Lachnoanaerobaculum sp.
TGTTGATTTTTTAAAAGATTGTAAGAAATATACAAGCCTGGGAGCCAGAATACCTAAAGGTATCATATTGGTAGGACCTCCGGGAACAGGAAAAACATTATTGGCAAAAGCTGTTGCCGGAGAGGCTAATGTTCCATTTTTTTCAATTTCAGGTTCTGATTTTGTTGAAATGTTTGTAGGTGTAGGAGCTTCAAGGGTAAGAGATCTTTTTATTGAAGCTAAAAGACATGCACCTTGTATAATTTTTATAGATGAGATAGATGCAGTGGCAAGGCGTCGTGGTTCGGGACTTGGAGGTAGCCATGATGAGAGAGAACAAACATTGAATCAAATGCTTGTAGAGATGGACGGCTTTGGTGTTAATGAGGGCATTATTGTATTAGCTGCAACAAATAGAGCTGATATCTTGGATCCGGCTATATTAAGACCTGGGCGTTTTGATAGAAAAATATTTGTGGGTAGACCTGATGTTTCAGGAAGAGAAGGGATATTAAAGGTTCATTCAAAAAATAAGCCACTTGCAGAAGATGTAGATTTGAATAAATTAGCCAAGAATACTACAGGGTTTACGGGAGCTGATTTGGAAAATCTGATGAATGAGGCGGCAATACTTGCAGCAAAGTTTAATAGAACATATATTAATAATTCAGATTTGGAAAAAGCATTTGTAAAGGTTGCTATAGGAGCAGAAAAAAAGAGTAAGGTAATACCTGAAAGTGAAAGAAGAATAACAGCTTATCATGAGGCAGGTCATGCTATTTTATTTAGAGAATTATCTGATGTAGGGCCTGTTCATAGTATATCTATTATTCCTACGGGAATGGGTGCTGCAGGCTATACTATGCCTATACCTAAGGATGACAATATATTTGATACTAAGACTAGAATACTTCATGAAATTATGGTTGCCTTAGGTGGAAGAATTGCAGAGGAGTTGATTTTTGGAGATATAACAACAGGAGCAAGTCAGGATATTAAGGAGCTTACAAAATTAGCCAGAAATATGGTTACTATATATGGTATGAGTGATACATTAGGAACAATAAATTATGAAAGCTCTGATGATCTTTTAGTCGGCAGAGATTTTGCAGGAGTTAAGGAATATTCTGAAGCCACAGCTAATATTATTGATGAAGAAGTAAGAAAAATAGTAGATGAATGTTATAGAAAAGCTAAGAGTATAATAATATCAAGAAAAGATATTTTGGATAAGTGTGCAAATCTATTATTAGAAAAAGAAAAAATAGGATTTGATGAATTTGAAGCTTTATTCAATGAATAGGCTTATCAGCATTATAAAATAAAGAAAATAGTTTTTACCGGTCTTTTGAAAGAGTTGAGAGGATTATATGAATTTAGAAGCAGTTTTTCATGATGAGTGTCATGATTATCTTAATATACTTGAGCCTGATTTAAATGATACTTTAGATATATGCTTAAGAGTTGCAAGAGATGAAGCTAAGGTAGTTTATCTTTTGGAAAATGATAATAGATATAACATGGAAAAATACAAAAGTGATGAGTATTTTGATTATTATAGATATCAATATATTTTGAATAAAGAGGTATTAAGATATTCTTTTTATATAAAATATGAAGATGGAATAAGATATTATTCTAAGATTGGAATAAGTGAAGATAGAGCTTATGAATATGAGTTTAAAATAATAGCAGGATTTAAAACCCCACAATGGGCAAAGGGTGCTATTATGTATCAAATTTTCATTGATAGATTTAATAATTCAAATAATAATGTTCATGTAAGAGATGATGAATATATCTATATAGGTAGACCTGTTGAATATGTTGAGGATTGGGAGTCTTTACCACAGAGCTTTGATGTGCATCGCTTTTATGGTGGTAACTTACAGGGTGTATGGGATAAAATTGATTATTTAAAGAGCATAGGAGTAGAAGTTATTTATTTTAATCCTTTATTTGTATCACCATCCAATCATAAATATGACGCACAGGATTATGAATATATAGATCCGCATTTGACTATATTATGCACAGATAGAGGTATTTCTGATATTAGCGACGGTACCAATAATAGAGCTTTTTCATATATCGAAAGAACGGCATGCTCGCATAATTTAAAAGCAAGCAATGATTTTTTTGCTAAATTTATGGATTATGTACACAAAAAGGGATTAAAAGTTATATTGGATGGAGTATTTAATCATTGTGGCTCTTTTCATAAATGGATGGATAGAGAAAATATTTATGAGAAAGCAAATCAAGTATACAATGAGGCTTATAATAAGGGTGCCTTTAATTCAATAGATAGCAGATATAGAAATTATTTTTCTTTTAATCATGATAGTATGGAATATTCGGGTTGGTGGGGACATCCTACATTACCAAAATTAAATTATGAAAATAGTAATGAATTGATGGATGAGATACTTGATATAGCTAAGAAATGGTTAAAACCTCCTTATAATGTAGATGGTTGGAGATTGGATGTTGCAGCAGATATTGGTCATAGTGAAGAATTTAATCATTATTTTTTCAAAAGATTTAGAGAAGAAGTAAAGAGTGCAAATCCTCAGGCATTTATTTTAGCAGAGCATTATGGTAATCCAATGTCTTGGCTAGACGGTAAGCAATGGGACAGTGTTATGAATTATGACGCTTTTATGGAGCCTGTTACTTGGTTTTTAACAGGTCTGGAAAAGCATTCCGATAGATATGAAGAATTTTTAAAGGGTAATGGGAAAGTTTTTTTAGATATGTTAAGATATAATTCTGCAAGGATGCCTATGCCTGCTTTATTAACAGCTATGAATGAGCTGTCTAACCATGATCATTCAAGATTTTTAACCAGAACCAGCGGGAAAGTTGGAAGGATGGATAGTCTAGGTAGTGCGGCTGCCGGTGAAGGTATTATAAAATCTATATTTAGGCAAGCTATTATAATGCAAATGACTTTACCCGGAGCACCTACTATATACTATGGTGATGAAGTCGGACTTTGTGGATTTACAGATCCTGATAATAGAAGGACGTATCCTTGGGGAAAAGAAGATTTTGAAATTTTAATGTTTTATAGATATTTGGCACTTATTCACAAAAATAATATTTCTCTTAAATTGGGTTCATTTATACCTATTGTGGCAAAGGCAAATATAGTTATATATGCAAGAACATATCAGAAAAATAAAGCATTGGTTATTATATACACAGGTAAAGATAATATAAGTATTAAAGTACCTATATATCTTGCAGGAATCAATAAAAAAGAAAAACTAAGCAGATTTATGTATACAGATGAAAATGGACATAATGCAGGAAAACAGGATATTATTGTAGATGATATGTATTTGGATGTAGATTTAAAAGAAAATACAGGGATTTTATATATAGTTGAAAATTAAAAAATGACTATGTACCGGTGCAGGTACATAGTCATTTTTTTAAATTTTTATTTGTCTGGGAATATAAGCTTTTATTAAATTTAATAATTCTTCGTCTAAATCAAGCATATATGCTGTTGTCGTATTATTTTGTGTAACTATTAAAATATATGTAGTTATATTTTCATCATTTGAAGAATAATTATATTGTTTAGTTCCTGAATATTTTTTTAATTCAGGTGAATCCTTATAGCTTAAAAGTTTTACATCTTTTATATTGAAGCTACACATATGTTTTCTTTTTGCCTTATTTAAAATCATATCTATATTTAATTCGCTATTAAGCATAGAATATTCAAATTCCAAGCGGGTATTAGGTATTTTAAAATGATAGGATGCAAAGACGAGTATTATTAGAATAATTAAAAGTATAGGATTTAAAAGTATTATAGATAATAAGGCAAGCATAATAAAAAAAGCCACAGCTATAAAAATAGAAATATGGTCATATATATTACGTTTTCTAACAATTATTTGTTCGTAAAAGCTATCATTCATATTGATTTTTCTCCTTTGAATTTAGAAAATTTTTAATGAGCTTTAGTAGCCTAAATGTCATAGCACCTTCAAATGTACGTAAGTTTAATCCTGTCTTATTTTCTAATTGTTCAATTCTATATACTAAGGTATTTCGATGCATATGCAAGCTTCTTGCTGTTTCTGAAATATTCAAATTATTATTAATAAATACATCAATAGTATGAATATTTTCCATATTGATAGTACTATTTTTATCTTTTGTAGAAAATTCATTTAGAAATCTTAAACAGGCATGTCTTGGAAGCTCATATAAAAGTCCTGCTATGCCAAGCTTTTGACTTGAAAAAATATATTGATTAGTATAAAAAATATTGGCAATATTAAGTGCTAATATATTATCATCATATATTCTCTTTATATTATAAATATTATTATTTATATCAGAATATATAAGCTTAACATTTGACATAGCTTCGGTATTTATAAAATCGACTATATTATGTGATAGAGCGACAATATCGTCATTTTTATATGGATGAAAAATACAAAAAATATCCTGACTCATATTTATAATATAATCACCTGTATTTGAAAAAAATTCTTTTAATAAATTATAGATTATTTCATCTACTTTATTTTGAAAATATAGTGTAAATAGGCAAAATCTATTATCAAAATTAAAATTTTGAATATATTTATTTATATCGGCAACAGATATTTTACCAAGCATAAGCTCTTTGAGTAAAGTAGTTTTGCTTTTTTTAATATTTAATATTTCTATTAAGCTTGATAAAGATTTTATAGTATTTTCTATATCTTCTTCATTTGTATGTATTGTAATATCGAGACCGGATAAGTTTTTTAATTTTTCTACCTGTTTATTAAAAATATCTTTATTTGAAAGCATATATCCTCCATATTAAAAATAAGGATAGGAAAACCTATCCTTATTATAAGCTAAAAAATAAAGTATATCAATCTATTAATTTGTTATTGTTAATTCTGTTTCTTTATCAAAGATATGTATTTTTTCCATATCAATAGCAAATCTGGCTTTATCACCGGTACGAAGATTAGTACGAGGATTTACTCTTGCTGTCATTTGTACATTGTCAATATCAAAATATAAGAATACTTCTGCACCTAAAAGCTCATAAACCTTTATTTCAGACTCAAAAATACTGTCAGGAGAGCTGTTTAAGAATAATTCTTCATCATGTAAGTCCTCAGGACGTATACCGATAACAACAGTTTTTCCTATATAGCCACCTTCTTTAAGAGCAGATGCCTTGCTTGCAGGAGATTTTAATTTATAATTACCTATTGTCAAATAAATATCACCATTTTCTTCTGTTACTAAAGCATCTATAAAATTCATTTGAGGAGAACCGATGAAGCTTGCTACAAACAAGTTACATGGTTTATTATATAGGTTTTGAGGAGAATCTACTTGCTGAACTAATCCATCCTTCATAACTACAATACGAGTTCCGAGTGTCATAGCCTCAGTTTGATCATGAGTTACATATATTATAGTTGATCCAAGTCTTTTATGAAGCTTTGAAATTTCTATTCTCATTTGCACTCTTAATTTTGCATCGAGATTTGATAAAGGTTCATCCATAAGAAATACCTTAGGATGTCTAACAATGGCACGTCCCATAGCTACACGTTGTCTTTGTCCGCCTGATAATGCCTTTGGTTTACGATCAAGAAGCTTTTCAAGATCAAGGATTTTAGCCGCTTCTTTAACTTGCTTATCAATTTGATCCTTTGGAACATGTCTTAATTTTAAACCGAATGCCATATTATCATAAACTGACATATGAGGATAGAGAGCATAATTCTGGAAAACCATAGCAATATCTCTATCCTTAGGCTCAACATCGTTAACTACCTTGCCGTCTATTTCTAATGTACCTGCCGAAATATCCTCAAGACCTGCTATCATACGTAATGTTGTTGATTTACCGCAACCTGAGGGACCTACGAAAATTATAAATTCTTTATCTGCAATTTCAAGATTAAAATCGTGAACTGCTTTAAAACCATTTGGGTATTGCTTCTCAATACCTTTTAATGATAAACTTGCCATAATTACCTCCATATATTTAATAATTTAATTATAACAATTTATTTTAAAAATACAATGTAAGTATTAACTAAAAATAATAGCTTTATTTCGTTATTTTGACAACTTGGACTTGCTTTTTTTATTTTAATTTTTTACAATAAATATGAAAATAAATATTAAAAGGAGTTGTTATGATGAAATTAGTTTTGTTACGTCATGGTGAAAGTGAATGGAATAAATTAAATCTTTTTACAGGCTGGGCTGATGTTGATTTATCACCAAAGGGTGTAGAGGAAGCAAAGGCTGCAGGAAAACTTTTAAAAGAAGAAGGCTTTGATTTTGATATTTGTTACACAAGTTATTTAAAAAGAGCTATACATACATTAAATTATACACTTGAAGGCTTGGATAGAGAGTGGTTACCTGTAATAAAAAATTGGCGTTTAAATGAGAGACATTATGGTGCTTTACAAGGATTAAATAAGTCTGAAACAGCTGCTAAATATGGTGAAGCTCAGGTTAAAATATGGAGAAGATCTTTTGATACCATGCCTCCGGCATTGGATGTAAATGATGAGCGTTGTCCGGCTAATCAGGAAGCATATAGAAATGAAAATAAGGATATTTTACCACTTACTGAAAGCTTGAAGGAAACTATAGCAAGAGCCGTTCCATACTTTGAAGCTGTTATAAAAAAAGATATGCAGGCAGGAAAGAGAGTTATTATAGCTGCACATGGAAATTCTCTTCGTGCATTGGTAAAATATTTTGAAAATATGAGTAGTGATGAGATTATGGAAGTTAATATTCCAACTGCCGTTCCGCTAGTTTATGAATTTGATGACAATTTTAATGTTATTAAGAAATATTATTTAGGTAATCAGGAAGAATTAAAAAAGAAAATGGAAAGTGTTGCTAATCAAGGAAAAAGTAAATAAATAAATAAATAAATAAATAAATAATTAATTAATTAATATTTGTAGAGAAGCTATAAAAAATGAATTTATCTCAAAAAATGATTTTAGGATAAAGATCCTGAGCTTAGTTCATTTTATAGCTTCTTTTGTTTGAAATATTTTAAGTTAAAAATAAAAAAGTTTAAAAAAATTTAAAATAAAAAAAGCACGAGACGGGGTTCGAACCCGCGACCCCGACCTTGGCAAGGTCGTGCTCTACCAGCTGAGCCACTCGTGCATAAGCGGGTGATGGGAATCGAACCCACGTATTCAGCTTGGAAGGCTGATGTTCTAC
>CAMQCZ010000039.1 GCA_946999385.1 uncultured Lachnoanaerobaculum sp.
TAACAGACTCTTCAAAGGCACATATTATAAGTGAAATATTAAATGATACAAAAAAGTGGAAGCTTGTTATAACTTATGATGAAATGAAATTAAGGCAATTATATGAAGATATTTCAAGCTTTAGTGATAATGTTATTTTATATCCTTCAAAAGATTTGCTATTTTTTTATGCTGATGTGGAAGGACATCTTATAAGTAAGGAAAGAATAAATACTTGGAAAAAATTATCTAAGGATGAAGCCGGTATAGTTATATGCACAATAGATGCTATTATGGATAAGCTTGAGGACTTTGATGATTTTTATAATAATATACTTAAAATAAATAGTAAAAATAAAATTAATTTAGATGAATTAAGTAAAAAGCTTGTAGATTTAGGATATGAAAGAGTCAATGAAGTAGAAGGAATGGGTAGCTTCAGTATAAGAGGAGGAATTATTGATATTTATCCTCTAACAGAGGAAATGCCTATAAGGATTGAATTATGGGATGATGAAATTGATTCAATAAGAAGATTTGAACTTTATTCTCAAAGATCGGTAGAAAATATTGATGAAGTAAATATTTATCCGGCAAAGGAAAGAGATTTACTTGGTAAGGTATCATTTTTAAGATATTTTGATAAGGACAAAACTCTTATATTTATAGATGAATTAGATAAGACTTATGAAAAAGCAAAACATATAGAAGATGAATTTTTTGAAAGCATAGAGGCTAGAATAAATTCAGGTCAGATAGATAAAGATGAAATTCCAAATTTATATTCAACTCAAGAAATATTTGAATTATTGTCAAAAAGAGAGCTTGTTTTATTGAGTCTTATAAAACAAAGCTCTAATATTTTGACAATTGATGAAGTTATTTCAATTAATACAAGACAAGTAAAATCCTATAAAAATACCTTTGAGACTTTGATTAAAGATTTAAAAAAATTAAAGAAGGAAAAATATAGAGTAGTTTTATTTACTGCATCGAAATCAAGAGCAAAAAGGTTGGCTCTTGATTTAAGACAATATGATTTATTAGCTTTTGAGGCAGATAAAAAGGAAGATATAGAGCTTATGCCTTCAGAAATTTTAGTAGCTTATGGAAATATTCAAAAAGGTTTTGAATATATAAATTTAAAATTTTGCTTGATTTCTGAAACCGATATTTATGGAGCTGTCAAAAAGAATACTAAAAATTCAAAAAGAAAATTTAAGGGTGATAATAAGATATTATCCTTGTCTGAATTAAATATAGGGGATTATATTATACATGAGGAGCATGGTTTAGGTATTTATCGTGGTATAGAAAAGATAGAGAGTGATGACTGTATAAAAGATTATATAAAGCTTGAATATGCTGATAATGCTAATTGCTATATTCCTGTTACAAAGTTGGAAATTATACAAAAATATACATATAAAGAAGAAAAAAAATTAAAGTTAAATAAATTGGCTTCTTTGGAATGGAATAATACAAAAAACAGAGTAAAAAAGGCTGTTGAGAATATTGCAAAGGAATTACTTGATTTATATGCAAAAAGATTAAATGCTAAAGCTTATATATATCCTAAGGATACTGTTTGGCAAAGTGAGTTTGAAGAAATGTTTCCATTTGAAGAAACAAAGGATCAACTAAAAGCTGTAGAAGATATAAAAAATGACATGCAATCTGATAAAATTATGGATAGGCTGATTTGTGGTGATGTTGGTTATGGCAAAACGGAAGTTGCAATGAGAGCTATATTTAAGGCTGTACAAGAGGGAAAGCAAGTGATTTATTTAGCTCCTACAACTATATTAGCAAGACAGCATTATAAAAATTTTATTGAAAGAATGAAGGAGTTTCCGGTAAAAATAGATTTGTTATGTAGATTTAAAACTAAATCGGAGCAAAAGCTTACAATAGAAAATTTTAAAAAGGGTTTAGTTGATATAGTTATAGGAACACATAGAGTCTTATCAAATGATGTAGTAGCTAAGGATTTAGGACTTCTTGTTATAGATGAAGAGCAAAGATTCGGAGTTAAAGATAAAGAAAAGCTTAAAGCTTTAAGAAATAGTGTGGATGTACTTACATTAACAGCTACGCCTATACCAAGAACATTACATATGAGCTTAGTAGGGATAAGAGATTTAAGTATTTTGGAGGAGGCACCTATAGATAGGTTGCCTATACAAACTTATGTTATGGAATATTATGATGAAACATTAAGAGAAGCTATAAGAAGAGAAATTGCCAGAAAAGGACAAGTTTATTATGTATATAATGCTGTTAAGGATATAGAAGAGGTGGCAAAAAAAATAAGGCTTTTAGTTCCGAATGCCAGAGTTGAATTTGCACATGGTCAGATGCAAAAGAATAAATTGGAAAATATTATGCTTGAATTTATAGATGGTAATATAGATGTTTTAGTTTCTACAACTATTATTGAAACAGGACTTGATATTCCGAATGCAAATACTATGATTATTCAAGATGCCGATAAATTTGGACTATCACAATTATATCAATTAAGAGGAAGAGTTGGTAGAAGCTCAAGGACAAGCTATGCTTTTATGTTATATAAAAAGGGTAAGCTTTTAAAAGAGGAAGCAACAAAAAGATTAAAGGCAATAAGGGAATTTACTGAATTAGGCTCAGGTATAAGAATTGCAATGAGAGATTTGGAAATAAGAGGTGCAGGAAATGTTTTAGGAAGCCGGCAACATGGGCATATGGAGGCTGTGGGTTATGACTTGTATTGTAAGCTTTTAAATACGGCAATAAAGAATTTAAGAGGGATGGATACTGTTTCAGATGAGTTTGAAACCACAGTAGAGAGTCCTATAGATGCCTATATTCCTGAAACTTATATTTGTAATGAAGAATTAAAATTGGAAATATATAAGAAAATAGTGTCTATATCCTGTGTAGCTGATTATATTGATTTACAGGATGAAATTATAGATAGGTTTGGTGAATATCCTAAGGAGCTTGAAAATTTATTGAATATAGCTAAAATTAAAGCCCTGGCTCATAAGATATATATTGAAGAGGTATATATAAATAAAGACGGTATAAAATTAATCTTTTATAAAAATGCCGACATTGCTCCTGATATTATCTTGAATATGATAAAAAAATATAATTTAAATATAATTAATAATTTAAAGATAGAGCTCATATATAATAATAATAATAATAAGTCGGATATAAAAGCCTTATTTAAGCTGGCGGAAAAAATATTACTTGAAATATATGATAATATTAAAAAAAATATATAAATATTACTATATTAGTATGCTTAGCTTTTAGAATAAAATAAAAATGAATATTTAAAAAATGTTGACAAAAGATGCTAAAAAGGGTATAAAGAAACATAGTTTATAGATTTTGACATATGCTTAATTGTATATTATAAATATCTATAGCGATCATATTAATTCTAGGAGGAAGATTAATGAATAGAGTTGAATTAGTTGCTGCAATAGCAGAACAGGCAAAATTAAGCAAAAAAGATGCAGAAGCAGCTTTAAAGGCTTTTGTTGATGTAGTAACAGAACAATTAGTAAAGAAGGATAAAATTACTTTAGTAGGTTTTGGTACTTTTGAAACTTCTGAAAGAGCTGCAAGAGAAGGCAGAAATCCAAGAACCGGTGAAACAATGAAGATTGCAAGCAGTGTAGCACCTAAATTTAAACCTGGTAAATCATTAAAGGATGCTGTTAATAAATAATGAGAATTGATAAATTCTTAAAGGTTTCAAGATTAATAAAACGTAGAACGGTGGCAAATGAGGCTTGTACAGCCGGAAGAGTTTTGATTAATAATAAGGTTGTTAAAGCCGGTGCCGATGTTCATGTAGGTGATATTATTGAAATTATTTTTGGAACGAAAAGTGTCAAGGTTGAAGTTTTAGATTTACAAGATACAAGTAAAAAAGATATTGCTAATGAGCTTTTTAAGTATATATAAAATAAATATATATACTTACAGCTCTAAAATATAATATTTGAAATTTAAATATGATTTTATTTGAATTATGATTGCTTTAAATTATGATTTTTTGGAAAAACGTTATGAACATTTTAAAAATATTCTACTTAAGCTTTTGAGCTTGTTTAGATATCTTATTGTTTATAACGTTTTTTATATTATTTAATAAAAACTTTTTGGACAGAAAAAGTAAAAAATTATATAAAATATAAGTATTATTAGATAAATTGGCATAAAACTAAGTTTATGTTATAATTAGCCTGATTATGAAGCAAATGACTTGTTATATGTATTATTTAGACTATATATTTGAGGTGTATATGTATAAGCGTAGAGAAAATAGAAGAAGAATTAAAAGTACAGGTAAACAGGCATTGTTTTTTATTATTTTAATTCTTGTATGTTTGGCTATAACTATAAAATTAAAAATCAATTCAATCAATAAAAAATTGCTTGTTTATGAAAAAAAAGAAGAAATTTTAAAAAATGAATTGGAAAAACAGGAAAATAGAAAAAAAGAATTGGATGAAAAAGAAATATATATAAAAACTGATGAATATAAGATAGAAGTTGCAAAAGAAAAATTAGGTTTGGTATTTCCGGATGAAATTTTAATAAAGCCTAACGAATAAATTGAAGTATAGATTATAGGAAATTTATGGATAAGAAAATACAAGAAATATATAATTATATAATATTAAATAAATTAATAAAGTCGGATGATTTGGTTATTGTAGGTTTTAGTGGAGGAGCTGATTCTACAGCATTATTATATATTTTGGATAGATTAAAGGATATGCTTGGTATAAGTATTTATGCCTGCCACATTCATCATGGCATAAGAGGCTTTGAGGCTGATGAGGATTTGAATTTTGTAGAGAGCTTTTGTAAGAAAAGAAATATAGAATATAAAATATATATGGAAAATATTCCAAAATTTGCAAAAGAAAAATCATTGTCACTTGAAGAAGCCGGTAGAATAAAGCGGTATGCTGATTTTTTCGACTTAGCCACAACATTGGAGAAAAAAAGAAATAAAAATATTAAAATAGCAATAGCACATAATAAAAATGATAATGTAGAAACTATAATTTTAAATTTACTTAGAGGCTCGGGCTTAAAGGGACTTGCCGGAATATCCTTGAAAAGAAAAAATATTATAAGACCTTTACTTGATACCAAAAGAAGTGATATAGAAATTTTATTAAAAGATAAGAATATAAATTATAGGACTGACAGTACAAATTTATCTGATGATTATACAAGAAATATCATAAGGCATAAAATTATAAATATTTTTACAGAGCAGATAAATGCTGCAAGCATAGATCATATAATCAGAGGTGCAAAATTCATAGGAGAGGCTGATGAATTTATAGTAGCTGAAGCTAAGAAATTGGAAGAAGATTTATTTATATATGAGGATAATAAGCTTGTAGGATTTAAATTTGAAAAATTAAAAAATGAAGCGAAAATATTAAGAACCTATTTTATACGTAGCTTTCTAGCTCAAATATTAAAAAAATTAAAAGATATAGAGTTTGTTCATATAGAAAAAATAGATGAATTAATTTTTATGGATACCGGAAAAAGTCTAAATTTGCCATATAACTTGAAACTTTATAAAAATTATAATAGTATTATACAGGTAAATGAAAGAAAAGTCTTTGTTGATAAAAATTTAAATTTGTCAGGATTATTCAGTCTGAGAGTTTTTGAGTCTGAAGATTTTGAAATTCCGGATTTAAAATACACAAAATATATAGATTATGATAGAATAATAGAGCCACTATCATTTAGAGTTCGTCAAAGCGGAGATTATATTTATATAAAAAATGGTAAAAAAAGTGTAAAAGCATTTATGATAGATGAAAAAATCGAAAAGAATAGTAGGGATGAAATTCCACTAGTATGTATAAAAAATGATATTATCTGGATAGTGGGGAAAAGGTTAAGTGAAGCTTATAAGGTGAATAAAAATACCAAAAAAATTTTGGAAATTACATATAAGAAAGGAAATTAAAATGAAACACAGTATAAGAGTATTACTAACGGAAGAAGAGGTTGATAAGAGAGTATTTGAAATAGCAGGTAAAATTAATAAGGATTATGCTGATAAAAATATACATCTTATATGTATTTTAAAGGGCGGTGCTTTTTTTATGTGTGAGTTGGCAAAAAGATTGACTGTACCGGTATCAGTTGATTTTATGAGTGTTTCCAGTTATGGTGCAAAAACAGTATCAAGCGGGATAATAAAAATTATTAAGGATTTGGATGAAAGTATAGAAGGTAAGGATGTATTAATAGTTGAAGATATAATTGATTCAGGCAGGACCTTAAAGCATTTAAAAGAAATTTTATATGCCAGAAATCCTAAAGATATAAAAATATGTACACTTTTAGATAAGCCAAGTAGAAGAGTAGAAAAAGAGGTGAAGGTAGATTATACCTGTTTTGAAATTCCTGATGAATTTGTGGTAGGATATGGTCTTGATTATGATCAAAAATATAGGAACTTACCATATATAGGTGTAGTTGAATTTGAATAGGAGGATAATACTTAAAATTGAATAAGGGACAAAATAAAGGATTTATTATATTTATATTATTAATGCTTAGTTTGTGGTTGGCATTTTTATATACAAATAAGTTCAATAAGAAGGAATATAGCAGAAACGAATTTTTTCAAGAATTGAAAGAAGATGAAGTAGAAAGGGTTTTGATAGATCAAAATAGTAATCTTCCAAGCGGTGTTGCTAAAATAATATACAAAGATAAAACACAAAGTGATTTTGTTTATAATGTGGCAAATATTAATACATTCTCATATGAGCTTAGTCAACTAGGTGTAGATTATTCTTTGTCTGAGGCACCTAGGGAGGGTATACTTATAAGATATGCCATACCTATAGTTTTATTTCTTCAAGGAATAGTTATAATTATTTTGATAATTCAGATAAGGGGTGTAGGAGCAGGTCCTAAAGCTATGAATTTTGGTAAAAGTAGAGCAACCAGACAGGATAATACCAAGGTCGGCTTTAAGGATGTTGCGGGATTAAATGAAGAAAAAGAAGATTTAGAAGAAATTGTTGATTTTTTAAAAGATTGTAAGAAATATACAAGCCTGGGAGCCAGAATACCT
>CAMQCZ010000040.1 GCA_946999385.1 uncultured Lachnoanaerobaculum sp.
CTTATATTTATCTGAAATTGTTTCTACAAATATTGCCTTATCCTCAGAATAAATTCTAAGTATATCTTTAAATTCTATAGGAAAAGCAAAATCGTCTTTAAAAGCTACAAGCTGTGTTGAGTAAGAGCTTAGTATAGTTTGTCTTAAATTTTCTATTTCCTGACTGATTTTGTTGGTATAAATTGTTACCTTAGTTTCAGCTATTGAATCATTACATATTATTTCTATATTCATATTAGCTTTCCTTTCCTTTCATATCTTAAGCTTATATTATAAAAAATAAAAAGTCCATCTAAAAAAGATGAACGGTTATAAATTTATTATAAAAGGATAAATAATAAAAATAAATAATATTATTGCTTATTTTTAAAGCCTGTAAGGACGGAAAATGTCATTAATATAAGTGCAGGAATAAGCCATACTAAGGCTTGATTATAAAGCGGTATATAAGATAATATATAAATTAAGCCTTTTATATGAAAGCTTTTTGAAATTATATCCAGAATTGATAAGATTAAAACTGTATAAATCGTAAAGCGTGGTCCATTTTTAGATAAACTAAAAATATGATCAAGTATAACTATAAGTAAAATAGTAATAGATAGTGGATATAATATATTAAGTACAGGTAAGGATATTGCTATAACATTATTAAGTCCCATATTTGTAATTATAAAACTTATAAGTGTAAAAAAGCTTAAATAAATTTTATAATTAATTATAGGAAAGGTTTCATAGAAAAATTGTGTACTTGCAGCTATTAGTCCAACTGTTGTAGTAAAGCAGGTTACAATAACCAGTATACCGATAAATATTTGACCATAAGCACCAAAAATATTTTTTGAGGCTTGAGTAATAATATATACACCGTTATGTATATCAGGATTATTTAAAATTTCAGCAGGAACAGGAAATTTATTACCTAGGCAAGCTAAACCATAATATAGAATTGAAAATAATATAAGAGCTGTAATATTTGCTACGTATACACTGAATATATATTCTTTTTTTGAAGAAAAGCTGAATTTTTTCAAGGTATTTATTGCTATAACACTAAAGGCGATAGAAGCAATAGAATCAAGAGTAAGATATCCATCTAAAAATCCTGAGCTGAAGGCTGTTTTACTTGAATATTTAGCTGTAGAGTGCAATATATCCATATTATTATATTTTAACAGTCCTAAAATAATGAGTATAATAATTAAAATTATAAAAATTGGAGTTAATAATTTGCCTACACTGTCAACAAGCCTTGATGGAAAAAGTGCAAGTAAATATGCACATAAAAAATATATAAAAGTATATATAAATAAATTCACCCTGCTATTTCCTGATATAGGCTCTATGGCTACCAAAAATGAGGTTACACAGGTTCTTGGAATAGCAAAAAAAGGACCTATGGACAGGTACAGGACTACCAAAAAAAGCAAGGCAAAAAGAGGGGATATTTTACTACTTAAATGAAATCTATATCCTCTATCATCTAAAGTACCTACAATAAGTGTCAATATAGTAAGACCGACGCCTGATAATATAAAACCGAATATCGCAGAATTAAAATTTTCTCCTGCATTTTTACCTAAATCCGGTGGAAATATCAGGTTTCCTGCACCAAAAAAGATTCCGAATAATAATAAGCCGGTTAAAAATCCCTTTTTCATAATTATTCCTTTCAATTATAAGCTACAAGCTTTAAATATTAAAAAATTTTATTTAGTATATTTTCTATTATAATTTATTAGCTGATAATAGAATAATATAATAATATAAAAATGTATTTTTTACAATACATACAATATATCTTTAATTCCTTTGTTTTATATATTAGAAGTGTCGATAAATAAATTGTCATATTAACTTACTTATTTATTTATATATGTTATAATATAAAAAAGCATTTAAGGAGTCGGGCATGAATAGATATATATGTGTAGACATAGGCGGAACAGCTATAAAATATGGAGTTATAAATGAAAATCAAAAATTTTTATTTACTTCCGAAAGCACCACACCTGCAAAGGAAGGTGGTAAAAAAATAATAGAAAAAGTAATATATCTTATAAAACCTTTGATTTCAAAATATGGAGCAAAGGGTATTTGTATTTCAAGTGCAGGCATGGTAGATCCGCAAAAGGGTAAAATAGTTTATGCATCTGAGCTTATTCCAAAATACAAGGGCCTTTGTATCAAAGACATTATAGAAAAAAGCTTGGGACTTGCCTGTGAAATTGAAAATGATGTAAAATGTGCAGCCTTGGCTGAGTTTTATAAGGGTGCCTCTAAAAATACAAATACAAGCATTTGTCTGACTATAGGTACCGGTATAGGGGCGGGAATTATTTTAGATGGTAAGCTTTTGCATGGATTTTTACAAAGTGCCGGAGAAATTGGATATATGAATTTTTTTCCGGGTCAATTTCAAGATTTGGCAGCTACAAGTGTTTTAGTAAAAAAAGTATCTAATATTAAAAAAGATGAAAATATAGACGGAAAATATATTTTTGATAATGCAAAAAAGGGAGATGTTGATTGTATACAGGCTATAGATGAAATGACTGATATTTTAGGAAGAGGTCTTGCCAATATTTGTTATTTTTTAAATCCTGAGATTATTATTTTGGGTGGTGGAATCATGGCACAAAAGGATTATTTGAAGGAAAAAATAGAAAAAAGTCTAAAAAAATATCTTATCCCATATATAGCACAAAAAACAAAGATCGCTTTTGCAAAAAATCAAAATAAAGCAGGTATGCTGGGTGCATATTTTAATTTTAAAATAAGACAGGAGGGTAATAGAAATATTAGTTGATTATTGCTATCTATTTTTTATATAGAAGTCAGCATTATAGGATGAAAGGGAAATTTATGCAAAAAATTAAAACTGTATTAGCAATTCTGAAATTGTATTCTGAAGATAATGCTTTTATATTTGATGGAGAGCAAAAGAACTTATGAGGAATAACACAACGTATGTCTACTGCTATCTATACCAAGGGAAGTCTGACTATAGACGGTATAAAGCTTAGCAATGAAAAAACTAACGCCGCTATGCGGAATGCACCTATTTATGCAGATGGAAGAAATGCTTATATTCATTTTATAAGTGGAGAAATAAGTAATACTCAATATCTCGCAGGGAGAGGCTTTGGTTCTCATTATTCATCGTTATATTTAATTGTAGCTTTGCTGCTTAAAAAATATAAAAAATAAAATAAATAATGAAAGCTGTTGCAAAATTTTTGATTTTGCAACAGCTTATTTGTTATATATTAGTGAGAAAGCTTTAAAAAATCTTTTATCATATTTTGATATATATCTGAAAACACACTATTTTTATTAAAAACAAAATTGAAATCATGCTTAAATCCGAAATCATTTAAATTAATTATAGAAATTGATTTTTTATTTACCTCATTCTGGATGGCAGATTTATATAAAAATGATATCCCACAGTCATTTTTTATTAATTCAACCAAGGTATGCATATTGTCTATTTGAATAAAATTTTCAAAATCATTTATAGATAAATTTTTTATAGACAGCAGATTTTTTAACATAGCTAAAGTACCAGAGCCGGGTTCTCGGATTATTATTCTTTCATGTAACAAGTCGCTTATATTGTGGATTTTTTTAGCAAAAATGTGCTTTGAAGAGCATACACCGACAAAATCCTCAGTTTTAAATTTTATAATATTATATTTATCCTGATTTAGATGACCTTCAACTATAGCAAAATCAAGTAATCCGTTGTCTAAATATTCTAAAACAGTCTGAGTATTTTTATAAAAAATATTAAAATTAATATGCTTATTTGATTTTACATAATTAATAATTTCATTTAAAAGGGTATATTCTCCTATAGTCATAGTTAAACCGAAATTTATTGTATATTTATTTTTTTTGCTTTCTGCAATTAAGGCTTTTATTTTTTTTTCATCATTACTCATTAATTTTAAGCTTTTAAATAATAATTTGCCTTCATCAGTAAGAGCAATATTTTTTTTATCACGAGTAAATAAAGTACATGAATACTTATCCTCTAAATATTTTATATGCTGTGAAATTGCCGGCTGAGATAAGTTCAGATGCTTGGCGGCGATAGTAAAATTCATATATTTACAAACTGTTAAAAAGCTTGTGCTTCTAAAATCTAACATTATATTTCTCCTTTAGAATTAATCATAACAAAATTTTATTTATTTATCAATATTTATAATTTTAAATAATGATTAATAAGTGCTATAATAGCTGGACAAAAAGTATAATTAATTTTTATATTAAGGAGGAAACTATGTTTGATATTATAATTATAGGTGCAGGTGTTGCAGGAATCAGTGCAGGAATTTATTCATCAAGCCGTGGTAAGGATGTTTTGATTATTGAAAAAAATAAAATAGGCGGTTTGATAGCAAAGGTATCAAGTGTTACACATTATGTATCAGCACTTACAAATGAAAGTGGTAAAGAGTTTGCGGCTCGTTTGGAAAAGCAGGTTAAGGATATAGGCTTAAATGTTATATATGAGGATGTTAAGGAAGTGGATTTGATAGGAGAGGTTAAAAAAGTAAAGACACAAAATAATATATATGAGGCAAAAAAGATAATTATTGCAAATGGAACCTCTCCAAGAAATTTACATATAAAAAATCAGGAAAAATTACTTAATAAGGGCTTTTGTACCAATGCAGCCACTCAGGCAAAGGAATATGAAAATAAGAATGTATATGTAATTGGAGGAGGAGACGGAGCTATAAAGGAAGCTTTATATTTATCCAATTTTGCTAAAAAGGTTACAATTATAAATATGGAGGATAATCTTATCTGTATAGATGAATTTAAGAAAAAGATAGCAAAAAAAGATAATATAGAAGTAAAAAATAATATTGAAATTAAAGCTATATATGGAGAGAATGAAATAGAAAGTATAGATTTCTTTAATAATAAGGATAATTGTGTTCAAAATATTGAGGATAAGGCTTGTGGTATATTTGTATATGCAGGAATAGTCCCAAATACACAAATGTATACACAATTAGAGCTTGAAAATGGTTTTATAAAAACTGATGATAATATGGAAACAACAATAAAAAATGTATATGCAGTCGGAGACATACGTGAAAAAGCTATAAGACAGGTTTCAACATCTGTATGTGATGGTACAATAGCAGGAGTAAGAGCCGGAGCAGGTGCATAGATAGAGGTGATATGAATTTTTTAAAAACAAATTTTAAAGGGATAATTTTTTGTATATTACTTGCTATTCCTTGTGATTTGATAGGAAAAAAATTTCCTATAGTCGGTGGAGCCGTTATTGCTATTTTGTCAGGTATGCTGATAGGGCATTTTTACAAAGACAAGAAAAGCCTTGACAGCGGAATTAGATTTACATCAAAAAAAATATTACAATTTGCAGTCATTTTACTTGGATTTGGTATGGATTTAAATGTAGTTATGCACACGGGCAAACAATCATTGCCTATTATAGCTTCAACTATTTTTATTTCTCTTTTTATAGCTTTTATTTTATCTAAGCTTATGAATATTTCAAAAAATATATCAATACTTGTAGGAGTAGGTTCTTCGATTTGCGGTGGTTCTGCAATAGCTGCAACAGCACCTATTATAGATGCTGATGATGAAGAGGTTGCACAGGCAATATCCGTTATATTTTTATTCAATGTATTGGCGGCATTGATATTTCCAAGTCTGGGAGCTTTTTTGGGCTTTAATCATGGGGCTGAGGCTTTCGGAATTTTTGCCGGAACTGCTATTAATGACACCTCATCGGTAACGGCGGCAGCTACAACATGGGACAATATTTATAATTTAGGGGCACAAACGCTTGATAAGGCTGTAACCGTAAAGCTTACCAGAACCTTGGCTATTATTCCAATAACATTATTTTTAGCATTTTTAAGCTCAAGGCAGTCAGGTGATAAGGGAAAAAAAGTTTCTATAAAGCATGTTTTTCCATTTTTTATTTTATATTTTATACTTGCGGCTCTTATAACTACAGTAGCAGTCAGCTATAATATACCGATAGAGGTATTTAAGCCTTTAAAGGAATTATCAAAATTTTGTATTGTAACAGCTATGCTTGCCATAGGCTTACATGCTGATATTGTAAAGCTTATAAAAACGGGCACTAAGCCTATTTTGATGGGGCTTTTATGTTGGCTGGGTATAATAATATTAACACTTTTTATGCAACATATCTTAGGAATATGGTAATTGATACAAGTATTATACCAATTTATTAT
>CAMQCZ010000041.1 GCA_946999385.1 uncultured Lachnoanaerobaculum sp.
TAATAATAATAATAATAATGAAAGCACAAACAAAATTACAAATAATAAAACTACAAATAAAATTATAAATTCAAGCACAAATATAGAGTCATTTGATAATCAGGATGTTATTGATGAACAAAATCCTGAAAATAAGGAATTGGATTCAGGTGAAATAGCAACCGGTATATTAGAAATAATGCCTGATGGTTTTGGATTTATTAGAAGTGATAATTTTTTGCCGGGTTCAGATGATGTCTATGTTGCACCATCTCAAATTAAACGATTTCATTTAAAAACGGGTGATGTTATATCAGGTGCAAAAAAAATAAAATCAAGCAATGAAAAATTTGCAGCTTTATTATATGTAAATACTGTAAATTCATATCCAAGCAATACTACGATTTCACGTCATAATTTTGAAGATTTAACACCTATATATCCAAATGAACGTATACATTTAAGCTTAGATAAAAAAAATACTACTACGGCAATGAGAATTGTAGATTTACTATCACCTATAGGAAAAGGGCAAAGAGGTATGATAGTAGCTCCACCAAAAGCAGGAAAAACAACATTATTAAAACAAATAGCAAAAGCAGTTACTAAAAATCATCCTGATATACATTTAATTATTTTATTAATAGATGAAAGACCTGAAGAGGTTACAGACATAAAAGAAGCTATAACAGGTCCAAAGGTAGAGGTGATTTATTCTACTTTTGATGAACAACCTGAAAGACATAAAAGAGTTTCTGAAATGGTCATTGAGAGAGCAAAAAGATTAGTGGAACATGGGGAAGAGGTTGTTATATTATTGGATTCAATAACAAGACTTGCAAGAGCATATAATTTAATTGTTGCACCTAGTGGTAGAACTTTATCAGGAGGTTTAGATCCTACAGCACTTTATATGCCTAAACGTTTTTTTGGAGCTGCTAGAAATTTTAGAGAAAAGGGGAGCTTAACAATTCTTGCAACAGCATTAGTAGATACAGGTTCAAGAATGGATGATGTAGTATTTGAGGAATTTAAAGGTACAGGAAATATGGAATTGGTATTAGATAGAAAATTATCCGAAAGAAGAATTTTTCCTGCAATAGATATATTAAAAAGTGGTACTAGAAGAGATGATTTATTATTAAACAAGGCTGAACAGGAAGCAGTAGAAATCATAAGAAAAGCTACCAGTGTATATAAGGCTGATGATATAGTAGAAAAAATTATAAATATTTTTGTAGATACACAAGATAATGAAGAATTCATTGAGGTTATTAAAAAAATTAAATTTACAAAATAAAATTTCTTAAATTATTATATGAAAATATGATAAAATAATGCCTAAAAATAAAACATTTTGCAAATAATTAAAATAGGAGAATTTATGGATATATGTGATAGTTGTAATAATTATATATATGATGATGAGGCTGAATATTATATTTGCACAGCTGATTTAGATGAAGATGAAATGGCAAATTTTATTTCTCACAAATATAAGGATTGTCCGTATTATAAAAATAATGATGAATATAAAATAGTAAGAAAGCAGATGTAAAAATGATAACAAAAACTATAGAAGCTTTAGAAAAAGAAGAAAGAGAAAAATATATAATAGATATTAGAACAAGAGATGATTTTGAAAAAGGCTCTTATCCTAATTCCATTAATATTCCTGCAATAGAATTTTCAAAAAATATCATAAATTTATCTAAAAATATACCTATTTTTTTAATATGCTATAATGGAGAAATAACATATGATTTAGCAATTAAATATCAAGAAAAAGGATATGAAATATATAGTATAGAAAATGGTTATAGGGCATATTTACAAAAAAAGTTAAATGAATATTTTGAAAGTGAAGATAAAAAAGAAGAAAAAAATAAGTATATAGAAAAAAGTATAATAAAAAAATTTAGGAAAGAAATCTGGAAAAAATTTACAAAAGCCATAAATGAATATGAGCTTATACAAGAAAATGATAAAATAGCAGTATGTATTTCAGGTGGTAAGGACTCCATGCTTATGGCAAAGCTTTTTCAAGAATTAGAACGTCATGGCAAAAAAAATTTTGAACTTGTATTTTTAGTTATGAATCCAGGATACAATGATATTAATTATCAAACTATAATTGATAATGCTAAACTTATGAATATTCCTATACAAGTATTCAAATCAGAAATTTTTGATATTGTAGCTGATATAGAAGAATCTCCATGTTATCTTTGTGCCAGAATGAGAAGAGGACATTTATATGCTAAGGCAAAAGAATTAGGTTGCAATAAAATTGCGTTAGGGCATCATTTTGATGATGTTATAGAAACTATACTTATGGGAATGCTTTATGGGGCACAAATACAAACAATGATGCCTAAATTACATAGCACTAATTTTGAAGGTATGCAACTAATAAGACCTCTTTATCTTATAAGAGAAAAGGATATTATACATTGGAGAATGTATAATGATTTACAATTTATTGCTTGTGCTTGTCGCTTAACAGAGTCTTGTGTATCTTGTGGAGGCACTGATACCGGTTCTATGCGTGGAGAAGTAAAAAGGCTTATAAAGGAGCTTGCCTCTAAAAATCCATATATAGAAAAAAATATATTTAAAAGTGTTGAAAATGTAAATTTACAAACTATTATTGCCTATAAAAGTAATGGTAAAAAACATAATTTTTTGGAGAATTATAATGCCTAATTTAAAAATAAAAGATAAACGAGTTTTAAGTATACAAGACCTTTCTTGTTTTGGAAAATGCTCATTAAGTGTAGCTTTACCAATAATAGCTGCTTGTGGAATAGAAGTTGATATAATACCTTCTGCAATACTTAGTACACATACAGGTGGATTTAAAAATAATATTTTTATAGATTTAACTGATTATATAATGGATATAAAAAATCACTGGTATAAAGAAGGTATTTTCTTTGATATTTTATATTCAGCCTATTTAGGTAATAAAAAACAAATTTCCTATGTAAGCAATATTTGTGATAATCTTTTATATAAAAATGCTATAAAAATAATTGATCCTGTTATGGCTGATAATGGAAAATTATATAAAGGTTTTGATATTTCTTACATTGAAGAAATTAAAAAGCTTTGTAAAAAAGCAGATATAATTTTGCCTAATATTACAGAAGCTTGTTTTTTGACAGGCATAGAATATCAAAATAGATATGATATAGCTTATATAGAAAATATTTTAAAAAAGCTTGAAAACTTGACATCTGCTACGGTAATATTAAAAGGGATTCATATTGATAATAATATGATTATGGTAGCTATTAAAGATAAAAATAATTTGAATTTTGTTGAAGGGAAATTTATAAATAAGACTTTTAATGGTACCGGTGATATTTTTGCATCAGCATTTATTGGCTGTTTTTTGAATAATAAAGGTTTAAAAGAATCTGTAAAAATATCTATGGATTTTGTACTTGAAAGTATAGAAAATACTTTAGATGATGAAGCACATTGGTATGGTGTAAAGTTTGAAAAAGCTATAAAAAATCTAATAAACAAAGTATATAACAAATAATAATTCGTAAAAGTTGAGTTTTGCGAATACTTATACTTCGCAAACTTATCTTTGCCCTTGTATTTCTAACAAGTGCTATAAAGACCCTATTCGGCTAACTTTTCAAATCCACCAATAGAGTCTATATATTCTTTGGTCATACTTACAATATCTTCATAAGGTATATTGTCTATAATTTCATCACCAATCGCACGGCATATTTCAACTGCTTCTGATTGTTGTTAGCAGTTTCAAATCATATTCAACGATTAAATTTATTTTCCATAGAATTGGAAATCTTTACCAAGGCTAACATAACAGGAACCTCAACCAGAACGCCTACTACAGTTGTTAACGTAGCTCCTGATAATAGCCCAAATAGAGATATAGAAACTGCAACTGATAACTCAAAAAAGTTAGATGCACCAATCATGCTACATGGAGCTGCAATTGAATATGGTAGCTTTGCTAAATATGCCATAAAAAATGTTATTGAAAATATAAACAAAGTTTGAATTATCAAAGGAATTGCAATAAGGATAATATTTAGTGGCTGATCCAATATCTTCTGTCCTTGAAATGAAAATATTATAATCAATGTCAACAATAATCCAATCATAGTGTATTTATCAAATGCAGGAATAAAAGTTTTATTTAGGTAGTACTCCCCTTTATTTTTAATGATTATATTTCTAGTTATTATGCTTAAAATAAGAGGAACAACAATAAATAATACAATGGACAATAAAAGTGTTCCCCATGGAATATTTATATTTCCAACCTTTAATAAAAAGCTCACAATTGGTATATATGCAATCAAAATAATTAAGTCGTTACTAGCTACCTGTACTAAGGTATAAGCACTATCACCTCTTGTTAACTTGCTCCATACAAACACCATTGCGGTGCATGGTGCAGCTCCGAGTAAAACTGCCCCGGCCAAATATTCTGATGCCAATTCCTTATTAATAAATCCTTTATAAATAATAAAGAAAAATAAGGATGCAATTAAATACATGGTGAGTGGCTTAATGATCCAATTTACAAACCATGTAATAAATAGACCTTTAGGATTTTTCCCTATGTCTTTTATACTCTTAAAATCAATTTTCAACATCATTGGATAAATCATTATCCAAAGTAAAATTGTTGTTGGTATAGATACGTTGTAGAATTCAAATTTTCCTAACCAATCTGGAATAGCAGGAAAATATTTCCCAATAAGTATGCCTATTACCATACAAATTAACACCCAAAAAGTCAGGTTTTTATCAAAAAAACCAATTCCATTTGTTTTCTTCATTTATTCTCCTATATCTGATAAAGTTTATCACCACAAAGGTCTTCTTTTGTCCATTCAAGAACGGCTAGTTTTCCTGAAGTATGATCTAATATCTTGTTAATCCACTTAACTTCTTCATTTGCTTTAGCAGATAACATCTTATTACTAGGATTTGCTTTATACAAGGATGAATTAACAATCCACCAATTTGTATGAATTGATGCCCTTGTTAGATCTTCTTCTAATCTATATGCCTCATAAAATGGTGTATCCTCCGCCAAGCTAACGATTAATACTTCTGTTTCCGCTCCTCTTAATCTAGGTAACAAGTTTTTTATATATTCAGGTATCTGTCCTTGTGTTCTTTGAACTTCTTGATGATAACTTAAAGTTGAGTCTAACAACAACAATGTATGACCCGTAGGAGCAGTATCAATAACAACTATTTCATCATCTGCTTTTTCCACGAGCTCTGCAAAAGCTCTAAATACAGCTATTTCCTGTGTACATGGGGACCTTAAATCTTCTTCAATGTAAGCTACATCATCCTCACTCATTGTTTTTCTTACATTTTCAAGTACTTCATCTTGATATTTTTTTAATTCTTCTTTTTCATCAATATGACTCATAGATATTCCACTTGAACTATCTATCATAAATTTTATATGGTCAGCAGGATCTGTTGTAGCTAGATGTACCTTTTTACCAAGTTTGCTTAGCTTGATGGCAACAGAAGATGCAATAGTAGTCTTTCCTACACCGCCCTTGCCCATAGTAAAGATTACTTTTCTATTATTTTTTACAAGATCACTAACAACATCATCTAAATTAAAGAGTTTGCCTTTTACTTCCACTTTTTGTTCATTTATCTGATCTTTCTTAAGGAAATTTCTTATAGAGTCAATTCCGGTAATGTTATATGATCTCAAGGCAATTGTATAGGTATCAAACTCAGTTAACATATCCGGCATATTTTCAAGGGCTAACTTTTGTTTTTTAAATATACTTTCAGATAAGTCATCATCATAATTTTCTAAGACACCATTAATCACTAATATTTGATTTTTTACTCCAATCTCAGATAGCTCCTTTGATGCTCTGGCTACCTCATTAAGTGGTGTTTTATCAGGTCTTGCAACTAATACTAATGTTGTCAAACTCTTATCTGATAAATTCTCAACTGCCTTTTTATAAGTTTCTTTTTTATCCTCTAATCCTGATAACTGTCCTAAACAGGATGCTCCATGCGTACTTTCACTGATAAAATTAGTCCAAGCAGAAGGAAGCTGTAACATTCTAATGGTATGACCTGTAGGTGCTGTATCAAATATAATATGGCTATAGTATGTATTGAACTCAGAATTTGTAATAAAATTAGAAAACTCATTAAAAGCTGCAATCTCTATTGTACAA
>CAMQCZ010000042.1 GCA_946999385.1 uncultured Lachnoanaerobaculum sp.
TGAGTAGCAATATAAATTGAAAATTTATAGGAAATATATTTATTTTTTTTATCTTCACTAATTATCTCCTAAATACTCACTTCTTTTTACTGCACCTACTGCAAGTGTGCCTGAGCCTACATGAGTAGCAACGGATAGTGATAAATCATATGCTTTTATTTGCCTGTCATAATCCTTAAATGCCTCCTTTATCTCATCAATAAACTCAAGTGCGGCTTCTTTATCATTGCTATGTGCCACATATATAGAGGATTTATTTCCACTTATATCATCAAATCTTTCTTGTAAATCTTTTTTTATAGCCGCTATCATCATAGACTTTGCCTGTTTCATCGTCCTTGCTTTAGCATAGGAATCTATTTTTTCACCCTGTATAGTTAAAACAGGTTTGATTTTTAAAAGTGTACCAAGTGCCGCCGCTGTTTTGGTAATACGCCCACCTTTTTTTAAATATTTCAGGGTCGGAACTGTCAAATATATAGTAGAATCTTTTTTAGTATCCTCTAAATATTTTACTATTTCACAAGGCTTATATCCTTTATCAGCCATATTTCTTGCTTCTATTGCCGAGCTTCTTTGTGTTATTGATATTCTTTGATTATTTACAACATAAACCTTATTATCAAATTCATCTTCTTTTGAAAGCATCATAGCTGTATCACAAGATGAGGAAAGTCCTGATGACATAGGAATATGTATTATAACATCATTTTCTTTTAATAATTCGCTCCATAAATTGCAAATAGTCATAGGTGCAGGCTGAGATGTAAATATATCGCTCCCATTTTCCTGCCTTTGATAAAATTCTTCTTTTGACAAATTAAAATTTTCTAAATATTCTTTTCCATCTATGGTAAAAGGCATAGGTAAAATATGAATTCCTAGGGCTTTTCCTTCACTTTCATTCATACCACTATTTGTATCTGTTACTACTGCAATTTTCATTATTTCCTCCATCTTAGCTTAGTTTTTGAATATTTCTTTGTATAAATTTAAAACATTTTGATGAGTTATTTTATCTATAACTCTTTGACTTATTCCCTTTTTATGTAATGCATCTATTATTTTTAATGTACCGCCACAATCCTTCCATTCCAATTTATCATCAATTCCATCATAATCAGATCCAAGACCTACAAAATCTTCTCCTCCCTTATCCAACATATATATAATTTGTCTTGCACAATCATCTATATAGGAAAAAGCTGTCTCATCAGATTTGAAATCTCTCAAAAAAGAGGAATAATAATTTAAGCCTGCAACACAAGCTCTATTTGCCATCTTTTTTATGTTCTCATCAGTCAAATTACGTGGATGAGTGCATATTGCTCTTGCATTACTATGGCTTGCAACAAATGGCAACTTTGTATTTGCCAATATATCCGATATGCCTGCATCATTCAAATGCGATATATCAATAATCATTCCAAGTTCCTGCATTCTTTCTATAAATTCAAAGCCCTTTTTCTTTAAACCATTTTCAAAATCCGGCTCTACTCTTAAAAGCTTATTATTTTTATCAAGAACTTTTTTATTTGGATAAGCAAGACTATTTTCATAATTCCAAGTAATGGTCATCATTCTGACACCTCTTTTATAAAAATGTTCCAGCTTTTCTATGCTTCCTTCACAAGCTTCTCCTTCTTCTATTGTAAGCAAAGCACTCATCTTATTATTATGAATATTTTCTTCTATGTCGCTATAGCAGCTCACCTTGCCAATCAAATCATTATTTTTTTCTATTTCTCTATCAAATATATCTATCAAATGATTTGTATGTTCAAAAGGCTTGGAGATATCTGAAAGATTTATAAAGCAGGCAAAATTTTGTAAAAGATAGTCAGCCTTTTTCATCCTCATCAAATCAATTTGAAAATTATTTTTTCTTAATTCAACTATATTTTTTTTAAGAGCTTCTTCGTAAATTCTCGCTATTGTATCACAATGCATATCAACAATTTGCATATTTTCCCTTTCTAAATAAGTAAATCTATAAGCTTAGTCTATGAAAAATTTTATAACATTTATCTATAAAAAGCAATAAAAAAAGCTGATTCCTATATATAGAAATCAGCCTTTATTTTATTATGAATTTGACATTTGCTTTGCAACTTCACTTGCAAAATCTTCATTTTTCTTTTCTAAGCCTTCGCCTGTTTCAAAACGTAAAAATGACTTAATGGATATTTTAGCATTGTTTGCTTTTGCAACCTCAGCTACATAAGCTTCAACTGATTGCTTACCATCCGCCGCCTTTACATAAGCTTGATCTAATAAACAAATTTCTTTTAATTCCTTCTTTATACGACCATTTATCATTCCTTCTATAACATTTTCAGGCTTCTTTGATTCCTTAGGATCATTTTTTATCTGTGCCCTTAAAATTTCTTTTTCTTTTTCGATATAGTCTTTATCAACTTCTTTATCTGAAGTATAAATAGGCTTTAATGCCGCAACCTGCATAGCTACATTGTGTGCCATCTCTTTAATATTATCATTAATAACATCTGATTCAAGATTTATAAGAACGCCTATCTTTCCACCACCATGAATATAGCTTACAACAAAACCGTTTTGAGCTTCTACTTTTTCAAAACGTCTGATGCTCATATTTTCACCTATGATACTTATCATACTTGACAATTTTTGTGCAACTGTCAAGCTCTTATCCAAATCCCACTCCTGTCCTAAAAATGCTTCCATATCAGTAGCATTTGTACTCAGGGCTTGAGCTGCAACTTCCTTAACATAAGTCTTGAACTTTTCATTTTTTGCAACAAAATCAGTTTCAGCATTAACCTCTACAAGCACAGCCTTTTGTAAGTCATCACTGACTAAGGCTTCTACCACTCCTTCAGCCGCTATTCTTCCTGCTTTCTTTTGTGCTCCTGCAAGACCCTTCTCACGTAAAAAGTCTACAGCCTTATCAAAATCGCCTTCAGTAGCAGTCAATGCCTTTTTACAATCCATCATACCTGCTCCTGTAGCTTCTCTAAGTTCTTTTACCATTGCTGCCGTTATCGCTGCCATGTGTAATCCTCCTATTGTTAAAATTTATCTTAATTCATAACTTACTCTTGTATAGCTTCTTCTGTAAATTCTTCAGCTTGTGTAGCTTCCTCGGCAAATTCTACACTATCTTCTGAAATCGCACCTTGATTAGCTTCTAAAACCGCATCAGCCATTCTTCCGACAATTAATTTTACAGCACGAATAGCATCATCATTTCCTGGAATTAAATAATCAACTTCATCAGGATCGCAATTTGTATCACAAATTCCTATAAGAGGTATACCGAGAGAATGTGCCTCTTGTACGCATATTCTTTCTTTTTTAGGATCTACTATGAATATAGCATCAGGAATTTCCTGCATATTTTTAATACCACCGATATTTTTTTCTAATTTGTCCCATTCTTTTCTAAGCTCAATAACTTCTTTTTTTGGTAAAACATCAAATGTTCCGTCTTGACTCATCTCTTCAATCTTTTTTAATCTCTTAACTCTTGATTGAATAGTCTTGAAATTGGTAAGCATACCGCCAAGCCATCTTTCATTAACATAAAACATACCGCATCTTACAGCTTCTTCTTTTATCGCATCCTGTGCTTGTTTTTTTGTTCCCACGAATAATATTTTGCCACCGTCTGCTACGATTTTTGCTATAGCATTATAAGCTGCATCTACCATGCCTACACTTTTTTGTAAATCTATGATATGTATGCCATTTCTTTCAGCATAAATATATGGTGCCATTTTTGGATTCCATCTTCTTGTTTGATGTCCAAAATGTACACCTGCCTCAAGTAACTGTTTCATTGAAATAACGTTCATTCTTTTTCTCCTTCGGTTTTACTTCCTTTCAGTCAAATAAAAGCTCCAATATGGCACCTCTTTTAAATCTACTGAAAGTGTTTTCTAATTAACCAATTTAGTATAATATAAAATATTTTTTTTAGCAAGTATTAATTTATAATAAGGTGTCAAAAATGAAATGAAAAAAGAGCGGACAAGAAATATGTTATCGTAAATGTTGAGAAAACCAAAATGAAAGGAATTTAGTGTCTGATGTCTTTTTTTTATTTCATTTTTTCTAAATTAATTTATTTTAAAACTTTCAAATAATAAGGTGTCTATATACTATAAAAATATGTAGTATATAGACACCTTATTTATAATTTTGCATAGAATATTAATACTTATTATATATTACTACTTCACCCACTCACCTTTTTCATTTACTCTATATCCGTCAGGTGTAATCGTAT
>CAMQCZ010000043.1 GCA_946999385.1 uncultured Lachnoanaerobaculum sp.
TGCCTTACAAGCAGGGGGTCATAGGTTCGAGCCCTATTGTTCCCATTTTGTATCTAGCATATTTTGAATATGCCGATATGGCTCAATTGGCAGAGCAGCTGATTTGTAATCAGCAGGTTATCGGTTCGAGTCCGATTATCGGCTTTGTTACTTAGAGTAACATTTATAAATGGGGGAATTCCTGAGTGGCCAAAAGGGACAGACTGTAAATCTGCTGGCATTGCCTTCGGTGGTTCGAATCCATCTTCCCCCACTTAGTATAAATATCGCGGGGTAGAGCAGTCTGGAAGCTCGTCGGGCTCATAACCCGGAGGTCATAGGTTCAAATCCTATCCCCGCAATATGCCTTGGTAGCTCAGTTGGTAGAGCAGAGGACTGAAAATCCTCGTGTCACTGGTTCGATTCCGGTCCAAGGCAGTTGTAAATATAATATGGGATACTAGCTCAGGCGGTAGAGCACTTGACTTTTAATCAAGTTGTCCCGGGTTCGAGTCCCGGGTGTCTCAGAGAAAAAAGAGTTTTAAAGTTTAAGCTTTAAAACTCTTTTTTAATATTTTTATTATGTAATAAAATAATATATTCAAATAATAAGTAGTAAAAAGCTTGTTAATTATAAGGAATTAAAAAGTTTTTTGAATGAAAAATAGATAAAAATCCTGATTTATACTAAAGCTTAATAGTAAATACAATATAATTAAAAAAAGTTATATTTATACTTACTATTAAATGTTACTAAAATGCAAATCTATTGCAAATTATATTGACAAAAGGTTAATTAAGAATTAAAATTGCAACTAGTTTGCAAATTATAGTAGATAAATTAATTTTAGTTTTGTATTAAGTAAATATGATATTTTAATTATTAAAAACATATGAGGTATTTATATTATCAAATTTGTGATAAAATAAATTATGTATCCATAAAACTTGATGGTAAAATATATTATTTTCAAAGCTAGAGGAGAGGCTTATGCAAAGGGAATATAAAACTAAATCAAAAGATTATATTTTAGAATATATAAAGAAAAATAAGCAAAGACGTTTCAGTGTTGCTGATATTCAAGAATATTTACTTTCTAAAGATATTAATATAAATTTAACTACTATATATAGAAATATAGATAAATTATTAGAAAATGATACTTTATTAAAATTTAAAAATAATAAAGAGGATTTTTGTGTATATCAATATCATGAGCCAGGTGCAAATTGTAACAATCATTTACATATACAATGTAATAAATGTGGGAAAATTTTTCATTTAGATGATGATTTTATGATTAAGCTGAAGAAATATTTGAATACTGATTGTGGGTTTTATATAGATTGTGAAAATTCTATATTACAAGGACTTTGTGAAAATTGTTATACAAATAATAATTAGGTAAACTAAATTATTTATATAATATTGGAGGGTTTTATGAAAATAAACAAGATTTTAACTTATTCATTGGTGGCTACTTTGGGAGTTGGAGCTATTAGTGCCTGTTCAGCTAAAACTGAAAAGGCAGAATCAACAGTGGAGTCAAATAAGACTGATGAAAAGACTGAAACAAAAAAATTAAAAGTTGTATCTACTATTTTTCCATCATATGATTGGGCAAAAGAGGTTATAGGGGATCAAAAAGAAAATTATGATTTAACACTTTTATTAGATAAGGGTACAGATTTACATAGTTATCAACCAACAGCAGATGATATTGCTAAAATATCTGAATGTGATTTATTTATATATGTTGGTGGTGAAAGTGATGGATGGGTTAATGATGCTATAAAGAGTGCTAAAAATAAAAATATGAAAGTAATAAATTTAGTTGAAACCTTGGGAGATGCTGCAAAAACTGAAGAAATGGTTGAAGGAATGCAGGATGATGAGCATGAGCATGAAGAAGGTGAAGCAAAGGATCATGATAGTGAAGAGGGAGAAGCAAAGGAACACGATCATGAAGAAGGCGAAGCAAAAGATCACGATCATGACCATGATCACGAAGAGGGCGAAGAAGAAATAGATGAGCATGTTTGGCTTTCTCTAAAAAATGCAGGTATATATGTTGATGCTATAGAAAAAGCTTTAGCTGATATAGATAAGGACAATTCAAGTAAATATGAAGAAAATGCAAAAAATTATATAGAAAAATTAGATAATCTGGATAAGGAATATGAAAATACAGTTAAAAGTGCTAAAAATAATACTTTATTATTTGGAGATAGATTCCCATTTAGATATTTAGTTGATGATTATGGCTTGAAATATTATGCAGCTTTTGTAGGATGTAGTGCAGAAACTGAAGCAAGTTTTAATACAGTTATATTCCTAGCTAATAAGGTAGATGAATTAAATTTAAAAAATGTATTAACTATTGAAAATTCTGATGGTAAGATAGCAAAAACAATTATTGATAATACAAAGGATAAAAATGAAGATATAATGGTTTTGAATTCTATGCAATCAGTAACATCTAAAGATGTTGAATCAGGAGTTACATATCTATCAATAATGGAGAGCAATTTGGATGTATTAAAAAAAGCTCTTAATTAGAATGGAGAATATATGATTTATATCAAGGCTACAAATCTTAGTGTAGGATATGAGCAAACGATTGTAAGCTCGGATATTAATTTTGAGATAGTAAAAGGTGATTATTTGTGTATAGTGGGTGAAAATGGTGCAG